>PLXR01000062.1:19768-19946 GCA_003151495.1 Opitutaceae bacterium
CTGGCAGCAGATCGAGAGCTACATCAACGAGCGCACCGGCACCGAGATCAGCCACTCGGTCTGCCCGGAATGCTACCAGCGGGTCGTGGTGCCCGAGCTGGAGCGCCTGAAGGCAGAGGCGAGGCAGGCGCCCGTCGTCAAAACGAAGCGGTGAGCTCCAGCTGGGCGCCCGGCTCGA
>PLXR01000024.1 GCA_003151495.1 Opitutaceae bacterium
CCCACATCTGGTGCTGGCCGACCCCGGTCGTGATGATGGCGTCGCCCTTCGTCAGCTCGTAGAGGGCCTGCACGGCCTCCTGGGGCTGGATGTGCTTGCTCGGCTCGAAGCTGAAGGGATGGTCCTTCTTCCACTTGGCGATCTGTGCGTGCCAGGGGGCGGTGTCCGGGGGCGAGAACTTGGAGGCCTTGACGAGCTCGCTCAGGCGCCCGAGGGCGTACTTCACCTCGGAGACGATGGCCATCCCGACGCGCTTGTTCTTGTTGTGCTCGCTGGCGTCGATGTCGATGTGGACGATCGTGGCCTGGGTCGCGAACCTCTTGGTGTCGCCCGTGATGCGGTCGTCAAAGCGGGCGCCCAGGACGAGGAGCAGGTCCGCCTCGTCGACGGCCCAGTTGCCGTACGCCGCGCCGTGCATGCCGAACCACTGCATGGAGAGCGGGCTCGACTCGGGGAACGCCCCGACCCCCATGAGCGTCGTGGCGACCGGGATGTTGGTAGCCTCCGCGAAGCTGCGCAGCTGCCCGTGCGCCTCGGCGGAGATGATCCCGCCGCCCGCGTAGATGACCGGCCTCTTGGCGGCCGCCACGAGCGCGAGGACCTTGCGCAGGCTCTCGTCGTCGGCGTGGTGCTCCTGCGTGAGGAGCGGGTTGCGGAACTCGACCGAGGCCGGGAACACCGGCTGGAACTTCGCCTGCTGGATGTCCTTCGGGATGTCGATGACGATCGGGCCGGGACGGCCGCTGCGGGCCAGGTGGAAGGCCTCCTTCATTATCCTTGGGATCTCGTCTACCTCCATCACGAGGTACGAGTGCTTCACGATGGGCAGCGTCATCCCGAAGAAGTCGGTCTCCTGGAAGGCCATCTTGCCGATGAACTCCTTCTTCACCTGTCCGGTGATGGCGACGAGCGGGACCGAGTCCATGTACGCGTCGGCTATCGCAGAGACGAGGTTCGTGGCGCCCGGGCCGCTGGTGGCCATGCACACCCCGACCCTGCCGGTCGCGTGCGCGTAGCCCTCGGCGGCGAAGGAGCCGCCCTGCTCGTGGCGCGGGAGGATGACCCGGATCTTGTCGGTGCGCGCCAGGGACTGGTGGAGTTCCTGCGAGGCGCCGCCGGGGTAGGCGAAGATGACGTCGACGCCCTCGCGGATCAGGCACTCGACGACGGCGTCGGAGCCCTTCATCTCGCGGCCGATCTCGGCCTTTGGAAACGGCGTGGGTGAGGTGCGTGGCTTCATGGCTTGGTGCTGTTGAAAAAGCCGGCCATCTGACACTTTTCGGCGGGGCGAGGCAAGCCTCCTGAATAGGCTGGCGGGCGGGCGCACAAGGCGCAATTTCGGGGTGTGCTGAAGCTCTTGTTCATAGGGGACATAGTGGGGAAGCCCGGGCGCGAGATCGTCGAGGAGCGGGTCGCGCGCTTGAGGCGCGAGTCCGAGATCGATTTCGTCATCGCCAACGGCGAGAACTCGGCCGCCGGCTCGGGTATCACCGCGGCGATCGCCCGGTCGCTTCTCGAGTCCGGGGTCGACGCGATCACGCTCGGCGACCACGTGTGGGACCAGCGCGGCTGGGAGAACGAGATCGCGCAGCTGGACCGCGTCTGCCGTCCGGCTAACCTCCCGGCGTCGTGCCCGGGGTGGGACCACGTCGTCATCTCGGCGCGCGGATTCAAGGTCGCGGTCTTCACGGTCCTCGGCCGGCAGTACATGAACATGAAGGCCGAGGACCCCTTCCTGTGCGCGGACCGGATGGTCGAGCGCCTCAAGGGTCAGGCCGACGCCATCGTCGTCGAGATCCACGCCGAGGCCACCTCGGAGAAGCAGGCGCTCGGCTGGCACCTCGACGGGAGGGTGACTGCCGTCCTCGGGACCCACACCCACGTCCCGACGGCCGACGCCTGCGTGCTTCCCAAGGGGACCGCCTTCATGTGCGACGTCGGGATGACGGGCCCCTACGCGAGTGTGCTCGGGCGCGAGGTCGCCCCGGTCATCTCGCGCTTCATGGACGGGATGCCCCGGCGCTTCGAGGTGGCGACGGGCGACGTGCGCATGTCCGCGGCCCTGGTCGGGATCGACCCCTCGATGGCAAGGGCCACCGGGATCGAGCTCCTGACGGTGAGGCGCTAGTGCGCCTCAGGACTTGATGACCCCGGCCTCCTCGTAGGTGCCGATGTGGCGGTAGCGCGCGTAGCGGGTCTCGAGGAGCTTCTCGGTGTCGAGCGCGCGGAGGTCGTTCAGGTGCTTGTGGAGCGAGTACCGGAGCGCCGCGGCCGCCTGCGGGGGGTCGTTGTGGGCGCCGCCGAGCGGCTCCGCGATCACCTCGTCGATGGCGCCCAGCTTCTCCAGGTCGTCCGCGTCGACCTTGAGGGCCTGCGCGGCCTTGGGGGCCGCCGCACCGTCCTTCCAGAGGATCGCGGCGCAGCCCTCGGGGGTGATCACCGAGTAATAGCTGTTCTCGAACATGAGCACGCGGTCGGTCACCCCGATGCCCAGGGCCCCGCCCGAGCCTCCCTCCCCGACCACGACCGAGATTGTCGGCGTCCGGAGCATGGCCATCTCGCGCAGGTTCACGGCGATCGCCTCCGAGACATGGCGCTCCTCGGAGCCGACCCCCGGGAACGCTCCCGGGGTGTCGATGAACGAGAGGACGGGGATCTGGAACCGCTCGGCCATCTTCATCAGCCTGAGGGCCTTCCTGTATCCCTCGGGCTGCGGCATCCCGAAGTTGCGGGAGATCCTCTCCTTGGGGTCGCGCCCCTTCTGCTGGGCGATGATCATCACGGCCTGCCCGTCGAAAAATGCCGTCCCGCCCACCAGCGCGCGGTCGTCGTTGTACTGCCGGTCGCCGTGGAGCTCCTGGAAGCCCTTGCAGATCATGGACACGTAATCGAGCGCGTAGGGGCGCTTGGGGTGGCGCGCGAGCTGGACCTTCTGCCAGGGCGTCAGGTTGGAGTAGATCTCGCGCTGCATGGCCTCGATCTTCTTCTCGATCGACCGGGCCTCGTGGACCATGTCGACGTTTGTCTCTATGGACTGCTGCCTCAGCTCGTCCAGCTGGCGCGCGAGGTCGCGGAGCGGCTTCTCAAACTCCAGCGTGTAGGAGGGGGATTCCATGAAGGGGCGTCGGCTGCCAAAAATACCGTTCGCGCGCGCGCCGTGTCAACGGGCGGCGCTGGCGCTCAACGCAACCCGCCTGCATCGGGCGGGGGAGGGGAGCTGAGCTCCTCCTTCCAGCCCTGCACCCGCGCCATCGCCCCGTACTGCTCCGCTCGGGCCTTGTCCCCGCGCTCCATCCACGTCCGGGAGAGGGTCGCGATCACGAGCGGGTCCGCCTTTCGCAGGGCATGGGCCCGCTCGCCGGCCTTGAGCGCCTCGTCGAGGCGCCTGAGGGCCAGGTTGATCTCGGCAACGGCATGCCAGGCCTCGAACGAGTCGGGGGCCGCGTCAGTCGCCCGCTGCAGCTTCTCCAGGGCCGCCTCGGGGTCGCCCGAGACGTAGTCGAAAGTCGCCTCCTCGATAAGGGCCTGGAGCTCGTCCGGGCTCACTTCTTGAGGTCAGCCTCGATCGAGATCGAAACATTGACCTCCTTGCCCAGGATCTTGTCCGCGTAGGACGGGCCGGAGATGCCGAAGTCCTCGCGGTTGAGCGTGACCGAGGCGTCCCAACCGGAAAGCTGCGCGCCCATCATGCCGGGTCCGAACCCGAGCAGGTCCACCTTGAGGACGATCTCCTTGGTGACGCCGTGCATCGCCAGGTCGCCGGTCACGTCGAACGTGTTCTCGCCGGTCTTCTTCCAGGACTTGCTCTTGAAGGTCATCGATTCAAATTTCGCGGCGTCAAAATAGCCGGGCGACTTCAAGTCCGCATCGCGCTTCTCGTTGTCGGTGTTGATGCTTCCGATGCTGATCGTGGCGGCAACCGAGCTGTTCTCGAGGTTGTCGCGGTCGACGGTGATCGTCCCGCTGAACTGCGTGAAGCGCCCGGGGACCTTGCTGAGGATGTGGCGGATGGAGAAGCCCACGGACGAGTGGGCGGGATCGATCGCGTAGGTCTCAACGGCGGCCGAGGCGGCGGTGGCAAGGGCGGCGGCGAAGGCGGCGAGGGCGAGGGTCTTGTGCAGAATTTTCATTGGAGTGTATTCGTTTGGAGCGGAAACAGATGGATCCATTTGGACGAAAACACAACCCAACAAGGCGTTTTCACAGGATGAGCATGGAGTCGCCGTAGCTGAAGAAGCGGTACCGGCGGGACACGGCGTCGCGGTAGATCTCCAGGAGCCAGTCGATCCCGTCGGCGGACCCCGGGGCGAGGAAGGCGGCGACGAGGCAGAGGAGGGTCGAGCGGGGCTGGTGGAAATTGGTGATCAGCACGTCGGTCCCGCGGAAGGTCGCCGGCGGGTGGAGGAAGAGGGCCGCCTCGGCCACGACCGTCCGGGGGGACGGCCCCGCATTGCGGGAGAGGAAGTCCTCGACCGTGCGCACGGTGGTCGTCCCGACCGCAATCCTCCTTCCCGACCTGGGCGGGAAGAGGGCCCGCTGCGTGGCCGGCGGGATCTCATAGACCTCGCTGTGGATCGGGTGCTCCTCGACGGTCGCGGTCGCGATCGGACGGAATGTGCCCAGGCCCACGTGGAGCGTCACGTCAGCCGTCCCCACGCCCAGGGCCCCGATCCTCCCGAGGATCTCGGGCGTGAAATGCAGCCCCGCCGTGGGCGCGGCCACGGCGACCTGCCGGTCCCGGTCGGCATACACGGTCTGGTAGCGCTCGCGGTCCTCCTCCCGGCGTGAGCCGTCCCTGCGCTCGATGTAGGGGGGAAGGGGGACGTCCCCGGTCCGGTTCGCCGCGCCGGCCACCGAGTCGCCCGGCGCGACGGCGAACCGGACCAGGACGGAGCCGTCCCCGTTGTCGGAGACGACGGCCGCCGGGAGGCAGCCCCCGGACAGCTCAAAGACGGTGCCCGGCGGGAGCCTGCGCCCGGGCCTGACGAGGCACTGCCATGTCTCGCCGCCGGGCTCCTCCCCCAGCTTCCTCAGCAGAAGGCACTCGACCTTTCCCCCGGTCGTCCTCCTCCCGTGGAGCCGGGCGGGCAGCACCGCCGCGTTGTTCCTGAAGAGCGTGTCGCCCATGCGCAGGAAGCCTGGGAGGTCGGAGAACATCCCGTGGGACACCGTGCGCGCGGCCCGGTCGACCACCAGGAGGCGCGAGCCGTCGCGGCGGGCGGCGGGCGCCTGCGCGATGAGCTCGGCGGGAAGGTCGTAGTCGAATCGGCTTGTCGGGATCACGGGTCTCGGGCTCCGGCGGCGCAATGGGAACCGGCCCGCGGGCGCCGCGTCAACCGCTCGCGTCGCGCAGCCCCGGGGATCCCCGCCTCAGCGCGCCTTGCGGAACGAGGCCTGGAGGAGCTCCAGGTCCCCGGCCCCCTTGGTGCGCTCCCGCGCCTTTGCGATCAGGCCCGCCTCGAGGGCGTTCTTCGTGGGCCTTGTCGCCTCGTAGAACACGCCGAAGAGACCGGGCCACGGCTCGGACGCCAGCTTGTACGCCGCGACCTGGTCGCTCGGGTCGTGGTTCTCGATGAGCTTGAACTGGCCGCCCTTGCGCGGATTGGCGCCGTCGAAGGCCCCCTCGTAGAACTCGACGCACTCGGAGAGGATCTCGACGACCGAGAACCCGTCGTGGCGGGCCGCGCGCTCCATCATCTCGATCATGTGGTTCACCTGCGTCGCGTGGCTGCGGGCCACGAACGTGGCCCCGCTGTTCACGAGCGTCCTCATCGGGTTGATCGGCTGGTCGATCGCGCCGGTGGGGTCGGTCTTCGACTTGAACCCGATCGGCGAGGTGGGCGAGGTCTGCTTCTTCGTCAGGCCGTAGACGAAGTTGTCCATGATGACATAGGTCAGGTTCACGTTCTTCCTCGCGGTATGGACCAGGTGGTTGCCGCCTATCGAGAACCCGTCGCCGTCGCCGCCGAAGACGAACACGTGGAGGTCGTCCCGGCCGAGGCTCACGGCCGCCGAGAACGGCAGCGAGCGCCCGTGGATGAAGTGCCCCCCGTGGGTGTTGACGAAGTACGGGAAGCGCGACGAGCAGCCGATGCCCGCCATGGTGACGATGGACTCCTGGGGGTACTGCAGGCGCTCGAGGACGCGGTAGAACGAGGCCAGGACGGCGAAGTCGCCGCAGCCGGGGCACCACGTCGGGTGGTCGGCGGTCAGCGCCTTCTTGGTGAGCGGCGCGCCTGGGGCCGCGGGAGGGGGGGTGAGGGTGGCGGAGGACATGGGTTTTGTGAGGGTTTGGGTTGCGGCGCGCTCAGGCCCTTGCGCCCTCGCGGTTGAGGTCGACGCGCTTGTTCACCCCGACGACGATCTCGTTCACCTTGAAGGTCAGGCCGTCGGTCTTCGCCACGCTCGCGATGTGCGGCATGGCTAACTGGGCCCGGAGCAGCATGGCCATCTGGCCGAAGCCGTAGATCCCCGGGTCGTTCATCTCGACGACAAGGACGTGGCGGTAGCGCCTGAAGATGGCGTCAATCCCCAGGGGCATCGGATTGAGGTGCATCAGGTGGAGCTGGCCGACCTTTGCGCCTCCCGCGCGCAGGCGGCCGACCGCCTCGCGGACGGGCCCCCATGTGGAGCCCCACCCGACCAGGAGGACGTCGCCCTCGGCGTCCCCGTAGACCTCGGGGAGGGGGAGCTCGGCGGCCAGCGCCTTGAGCTTCTCGCGGCGCTTCTCGTTCATCTTCTGGTGCATCGCCGAGTTGCCCGAGGGGTGCCCCATCTCGTCGTGCTCGAGCCCCGTCACGGTCGGGTATTTGCCCGAGGCGATGCGCGAGCCCGGGGTCGCATGCTTGGTGATCCGGTCCAGGGGGTACGGCTTGAAGTCGAGACCGCGCTCCGAGAGGTTGAGCTTCGGGTCCACCATCAGCTTTTCCAGCTCGGGCTCGTCGAAGGCCTCGATCCGGGACGAGAGGCCCTGGTCCGAGAGGATGATCACCGGGGTGCTGAACTTCCGGGCGATGCGCGCCGCCTCCAGGGCGACATAGAAGCACTCCTCGACGTTCTTGGGGGCGAGGACGACCCTCGGGGTGTCGCCATGGCTCCCGTAAAGGGCCTGGAGCAGGTCGCTCTGCTCGACGTTCGTCGGCATCCCCGTGCTCGGGCCGCCCCTCTGCACGTTGATGACGATGAGGGGAATCTCGGCCATCGTGCCCCACCCGAGGGCCTCCATCTTGAGCGAGAGGCCCGGGCCGGAGCTGCCGGTCACGGCGAGGTGGCCCGCGTAGGAGAAGCCGAGCGCGTAGGAGATGGCGGCGAGCTCGTCCTCGGTCTGCACGAATATCCCGCCGTATTTCGACAGCTCGGTGCGCAGCGTCTCCATGATCGAGGACCAGGGGGTGATCGGGTAGCCGGCGCCGTAGCGCACGCCCGCGGCGATCAGCCCGTAGCTGAGCGCGGTGTTGCCGTCGAGCGTGACCTTGGGCCGCCCGCCCTCGGTGGCCGCGGGGGCCTCGAGGCGGAAGAAGGACTGGCGGAGATTATCGGAGGGGTACCCGTAGCCGGCGTCGAAGGCCAGCATGGCGTTGCGCAGGATGTCCTCGGAGCGCCCGCCGAAGCGGTCCTTCACGAGCCCCGTGAGCTTCGCGACGTCCAGCTCGAAGAGGCGCGCAAGGAGGCCCAGCACGAACAGGTTCTTGCCCTTGTCCTTCGACGACCCCCCCACGGCCTCGACCGTCCGGCCCGTGATGGGGATGCCGACGGGCGTGAACCGGTGGTCGTCCGCGTCGATCTTGACGTGGTCGCTGTCGTAGATGAGCACGCCGCCGGGGCGCAGGAAGCCGATGTGGCTGGCGTAGCTCTCCTGGTAAAAGGCCACGAGCAGGTCCGCCTGGTCCCCGGCCGAGAGGATCTCGCCGGTCCCCATCCTGACCTGGAATATCGACGGGCCCCCGGAGATGGTGGCCGGAATCGTCATGTACGTCATGACGTCCTGGTCGGACCGGCCCGCCAGGCGCGCCAGGAAGCCCCCGATCGTTTGGATGCCGTCCTGCGAATTGCCGGCGAGGCGGATGACGACGTCTTGGAGGGAACGCGGCACGCTGGCTGCCGGCGCTCCGTCCGTAAGGGGTTCGGACGAGGAGGAGACCATGATGCTGACGGGGGTTATCTGATGGGGGTAGTGGGGGGCAGTATCGCAATCCGTGCCCCCCCGGGCCATGACAAAAATTGTTTATTAGAAATCACTGAAGATCAGGCCGTTTGACATTCACGCCGCTAATGGGCCGCCCTGCTGGCATGAGGCCCCGTACTCGGGAACGGGGGCGGCGGCAAGGGGGTGCAGGGAGGCCCGTTTTCGGCAAATCCACCCGCCCTTGACAGGCATTGGGGCGGCTGGTGGACTGACCGTTCTCACGCCGGCTTAGCTCAGTGGTAGAGCATCGGTATCGTAAACCGAGGGTCGTCGGTTCAACCCCGACAGCCGGCTCCATTTGTGTCTACAACAACGTTTGGGGACAGGTTGTGGGACGAAATGATGGGTGTGGCCCAGCCGCACTGGGCAATGACTCGGGGGGGGCGCTAGTCGGCGTCGTAGACCTCCACAAGTGCCACGCCCGTGTCGCCGGACGCACCGCTCACCTGGGCGGTGTAGGCGCCGGGCGGGAGGGTGACGAGGATCGCGGAATCGCCACTGCCGCCCGCCCAGGGGAAGGCGCCCACCCGCGCCGCCGCCGCCTGGATGGCCGGTGCGTTCGCGGAGCTGCCCCAGCCGGTGTTCTGAGTCAGTGCGGAACCCGACGAGTCGAAGAGCTTGAGCGTGGGGTCGGGGAGCGTGCCCGATACGCCAAAGGGCGCGAGGGCCGGCCCGCTGGCGCGGATGAGGATGCTCTTCGGCTGGGTGCCGCCCACGACAAAGCCCGCGACCTGGATGCTTTGACCCGTGCCGACCAGGGATCGCGTGGAGATGTTGATCATGCGCTGCGCCGCCGCCGGCGCGTCGCAGTCGTAGACCTCTGCCAGGGCGACCCCCGTGTCGCCCGAGGCCCCGCTTATGAGGGCGGTGTATGCGCCCGGGTTGAGGGTCAGCAGGATCGCCGAGTCCTTGCTGCCAATGGGCCACGGGAACGCGCCGGCCAGGGCCGCCGCGCCCTGGATGGCGGAGACGTTCGGGGCGGTGCACCACCCCGTGTTCTGCGCCACCTCCGCATAGTTCGCGTCGACGAGCGCGAGCGAGGGGTCCGCCAGGACCCCGGTGAGGTTGAAGGCGGCCAGCGACGGCCCGTTCGCGCGGATAAGCACGGTCTTGGGCTGGGTGCCCGTGACCACGAACCCGGCGATCTCCACGCTCGAGCCCGTCCCCACGAGGGACCGCGTCGAGATGTTCATGAGCCGGTTGGCCTGCCGCGGAGCGGCTCCCGGCGGGATGACAAGGAGCGTGATGCTCTGCGACGGCACCGTGAGGGAGACCGAGCCGGCCGACACCGGGACGTCGGCCAGCCGGGCGATCGACGCCTGCGAGGCAGAGTTGATCTGCCACGCCTGGGCCGTGCCTCCGGCGGAGAAATTGGCGATCGAGAGCGCAACCGGGGTCGAGCCTTCCTGCTTGTTGATCACCATGACGGTGAACGCCCCGTCGGAGGATCGCACCGCCGCGAAGGCCGAGAGGTTGTCCGGGTTCGCCACCGCGGCCGACACGCCGACGTCGCCGAAGGCGGAGTTCCTGCCGTCGTAGTTGCGGTAGATCTGGCTCGCCAGGTACGTGACGTAGATCGTCGCCGGCGTGGTCGAGGTGTTCTTGGCCGTCGTCCACCGGGTGGCCAGGTCGATCCCCTCCCTTCCGTAGATCCCCAGGACGTCCGCCTGCGCCGTTGCGCCGTTCAGGTTCGCCTCGTCGCCCCAGTTGTACTCCGTGAATCCGATCTGGAGGCCGGGGCAGTACTGGTTCACCATGGCCTTGAGCGAGGGAATCCAGTTGATGAGGCGCCCGTTGATGCCGATGTCCCCAAACCACTCGGGGTCCTGATAGTTCGGATCCCAGAGGATGCGCGTCTGGCGGTTGCGGAGCTGCCGCCCGGAAGCGCTGTCATCGTTCCCGTCGGGGAGGTCGCTGTACCCGTGCACCGTGAAGATGTCTATGAGCTGCGCGCCCGTCTTCTGCTTGTAGGCCTGGAGCTGCTGGAGGAGCCACGGATAGTGGTACATCCTGCCATGGGTGTTGTAATCGGACGCGGCCGCAGAGGTGCCGTTGGCCTGGTCGAGGCCGCTGGCGTACATCGCCCACCAGCTCCATTCCTCGGGCCCGGCGATCTTCGCCTTGGGATCCGCTGCGCGGATCGCGGCCGAGTAGGAGCTTATCCTGGTGAAGAGCTCCTCGTCGCCCGTGGGGAGCGGATGAACATCGCGCTGAGTCGAGCTCCAGAGCGAGGGCTCGTTGTCGAGGATGTAGTATTTTATGCCTCCCGGGGTCGTTGCGTTGCCCAGCGTTCCGACGAAGTGCTCGACCCACGCCTGCTGGAGGGCGGTGCTGTTCGCCACGCCCGTGTCGTTGGGATCGTTTCCGGTGATGCTCTTGCCGGTCGCGGCGCTCATTCCGTTGCCTGCGTCCGGGTTCCAGGGGTCGGTCGCCGTCTGCGCGCCGTACTTCTTGACGGCAAATCCCTCCAGCGTGGTCCGTCCCGGGCCGAGGTTCGCCAGGTAGTCGAGCATGGGGATGGTGATCAGGGGCTCGGCCCCGTTCTTTGCCGAGCGCGTCGCGGCAACGAACGCATCGGCAGAGCCGCTCGGCGTCCCGGGACCGTCCGAATACGTCTCAAAGTACCAGTCGCTGTCCGCGGAATGCGCATCGATCTGCCAGTTGTAGCGGGAGGTGGCGTTTCCTCCCCACCGGTTGAGCGGCGCGTTGAGCGCGGCCATGTCGCCGGCGTCGCCGTAGCAGATCCCGTAGATGTTCGGGTTTATGGGGTGCCGGCTCGCATTCGCATCCACGGCCACCGTGGTCGGCGGATTCTGGCCCAGGGCCGTTGCCGCGAGGAGAAGCAACGCCCAGGGGTGGCCGACGATGCGCCGCCTCGCCAGGGTGTGCACCCTGGGCGGGACGTGCAGGCCCCTCGGCGACGGGGGGGGTGCCGGGCTCCTCTGCGCACGGTGCAGGATGAAACTGCCCGGGGTGCTCTCTTCAGGCGGTGGCGGGGTCATGGGGTGCGTAGGTTCCATACCAACTTGTACCCCATGATTGAAGCGTTTTGGGGCTTCCGATGGGGGAGGCTCCCCCGCTGCGAATGGCGGTATGCGGCATCGTAAGCCAAGGGTCATCGGTTCAACCCCGGCAGCCTGTTCCAACTCCGTACGTCAGCACTCGAGCACGAGGGAGCGCAATGCGGACAGCTCGACCGGCTTGTAGAGTATCTTCTCTATCCCGAGCCTGCGGTACTCGACCTCGACGTCCGCGTTGAGCTCCGAGCTCACGACCGCGATCATCCCCCCGTACTGGATCTCGCGCAGCCTCATCACGAGCTCCAGGCCGTTCATGGTGTCCATGTGATGGTCGGTGATGACTGCGTCGAAGGCCCCGGGATTCGCCTTCACCATCTCAATCGCCTCGCTTCCGTCGCTCGCGAGGTCGACCTTGTGGCCGACCCGCGTGAGGGCCAGGCGCGCGACCTCCCTGAGCTCGCGCATGTCGTCGACGTAAAGGACCCTCCGAGCTTGCTCGACCGCGACAACCTTCACTGAGGGAAGTGAAATGGTGGACTTCAATGTGAACGGGATATGCCTGAACAGATAGACGCGAAAAGCCGATCCTTGTTTCGCCAATTCCTGCTAAAAAAAAGCGAATCTCCGGCGGCCATCTCGCTCAGCTTGTTGGCACGTTCAGTTGAGCGTGATCCTGTCGTCGGGCAGGCCGCCTTGGAGCTTCAGGTGCAGGACCGCGGCGTCGATCTCGGAGCGCAGCACCCGCAGGAGCATGAGGAGGCGCTGGTTGACATCCAGCGTCTCGAGCAGCCTCTGCTTGAGCGGCGCGCTGTCGCAGAGGTTGAAGGCGGCGATGTCAGCGAATATCTCGGGGTCCTCCACCGACTTGAGCATGTCCGCCATGCCCCCGGGCTCCCCGGGGGAGAGCCGGAGCTTGAGCTTGATCAGCCGGGCCAGCTCCTTGCGCAGGCGCGCGTTCTCGCCGGGCTCAGCCCCCGGTTCGCTTGCGAGGGCTCGGATCCTGATTCGCCGGTAGGGGTCGTTGGCGACGATCGACTCGATCGCCACCCGGCAGAGCCCCTGCAGGAGGAGGTTGGAGGTGCCGTTCTCGTTCTTCTGGCAGGCCCTCACGAGCCCGATGCAGGCGACCTTGAAGGGCGGCTCGTGCCTCATGCTCGTGGCCCCGGCGCCCGTGTCCAGGCCGGCCACCGCGAATATCCTGTTGCTCCCCAGCACGTCACGCAGCATCTGCCGGTAGCGGGGCTCGAAGATGTGAAGGGGAAGGAGGGCCTGGGGGAAGAAGGCCAGGTTGGGCAGGGTCATCACCGGCACCTCGTCAGGCACTTGGATTTCGACTTCCATGTACCCGGTCAATCTGGGGTTTATGGCGCAATAATCAAGAATCTGGTCGAAAACCTGCGATTTAACGCTAGGTCCACTCTGCCCCGGGGGCAGAGGTGCGGGGCCGCCCGCCTGGACCCCCCCCTTTCCTCCCTTCCGTTTGACTCCGAGACCCAAGACCTGCCTGCCCCTCCTCCTGGCGGCCCTCCTTCCCGCCTCCGCGGCGCCCGTGCACGTGACGTACTGGGAGAAGTGGGTCGGCTTCGAGGGGCAGGCGATCCAGACGGTCATCGACAGGTTCAACCAGTCCCAGGACCGGATTGTCGTCGACTACTACGCCACCTCGCAGATCGACCGGAAAACCCTGGTGGCCACGGCGGGCGGCGACCCCCCGGACATCGCCGGCCTGCACGAGCAGAACATCGCCACCTTCGCCGACGCCGAGGCACTCCAGCCCCTCGACGGCTTCATCCGCGCCGAGGGCATGTCCAATGCGGAATGGCTCTCCCGCTATTATCCGGTGTACGCCCGCATCTGCTCCCACGGGGGGCACATCTACGCCGGGATCAGCACGCCCGTGGTGCAGGCGCTCTACTGGAACAAGACCCTGTTCCGGGAGGCGGGACTGGACCCTGACAGGCCGCCCAGGACGCTTGAGGAGCTGAACGACTACTCCCGCCGCCTGACAAAACATGATCCGGTGACCGGCCGGCTCACGCAGGTCGGTTTCCTTCCGCAGGACCCGGGTTGGTGGCCGTGGATCTTCTGCAACTGGTTCGGGGGGAGCCTCTATGACGGTCACAGGATCACATTCGCCACCGACCCGAGGAATGTCGCGGCCTTTGCCTGGATCCAGTCCTTCACCCGCTACTACGGCCTCGACGACGTGAAGCGCCTGGCCTCGGAGTTCGGCCCGTGGGCGTCGCCCTCGGCCCCGTTCTTCACCGGAAAGGTCGCAATGGTCTTCCAGGGAGTCTTCTACGACAACTACATCCACCAGTACAAGCCGGGCCTGGACTACGGGGTCGGGCCCTGGCCCGAGGCCGTCCCGGGGGTGACGGACTTCGCGATGGCCGAGGCGGACGTGCTCACGATCCCCCGCGGCGCGCGGCACGCCCGCGAGGCCTGGGAATTCATAAAATACGTCAACTCCTCCAATCCCGCCGCAACCACCCGCGAGGAGATGAGCGGGGCCGAGCTCCTCGACTACCTCCAGGTGAAGATTTCGCCGCTCCGGGTGTGGAGCCCCTACTTCACCGGGCACAACCTGCACCCGCACATCGCGATGATGCGCACCCTGGCCGCCAGCCCCAGGGCGACGAGCGTCCCGGACATGGGGATCTGGCAGGAATACTACCGGGAGGTCATCTCCGCCTACGACCGCGTCCGACTCCTGGACGCCACGCCCGAGGAGGCGCTCGGCTACTCGCAGGCCCGCCTCGAGGGCAGCTGGGCGCGCTACCGCCGGAGCCTGGAGCGCCACCACCAGTGGGCGGCCCTCGGGGAGACCGCACCGCCATGACGCGGACCGAGAGGAAACGGCTTGGCGCGGGCCTGGGCTTCACGAGCCTCTGGATCCTCGGGCTGGGAGCGTTCACGGCCTATCCCGTGGTCGCCTCTCTCTACTACAGCTTCTGCGACTACTCGATCCTCAAGTCCCCGGTCTGGTGCGGCCTCGAGAACTACCAGCAGCTCCTCCACGACGGCCTTTTCTGGAAGTCGCTGCGCAACACCCTCTTCTACGCGGGCCTGTCGGTGCCGCTCGGCACCGCGCTCGCGCTCGGGCTGGCGATGCTCCTCAACTGCGACGTGAGGGGCCGGTCCTTCTTCCGCCTCATCTTCTTCATGCCCTCGATCGTGCCGGTCGTGGCCTCCGCGATGCTCTGGCTCTGGATCTTCAACGGCGAGTACGGGCTCATGAACGGCTTCCTGAACCCGATCCTGGCGCCGTTCGGCCTGCACGGGCCCGCGTGGCTCGCGGATCCCAGCTGGTCGAAGCCGGCGCTCGTGATCATGAGCCTCTGGGGCACCGGCAACGCGATGGTGATCTACCTCGCCGGGCTCCAGAACGTGCCGCGCGAGCTCTACGAGGCGGCCGAGATCGACGGCGCCTCCGCCTGGCAGCGCTTCCGCCACGTGACGCTCCCGACCATCGCGCCCGTCGTGGCGTTCAACGCGATCATGGCGCTGATCGGCGCCATGCAGCTCTTCGCCCAGGCCTACATCATGTCCGAGGCTGCGAACGGCAACGGAAACGCCTCCGACGGCAACCCGGAGCGTTCCACGCTCTTCTACTCGATCTACCTCTTCTCGACCGCCTTCCAGGACATCCGCATGGGCTATGCGAGCGCGATGGCCTACATCCTCTTCCTGATCACTGCGTTCCTGACCTGGATGGCCGCCAGGCTCTCCCGAAGCCGCTACGAGGACGCACCCTGACGATGGCGCGCGAGCACAGGATATCCCGGAGGGTCGTGCAGGCGCTCCTCGTCGCGTGCTCCGTCGCGTTCATCCTGCCGTTCGTCTGGCTCGTGAGCACGTCCCTCAAGCCGATCGAGCAGACGCTCTCGCTGCCGCTGTCCTTCGTGCCCAAGGCCTATTACGCGCGGCTCGGCGGCGAGCGCATGGAGGTGACGCTCGACTTCCAGGTTTCCCAGGCGGGGGCGGTCGTGAGGTACCTGGACGGCGAGTCGGCCGGCCGCCAGGCCTTCGTAGGGGCGAACCAGGCCGGGACCGGCGCCCCCCGCTCCGAGCTCATGCATCCGGTCGCAGCGGGCTCCTGGCACGTCACCCAGAGGCTCGACCGAAAGCTGGGGGAGGGTGGGCCCTCGCCGGCGTGGGACATCCTGCCGCGCGACCAGGTCGAGTCCCGGGTGAGGATCCGCTGGGAAAACTATCCCCGCGCCCTCGCCGCGCTCGGCGGCGACGCGGAGGCGGACCGGCACCGGGTGGGGTTCTGGACCTTCCTCGGGAACTCGCTGACGGTCGCCGTGCTCGGCGTGCTGGGGACGGTGCTCTCGAACGCGATCATCGCCTACGGGTTCGCGCGCCTGCGCTGGCGCGGCCGCGACGCCTTCTTTGCGCTCACCCTCGCCACGATGATGGTGCCTTTCCCCGTGCTGATGGTGCCCCTCTACGGGGTGTTCAAGTCGATGGGCATGATCGGGACCCTGCTCCCGCTGTGGCTGCCCGCGTGGTTCGGAAGCGCCTTCAACATCTTCCTGATGCGCCAGTTCTTCAGGACCATTCCCGAGGAGCTCAGCGAGGCCGCCCGGATCGACGGGTGCAGCGAATGGCGCATCTTCTGGCGGATCATCGTCCCGCTCAGCACCCCTGTCCTGGTCGTCGCGGCCCTCTTCCATTTCATCTTCGCCTGGAATGATTTCCTCGGGCCGCTCCTCTACCTCACCCGGAAGGACACCTACACGCTCGCGCTCGCCCTCGAGAGCTACCAGTCCCAGAACGGCGGCATCCAGTGGCATTTCCTCATGGCGGCGAGCGCCGTGACGATCCTGCCGGTCATCCTCCTCTTCCTCCTCGCTCAGAAGACGTTCATCCGCGGCATCGCGACGACGGGTTCAAAGGCCTAGCCCAGCCTTCTTTTCATGACCTGCCAACTTGCACAGATCAACGTCGCCCGCGGCAGGGCGCCCCTCGAGCACCCGTCGATGCGCGACTTCGTCGAGTTGCTGGACGCCATGAACGCGCTTGCCGATGCAACCCCGGGATTTGTCTGGCGCCTGAAGACTGAGGAGGGGGATTCCACGGGAATTCGGGCCTACGACGACCCGTTGGTGATCGTGAACATGTCGGTTTGGAGCGGCATCGAGGCACTGCAGGACTATGTCTACAAAAGCTCGCACAAATACGTCTTCAGGAGGCGCAAGGACTGGTTCGAGGAAATGACGAGCCCCAGCCTCGCCCTTTGGTGGATACCCGCGGGTCAGATTCCAGCCGTGGAGGACGGCAAGGCGCGCCTGGAGATCCTTGGAAAGAAGGGGCCGACTCCCGACGCCTTCACCTTCAAGGAGACGTTTCCCCCGCCGCACTGACCTCTCCGGGACGAACGCCCCGGAAACAGGAGAGCCGACCCGGCTTGCGCCGGTCACCCATCCTGCGGGTGATGGGAGCTCCGCTTCCCTGGCTGCGAGTCCTTGGGACGGTGTGGCATTTCCGGGAGATTTCCGACGCGCGAAGTCCCGTCCTACGCCCGCCGAGGCTGGGACAATGCCTGTCCCATTCGTCCCGTGCTTGGGACAGAATGGCATGAATTGGCCCCTTTTCCCATCGTGGGAGGACGCATGAGGTTATTTTAAATGGTTGATGGTAAACTGCTAACAAATACGGGCGGATAGAGGCACACGCAGTGCTGACAGATAAGCATGAGCCGTATTCTAGGCATTGATCTGGGCACCACGAATTCCTGCATGGCCGTCATGGAGGGCGGCGAACCCGTCGTCATCCCGAACGCGGAGGGAGCCCGCACGACCCCGTCGGTCGTCGCGTTCACCAAGACGGGCGAGCGCGTCGTGGGCCAGGCCGCCAAGCGCCAGGCGGTCACCAACCCCCGCAACACGATCTTCTCCGCGAAACGCCTCATCGGCCGCAAGTTCTCCGAGATCCGCGAGGAGACCAAGAACATGCCCTTCACGGTCGTCGAGGGGAAGAACGGCGACGCGTACATCGAGGTCAAGCTGGGGGACAAGGTCGAGCAGTACGCCCCGCAGCAGATCGCCGCGTTTGTGCTCGGCAAGCTGAAGGCCGACGCCGAGGCCTACCTTGGCGAGAAGATCACGCAGGCCGTGATCACGGTCCCCGCCTATTTCAACGACTCCCAGCGCCAGGCCACGAAGGACGCCGGCAAGATCGCCGGGCTCGACGT
>PLXR01000039.1 GCA_003151495.1 Opitutaceae bacterium
GCTCGAGCTCGCGCACGCGCAGCGCACCACCGCGGGGCGGTCGCAGATTGAACGGCGCGACGCCCACCAGCACACCGCCCGCGCGCACCACCACCACCAGCGGATCGCCGCCCGTGCCGAGCGACACACGCCACGCCGCGATCCACGCCGGGTGCAGCGTCAGCGAGCGCGCGCTCTGTCGCCAGAGCTCCGCCCACTCACGCTCGAGCGCGCTCACGGCCTCGGGGTCGCGCAGGATCTCGGCGCGCAGGGTCACGTCCTTCTCTTACTGCCGCGTCCCACGATCGGCTAGGTCGAAGTCGGCAAGCCGCGCGCGACCCAGGCCTTCCAGCCGCCGTCCATGGAGATGACGTTGCGGTAGCCCATGCGCGAGAGCGCGTCGGCCGCGAGCGCCGAGCGGAACCCGCCGCCGCAGTAAAGAACAAGCTCCTTGTCATGATCCGGGAAGCGCTGCTCGACGTCGCGCTCGATGATGCCCTTGCCGAGATGGACCGCGCCCGCGATGTGGCCGGCCGCCCACTCGAGATCCTCGCGAACGTCAATCAGGTTGACCTGTTCGCCGCGCGCCTGCCGCTCGTGGATCGCGTCGACGGTCGTCTCCCTGACGCGCGACTTCGCGTCGTTCACGAGCGCCAGAAAGCCGGGCGAGTGGTTCACGTTCGCACCCCTTGACAATTTTTCGTTTTCATGATTTCCGACGGAGAATCGCCGCGAAGAAGCCGTCGCAGTCGTGCACGTGCGGCAGCGTGCGGAGGCGCGTGCCATCGCCCACCGCCAGCGCGCGCTCCTTGCCCAGCACCTCCTTGAGCGGCACCTCTTCGTAGTCCTTGTGATCGGCGAGGAAGCCGTCGACCACCGCGTCGTTCTCCTCGGCGAGCAGGCTGCACGTAGCGTAGATGACGCGGCCGCCGACCTTGGCCAGCGGCGCGTAGCGCTCGAGGATGCTGCGTTGCAATACGGCCATCTCGGCGGGCTCGCTCTCCTTCACGCGCCAGCGCGTCTCGGGGTTGCGACGGATGACACCCAGACCGGTGCAGGGCGCATCCACGAGCACGCGGTCGGCGCTCCCGGCAGGTGCGGGCTCGCGACCTTCTTCCACGATCCGCGCCGTGACATTCGTGAGCCCCGCACGGCGCGCGCGCAGCCGCAGCTCCTCGAGCTTGGCCTCGGTGACGTCGAGCGCGAGGAGGCGCCCCTTGTTGCCGAGCATCGCGCCGAGCGCCAACGTCTTGCCGCCCGCGCCCGCGCACGCGTCGATCACCACCCCGCGCGGCGGCGGCGCGACGAGCTCGGCGACCAGCTGGCTGCCCTCGTCCATCAGCTCGAGCTCGCCCTCGCGAAACGGCACCAGCGAGTAGACGTTCTCGTGTGTGTCGAGGATGAGGCCGTCGCTCGCGAGGCGGGTCTTGCTCGAGGGCACGCCGACTTCGTCAAGGTGCTTGGCAAGTTGCTCGCGGTCGACCTTGAGGCGGTTGGCGCGGGCGGTGAGCGGCGCGCGCTGGTTCATCGCCACGAGCAGCGCGCGTCCGCCGTCGGCACCGTACGAGGCCAGCGCGCGTCGCACGATCCAGTCCGGGTACGAGAGCTCGATGCCGAGGCGCGCGATGGGATCGGCGATCTTATCAAGATCGTTGTCAATCGTGCGCAGCCGCCCGAGATCGACGCCCCCCACGCGCAGCGACTCGGCGAGCGCGGGAGAGATGCCCTCGCCCGCCACCGCCGTCGCCAGCCACACGCGCAGCGTCACCCTGGGATCGCTCGTGCCCGCGAGCCACTCGAGCCGCCGCCGCGCGCGCACCCAGCCGTGCACCATCTCGGCGAGCAGGCGCCGATCGGTGGAGGCGAGCTGCCGCGTCTCGCGCAGGCCGCGCGCCAGCTCGCCGGGCGCGTGCGTCCAGTCGGCGGCCGCTTTCTCGACGAGGATCGCCGCGCGGTCGATGAGCTTGCCGTCGTCGGCCGCACGTCGCCGCGCCAGCCGCTCGCGCTCGCGACGGCGATCCGATGTTGTGCTATGTGACGGTGAACGCAGGCCCGGGTCTCGGATTCGCGCGACGTCCCGCCGCGCGCACAGCGCAGAGGATAAGCACATGTCACAGGGCAACATCCAGAAGGACGCCGCGGTTTCTTCGTCGACGGTCGCCGCAGCAGCCGCTACGCCCGCTGCGAAAGGCAACCTCTACAGCGTCATGCAGGCGCAGCTCGACAAGGCCGCCAAGTTCATGTCGCTGTCGCCCGACGTCTACACGATCCTCTCGCAGCCCAAGAACGAGGTGATCATCAACTTCCCCGTCCGCATGGACGACGGGCGGTACCTCCTCTTCAAGGGCTACCGCGTCCAGCACAACAACATCCTGGGTCCATATAAAGGTGGCATCCGCTATCACGAGGACGTCTCGCTCGACGAGCTCAAGGGGCTCTCGGCGGCGATGACCTGGAAGTCGGCGCTCCACGACATCCCGTTCGGCGGCGGCAAGGGCGGCATCAAGTTCAACCCGCGCCTGCACTCGAAGAGCGAGCTCGAGCGCATCACGCGCCGCTACACGCACGCGCTCGGTCAGAACATCGGCCCCGAGTTCGACATCCCCGCGCCCGACGTCGGCACGAACGAGCAGGTCATGGCGTGGATGATGGACACCTACTCCAACCACGTGGGCTACATATGCCCCGGGGTGGTCACCGGCAAGCCGATCGCCGTCGGGGGCTCGCAGGGCCGGCGCGAGGCGACCGGGGCGGGAGTCGCGTATCTCGTCGGGAAGTACCTCGAGGACATGAAGTGCCCCGTCCGGGAGGCGACGGTCGCCCTCCAGGGCTTTGGGAACGTGGGGAGCGAGACCGCGCTCGCGCTCGCGGAGATGGGGGCGAAAATCGTCGCGATCTCGGACTACACCGGCGGGGTCCACAATCCGGCCGGGATCGACATCAGGAAGGCGCTCGCCTACCTCCAGTCGGAGCGCGTCCTAAAGGATTTCGGGGGGGGATCCCCCGTGACGAACGAGCAGCTCCTGGAGCTCCCCTGCACCGTTCTGATCCCTGCGGCCCTCGAGCGGGTCATCACCCCGGAGAACGCCCCAAAGCTGAGGTGCAGGCTCCTCGCGGAGGCGGCCAACGGGCCGACCACGAACGCGGCCGACAGGATCATAGAGGAGCGGGGCGACATCGAGGTGATCCCCGACGTCCTGTGCAACTCGGGAGGCGTCATCGTCTCGTACTTCGAGTGGCTGCAGAACCAGCAGAGCTTCTACTGGGGCCGCGACGAGGTGATCTCGAAGCTCCACGCGATCCTGGACAAGGCGAAGGAATCGGTCGAATACCAGAAGAGGAAGTTCAAGTTCAGCAGGCGCCTTGCGGCGCTGACGCTTGGGATCGGCAGGGTCGCCGAGGCGAAGCAGAAGCGGGGCCTGTTCCCATAGATCTCCCCTCAGGGTTGGCGCATTCCACCGCCCTCTATCGTTGCAACCGCGTCCCTCCAAAGGCATCCCTTCTGGGATGACCGTGCACCCCGAGAAGGAACCCCTCCTGTCGCTGTTCATCGCCGACGACCACAAGCTGGTGCGCGACGGGCTGAAGGTGCTCATCGAACGGACGGGCAGGTTCCGCCTCGCCGGGGAGGCGGCGGACGGGAGGGCCCTCGTCGAGGGGGTGCTCGACCTGCGGCCCGACGTGGTCCTGGCGGACATGGCCATGGCGGAACTGAACGGGATCGACGCCACGCGCCAGCTCCGGAGCGCGGGCTACAAGGGGACGATCGTCATGCTCTCGATGCACGACGAGCGGCGCACCATCTCTCAGGCGATCGCCGCCGGCGTGAACGCCTATGTCCACAAGGACCACGCTTTTGACCAGGTGATAAAGGCAATCGATGCGGCTCGGCGGGGCGAGACCTGGCTGAGCCCCCAGCTCGCCCTGATGGCGGACGGCAGCCACGTGCACACGCTTCTCGAGCTGCTCACGATGCGCGAGCGCGAGGTCCTCCAGCTCTTTGCCGAGGGCTATGGCACGAAGGAGGTGGCCTCGCAGCTGCACCTGAGCCCAAAGACCGTAGAGATCCACCGCCTGAACCTCTTTTCCAAGCTGAAGGTAAACAACGTGATAGAGCTCACGAAGATCGCCATCAAGGAGGGCATGATTCAGCTCTGATGCGCGGGCTGGGCCGACGGGTTGAGCGCAGCCTTAACTGCGGCCGTCAGTTCGGCTATCTCGAATGGCTTCTTGAGCTGCACGATTCCCTTTCCCGGCAGGAAGCCATCGTTCTCAAAGCGGCCGCTCATCATCACGATCGGCAGGGCCGGTGAGATCATCCTCGCCCGGCTCACGAACTCCGACCCGGTGATCTCGGGCATGTTCTGGTCCACGATCAAGAGGTCCCATGAGCCGGGACTGGCCTCGAACCGCTTCCAGGCATCATTCGGGGAGGTGTACGGCTCCGGCGCATAGCCGCTCTTCTGAAGGATCATCCGCGCGATCGTTCCGACCGACGGCTCGTCGTCCACGACAAGGACCTTCTGCCCGGATCCCCGCCCCTGCTGGACCCGATCGGCGAGCTGACGGGGATCGGCAAGGCTCCGGGTGAGGGGCATGAAGATGGTGAAGGTGGTTCCGGTTCCAGGGGCGCTCTCCACCTCGACGCCGCCCTCGTGGGCGGCGACGATGTCGCGCACGATCGAAAGCCCAAGGCCCGTGCCCTCCCCGCGCCTCTTGGTCGTGAAGAACGGCTCGAAGATCCTCATGCGGGTTACCTCGTCCATCCCGCTGCCCGAATCCCGCACCGACAGCAGGAGATGGGGGCCCTCGGAGCACCCCCGGGGCAGCGCCTGTCGGCCGCCAGGCCCTCCCAGCTCGCAGACTTTGGCGCCGATCCGGATCGTGCCGGCCCTGCTGCCTATGGCGTGGGCTGCGTTGGTGCATAGGTTCATTAGCACCTGCTGCAGCTGCCCGGAATCCGCCAGCACCATGGCGGTCTTGCAGCCCAGGTCGAGCGACAGGGAAACGTTGGCTGGCAGCGCGGCTGCGATGAGGGGCGCCGTGTCCCGGATCACCTCCACCGAGTCGACCAGGACCCGCTTCTGGTCGCTGTTGCTGCGCGAGAAGTTGAGGATTCGCCTCACGAGGTCGCGGGCGCTCATCGCGCCCCGCCGCGCCTGCATGAGAAGCTCGGAGGCCTCGTGGCCGGGCGCCAGGCTCGTCGAGGCCAGCTCCACGAAGCCGTTTATGCCGGTCAGCAAGTTGTTGAAGTCGTGGGCCACGCCGGCCGCCAGGTTCCCGAGCGCCTCCATCTTCTGGGACTGGTTCAGCTGCGCCCGCAGGCGCTCGGCCTCGGTCGTCGCCTGGATGATCTCCGTGATGTCGCCCGCCACCCCTATCGACCACTCCGGCCGACCCATGCCGTCGTCGCGCACGATTCCCTGCAGCTCGACATGCCGCATCGAGCCGTCCGGACGCCTCACCCTGAAGCGGCTGCGGTAGGAATGGTCGCAGCTTGGCAGCGCTCCCCAGGATTTCCGGACGGCGCCCCGGTCCTCCTCGGCCACGCGCTCGAGGATCTCTTCGACCCCCGGGGCCTTGGCCGCGGCCGGAAGGCCGAATATCTCAAACATCCGGTCGTCCCACTCGGAGGCCCTCGTCTGGAGGTTGTGGCGCCACACCCCGAACTTCGAGGCACGCAGCGCGAGCGCCAGTCGGTCGGCGGCCGCCTCCAGCGACTCCTCCGCCTGCTTGCGCGCCGAGATGTCCGCGATGATGAGGAGAAGGCACACCTGGCCGTCTATCTCGATCCGGTCGCCGTTGACCAGGCCGTGAATGGTCCGTCCGTCCTTGCCCTTGAACGACATGGCCATCCCGGGGATTCTGCCGTGCTCGCGCACCTCATCTCCTATGCGGGCCCTGTCCTCCGCCGAGATGAAGCCGATGTCGACCGCCCTGCGGCCGATCATCTCCTCCCGCCTGAACCCGGTGACCCGGAAGACCTCCTCGTTCGCGTCGAGGACGATGCCGCTCTCCAGGTCCGAGATGCCGATAAGGACCGGCGCGCCCTGGAACATCTTTGAGAACTTCCGCTCGCTCTCCCGCAGCTCCTTCTCCGCCTTCCTGCGTCCCGAGATGTCGCGGGCGAACCCGCAGTTGAACTCGCCCCCACCCACCGTCACGTGCGTGGAGACGATCTCGACCGGGAACGTGCTCCCGTCCTTGCGGTGGTGCTCGGACTCCGCGGTGTAGCTGCCCCCAGCCCGGAGGCGCCTCCACACCTCCGCCATGCGCTCGGGGGTTGCCCCCGGGTTCACGATCGAGATCAGGCTGCCGATCAGCTCCTCCCTTGTGCGGCCGAGCGCCCTGCATGCCGTCTCGTTCACGTAGACTATCCTGTTGTCCGTGTCTAACCAGTAGGCCCCGTCGTAGTGGCCGTCGATCGCCCGTGCCAGTCGCTCCCGCTCGGCCTCGATGCGCTCGCGTTCAATGCGTGCGCGCTGCGCGGAGACACCGAAGGCCAGATCTTCCGCCAACTCGGACAGGAGGTCGCTCTCGTGCTCGTCGAACGCGTCGGGGTCCTCGGAGTAGATCGACAGGGCCCCGAAGACCGCGCCGTTGTGGCTGAGCGGGAACACGAGCGAGCTTCGCAACCCGTGCCGGATCGCTTCGTCCCGCCAGAGCTCCGTCCTGGGATCGAGCTCGAAATCCCGGCAAAGGACCGAGACTCCCGTCCGGATCGCCGTGCCGGTTGGACCGCGGCCGAGCGGCGTGTCGGCCCAGGTGACCTTCAGGTTGGCGAAGTACCCTTTGCCTGGGCCCGCGTAGGCAACGGGTCGAACGGTCTTCCCCTCGTCGTGCTCCACGAAGCCCACCCAGGCGAACCTGTAGCCTCCCTCCTCGACCACCACGCGGCAGATCTCCCGCAGAATCTCCCCCTCGTCCCCCGCCCTCACCAGAACGCGGTTGCAGGCGCTGAGGGTGCGCAGCGCGCGGTTGGCCCTCCGCAGCTCCTCCACGCTGTGTATTCGGCTGGTGATGTCGGTCTCGATGCCGTCCCAGACGACGCGCCCATCCGCCTTCTTCCGCGGGCGGGACGAGAGGTTCACCCAGCGCAGCGAGCCATCAATCCCTTTGACCCGGGCGATGACATTGAACGTGTCCATGGCCGCAAATGAGGCCGCCTCGGCCGCCGCGATCGCGGCGCGGTCAGGCTCATAGATCTGGTCATAGACGAGCGAGGCGTCGAGGAGCACCGCCTCGGCCTTGTGGCCGTGGAGCCGCTCGACCCCCGCGCTAACGTAGAGGAAGCGCATGGTGCCGTCGTCCTGGCGCTCGACCTGGTAGATCATGCTTTCGGGCAGGTTGTCACCCAAGAGCCTGAGTCGGGCGTCGCTAGCGCTCAGGTTCTCCAGCATCTTGTTCATGGCCCGCGTCATCTGGCCGATCTCGTCGTGGGAGGACACGTCGACACGGACCGAGAGGTCACCCGCCGCGACCCGTGAGAGCGCATCCGCCACGGCCACCACCGGGCGGCTCAGCCTCCGGGCGACGACTATCCCTATGGCCACGTTGCCGATGATGCTTGCGGCCGCGAGGAGGAGCACGAGTGTGCTCAGCCGGGTCACGTCCCGCTGGCTGACGATCGACCGCTGCTTGGTGTCGTCGACGACGCGGTAGTTCAGGGCGATCAGGTCTGCGAGCAGCCTAGCGGTCGGCGCGAACGCGGCCTTCTCTGACTCGGCCAGGCGTCCCTGCGCCGCCGCGATCCTCCCGGGATCCCCGGAGGCAAGGGCAGCGGCGATCGCCGCGAGGTCGGACCTGTAGCCTGCCTGCCATGCCCTTGCCGTCGGCACGTACGAGCGCCAGATCAACGCCTCCTCGTCCGTCTGCGGAAGCGGCTCGTAGAGATTCCACCCCACGGCGAAACGCCCCCACGCGCCCTGCTGGCGGACGGACTCATCGGGAAGGGCCGCGGCGCCACCGGCGCCGGCCATCGCGCGGCCGGAGGCGTCGAGCTCCACCATCGCGTCGTGCATCATCTCGAGGCCCTGGATGCTCGGCAGGCGGACGACCCCGATCTCGTAGAGGGCGGTGCTCAGCTGCCGCACCTGCCAGATCGCAAGCAGGGAGACCAAGAGCGTGATTGCAGCAAGCACGCCAAAGGCACTGATGAGTTTGCCTTGGAGTTTCATGGCTTGCGGGTGGCCGCCTCCACCAAGCGTCTCGCCGACGGGGCCGGCGGGGCGGGAAACGGCCTGATTGCTTGCCGGATACTGGCAGGGGTCACGCCGGGACCGCCATCCTCTTCTTACCCTGTCTCTGTTAAATCGCCAACCTACCTGGCGCCTTGTGAATCAGGTCGTTCGGGAGGCCCCGCCTCGGGGAAGTACAGCCTCACGGCCGTGCCGATTCCCTGGACGCTCTCCACAGCCACCGCCCCACGGTGGCGCCTCATGACCCCTTGGACGCTCGCAAGCCCGAGTCCGCCCTCCTCCAGCCACCTTGGGGCGTTCATCGGCTCGAACAGACCCGCCAGCCGCGAGGGACTCAAGCCCACGCCCGAATCCCTCACGCAGAGGCACACCGTGTGGTGCGGGCCAACCTGCGGGAACCTCGCGCGAATCTCGGAATTGGGCAGTCCGTGCGCGAGCGAAAGCTCGAGCAGGCCGGAGCGGCCCCTCATCGCGCGCCCGGAGTTGCTGCCGAGTTGAAGAATCATCGCAATGACGTCGCCGGGACTGCATTGCACGGGGGGACAGGCGCCGTCGATCGCCAGGCGGATGCCGGCGTCCGGGGGAAGGTGAAGGCGCAGCAGAGGCTCTGCTTCGGCGACGACCTGCGCCAAGTGTGTCGGGGTCCTCGGCTTCTGGGCCTGATGGGTGAAGGCGAGCATGCGGGCCACCAGGTCGCCGGCACGCCGGCAGGACCCGACGGCATCCTCGAGAAGGGGCCGAATCGTATGCTCCGCGCCGACGTCCGCCTCCGCAAGCTGAAGGTTGCCCAGGATCGAAGTCAGGAGGTTGTTGAATTCATGGGCTATGCCGCCGGAGAGCGTTCCTATCGCCTCCATCGCTCGGGAATGGTCCAACTGGGCGGCGCTTGCACGGAGTGCGCCCTCCATCCTTCGGTCTTCCGTCACGTCCCGAAGATGGACGAGGAATGCAAGCGGGCGGCCGCTCGCACCCTTCACAAGCGCGACCTGCAGGACAAGGCGAAGTTCGCGCCCGCCCTTGGTGTCGCAGGTCATCTCGAGGTGAACCCTGGACTTCTCGCCTCCGATCAGCCGCTCGAAAACCGCCATAAAGACCTCAATGCCGGAGCGCGACAGGACCATGCCGAGGCCGCCCATTGCGATCTCTGGCGGCTCATATCCCAGGAGAACGCAGGCGGAGCGGTTTGTCTTCAGGATGGCCCCAGTCGGCGAGACAAGGATCATGCCCAGGGGCGACTCGTCAAAGACCTGCTGGCACAGCAATTCGCTCTGCCTGAGGAGGCTCCGCGTACGCTGGCCATGCGCCGCCCTTCCGAGCGAAAGCAGCATCCCCTTCAGGAAACTTCGGCCCGGGTGCTTGACCAGATATTCGACGGTTCCGCCGCGCACGGCGTTTGCCGCGGACGGCATGTCGTCTCCCGCCGCCATGAAAACCACGGGAGCCTCGCCGGCGTCGCGCAGCAGCTCATTGCCGCTGCCATCGGGCAGTCGCGTGTCCGCGAGCAAGATGTCGAAATGCCCGGCGGCAAGGAGGTCCCGCGCCTCGCGCACGGTCGCCGCCTCGGTGAGCTCATAGGCCGGCCCCGACTCCGAGAGGTACTGGCGGATCGCCAGCCGATCAAGCGCATCGTCCTCCACGAGGAGGACGCGCGTGCGGTCCAGGGCATTCGTACCAAATCCGCCTTCGGAAGGGCTCATCGGGAAGCTCACTGGACGTCCCCATGAGCGGGCATCGAGGCGGCCGATTCGGCAAAGCCGTGGGTCGGGCCGAAACCCGTGCGGCCGGGCACCGCGAGCCCGCGGGCTTGGGCGAGATTTCTGCTGCCTTTGCTAAGGATTTGAAGCGTTTTCAAGTTTGGAACGGCCAGCCTGCAATCGGCCGCTTCCCGAGGCGACCTTAGCCCACTAAGGATATTCCTTAGTGCCTGCCCGGCCATTGCGTCTAACGAACCCGGTCGATGGGCCGATAGCCTTGGGAAACCCAAGTACCAAATCTATGAACTGGACCATCGGAAAACGGATCACTTCGGCCATCGGCCTCCTCTGCCTGCTACTCGTCCTGGTCGGCGGCATCGCATGGCTGAACCTCGGAAACATACGGCGCCAGGCGGTCTCCCTGAAGTCGGACGTCATGCCCGGCGTGATCGAGAGCAGCAACTTCTACCGTGACCTTGCCAAGGGATTCATCCGCGCGCAGCTCTACTCGCAGGCGGGCAGCGCCGAGGAACGCGCGACGCTCAGGAAGGAAATGGCTGCGCTTTCCCAGAACCTCGACGAGACCGTCAAGGCCTATGAGGCGACCATCTTCGAGCCCGAGGACCGCGCGCTCTTCTCAAAACTCCTTGAGACGCGGGATGCGTACCGCCCGGCCAAGAAGAAATATCTGGAACTGATCGATGCCGGCAAGGGCCAGGACGCCGCGGCATTCCTGCCCCAGGTCTACTCTCTCTACAAGGATTACACGGCCGCCACCGAGGGCCTCCTGAAGTACAACTCCACAAACGGGGACACCCTGGGCCTCAGCATCGACCACAGCGCACGGCTGACGACGGACGTGATCATCGGGGTGACCCTCGCGGCGCTGCTGCTTGGATCCGCCATCGGCCTCCTGATCATACGCAATACCAACCGCACGCTCGGCGAGGTCGCGGAGCAGCTCAACGCCAGCGCGGACCAGACAGCGGCCGCTGCCGGCCAGGTGTCGTCCTCGAGTCAGTCGCTCGCCGAGGGCGCGAGCGAGCAGGCGGCCTCCCTGGAGGAGACCAGCGCCTCCCTCGAGGAGATCGCCAGCATGTCAAAGAAGAATGCCGAGTCCGCGTCCCTTGCGAAGACCCTTTCGAATGACACGAGGCGAGCTGCCGAGGAGGGCGTCGCGAGCATGAATGCCATGAAGCAGGCCATGGATGCTATCAGGGATTCGTCCTCGAGCATCGGCAAGATCCTGAGGACCATCGACGAGATAGCCTTCCAGACGAACATCCTCGCGCTCAACGCGGCGGTGGAGGCGGCCAGAGCCGGCGAGGCCGGGGCGGGATTCGCCGTCGTCGCCGACGAGGTCCGGTCGCTGGCGCAGCGCTCCGCGCAATCCGCCAAGGAGACCGCGGCCAAGATCGAGGAGTCGGTCAGCCGCAGCGAGCACGGGGTCCAGATCAGCGCCAAGGTGGCGCTGGGCTTCGAGGAGATCGTCACAAAGGCCCGGAAGGTCGACGAATTGGTCGCCGAGATCGCGAACGCATCCCAGGAGCAGAACCAGGGCGTCGGCCAGGTGAGCACCGCGGTCTCCCAAATGGACAAGGTTACCCAGGCGAACGCGGCTGGCGCCGAGGAGACCGCCAGCGCCTCCGAGGAGCTCAACGCGCAGGCCGAGTCGATGCGCGAGTCCGTCCGCAGCCTCCAGAAGCTCGTGGACGGGTCGGGCCCCACCGCGTCCGCTACGCTGTCCCGCGCCGCGGCCCCGAGGAAGCCAGGCAAGATTGTGGCGAATGGCGCCTCCCCGACAAACCGCGCGGCAATACCCTACTCCATGATCCCGCGCTCCAACGGGGCCGTCCTGTCGGCGAACGGCGGCGGCCGCGACGACGAGTTCTTCAAATGAGCCGGGCCCCCTCCCCCGCCCTCGGGGCGCGACCGCGATGCGCCGGCAAGTACCTGACGGTCCTCGTCGACCGCGAGGCCTATGGAATCGCGGTCCTTCGCGTCCGGGAGATCATCCGCCTGCAGAAGATCACACCCCTGCCGCAGACACCTGACTACGTCATGGGGGTTATCAACCTTCGCGGCCGCGTCATCCCGGTCATCGACCTGCGCGTCAAGTTCGGGCTGGTCGAGGGCACCGCCGAGAGAAGGTGCATCGTCGTCGTCCAGGTCGTCCTCCCGGATGACCGGATCATCAGCATGGGACTCATCGTCGACTCGGTTGAGGAGGTGGCCAACCTGGCCGACGCCGACATAGAGCCGGCGCCCGAATTCGGGGTCCGCGTCGACATGGCATTCGTCCTCGGCATGGCCAAGGTCAAGGGCCAGGTCGAGACGCTGCTCGACATCGACCGGGTCGTCGCACCCGAGACCATCCACCAGATCGCCGACAAGGCGGAGCAAACCTGATCCGACGGCAGGGGCGGCCGGGATGGCGGAGCAACCGGTGCGCACTCGGAACGCAGGCGAATCCCCAATCATGAACGAGCAAGAAAAAGTTGATATCCTCCTGATCGATGACGATCCGGCGATCCGCGGCGTGCTGGTCGAGGCGCTTCAGCGAAGGGGCTATTCCCTGCGGTGGGCGTCCGAGGGCAGGACTGCGCTAGAGCTCCTCTCCACGATCGCGTTCCGGCTCGTCGTCACCGACATCTTCATGCCCAACATCGACGGGCTGGAGCTGATCATGAAGAGCGCCATTAACAATCCCGGCACCCCGGTCCTAGCGATCTCGGGGGGCGGGATGTACCTCGGTCCGCACGACATGTTGAAATCCGCCCGGTACCTCGGCGGGTGCAGGACGCTGGCAAAGCCCTTCGACCTCTCCGAGTTCTTCGAGACGGTCGTCTCGATGCTCGGGGACGAATCCTAGATGGCGGCCCGGCCGTAACCCGGGGGCGTGCCGCCCCTCAAGGGGAAATCGTCAGACCAGCGAGGTGACGTCGGCCAGCGACGTTACGAAGGCCGGGGCCTCGCGCCTCACCTTTTCCCTCGTCACATACCCACCGAACCCGATGAAGAGATCGACCGCTGGAAGCGTCTCCAGGTCGCTCGCCCCGTCCCCCACCATCACCACCTTCTCGGCGCGGTACTCCTCCCGCAGGCGGCCGATGATCTCGGCCTTTCCGCCGGAGCGCGTGGACGGATAGGACGAGTCAAAACCGGCATAGGAGCCATCCGCGCGGAAGAATAGGTCGACGGCCTCGACCCGGGAGACCCCCAGGAAGTCCGCGAGCGGGCGTATCACCTGCCGGAATCCGCCGCTGATGATGATCGGGGTCCAGCCCTTGGCCGAGAGCGCGTCGACTGTCGCCTTCGCAGTGGGCTCGACTGTCTCAACATAGCGCCTGCCGACGGCCGCCGCGTCGGCCAGGGTCGGGCGAATCGCCTCCAGGCGCAGGCCGAAGATGTCCTCGATGCGGATCCTTCCGTTCATCGCGTCCCCGGTCAGGGATTCGATGCGCTTGAAGACCTCGGGGCCGCGAAGGCGGGCCAGCTCGTCGATGCCCTCGACCGAGCTCAGCGTGCTGTCGCAGTCAAAACAGATGAGCTTCAACTGCCGCGGAGGCTACTTCTTCGTGCTGCGCTTGAACTTGGAGGTGAACTTCTCGACGCGGCCAGCCGTGTCGACGAGGCGCTTCTCGCCCGTGTAGGCGGGATGGGAATCCATCGTCACGTCCCGCAGGACGATGAAGTACTCCTGGCCGTCGATGTTCTCCTTGCGGCTCGACTTCATCGTCGAGCGGGTGAGGAAACGTTTGCCGGTTGCGACATCGAGGAAGCAGACCGGGTTGAGCGTCGGGTGACCTTCGGATTTCACGTGGAAAGGTGTGTTAAGGTTCAGCCCTGCCGCGCTTTGTAACGCGGGTCGGTCTTGTTGATAACGTAGATCTTGCCGCGGCGGCGCACCACCTGGCAGTCGGGGTGGCGCTTCTTGGCTGATTTGATGGAGGAAACGACTTTCATAAAAGGCACCAAAACAGAGAGCGTACCCCCCCCCTGTCAACTCAGTTCTTCCCGGGCTCCTCGGGCTCGTCGATCATGAGCTGCCACTCCGCCCCCTCCTCGCAGAGGAGCGATCGCCAAAGCGCCTCCTGCATAGGGCGTTCGAACAGGTCGGCGGGGGGGCTCGCGACGATCCACGTGCCGCTGTCGAGCTCGGCCTCAAGCTGGCCCGCCGACCACCCGGAATACCCCAGGTAGGCGCGCAGGCGGGTCGACTCGTCCGCCATGAGCTGCACGGCCTTCTCCGGGTCGATCCCGAAGTGGAGCTGGAAGGCGTCTTCTCGGGTCTGCCACGCGGCCAGGATGAGCTGCTCGGTCTGAACCGGGCCGCCGACGAAGATCGGCGTCGGGGCGAGCGGCCCGAGCGCGAAGTCGCCCTTGAGCTCGCCCAGGCGCTTGCCGAGCGGCCGGTTGAGGACGACCCCCATCGCCCCCTCGGCGTTGTGGGTCGACATGAGGACCGCCGTACGGCGGAAGTTGGGGTCGCGCAGCACGGGGTGCGCGAGCAGGAGCGATCCCGCGAGCGACTGCTTGGTGCCTCCGATGATTTCTCTCACGCGGCCTCCCGTCAGAGCTTCTGGAGCGTCACTCCGGCGTCCGCCATAAGGCGGGCCACCAGCGGGTCGTTGTGGTAGTCCGACCGGTACTTGATCTCGGCGATGCCGGCCGCAGCGAACACCTTGGCGCAGTTGATGCACGGGTAGTGGGTCACGTAGGCGATGCACCCGCCCACCGAGCTCCCGCGCCGGGCGGCGTCCGCGATCGCGTTCTGCTCCGCGTGGACCGTCGCCTGCTCGTGCCCCGCCCTTATCCGCGAGACGTGCGGTGTGCCCGGGAGGAAACCGTTGTAGCCCGCCGCGACGAGCCGATTCTTGCGTTCCCCCCCGGCGACGATCACGCAGCCCACATGCAGGCGCTCGCAGTTGGAGCGCGTCGCGATCAGGACCGCCGTCGCCATGAAGTACTCGTCCCAGCTCGGGCGCCGCCTGAATGTCTTGGCCGCCCTCGCAATCAGGTCGACCGGGTTGTCCTTGTTCTTTGCGGCGCTCATGGAGTCAGTCCCCGACGATGGACATGGGCGCCGGGCCCGGCAACCTTCGACTGGAGGCCCCGCCGCGGGCGCCCACGGACCTGTTACCGATAGTGCGATTGCCATCGCAGGGGGCCTGCGCTAGGTTCGCGGCCCCATGGACAACCCTATGCGGCGCTCCTGCGGGCCCGAGATTCTCGACTCGCTGCCCCACGACCACCCCGACGCTATCCACAGCCGGCGGGACCTGAGGCTTGTCAACGCGTTCATGGGGAACCGGCGGTGGTTCGCCCGGACCCTGCCCGGGCTCGTGAGGCCCGGGGAGCGCGTGCTCGAGCTCGGTTCCGGCACCGGGGAGATGGGAGTGGCCCTCAACGCCCTCGGGATCCCCGTCGACGGCCTTGACCTCTGCCCCCGGCCCCGGGACTGGCCCGCGGGGAGTCAGTGGCACCAGGCCGACCTGAAGGGGTTCCAGGGCTACGGCGCCTACGCTGTGGTGATCGGCAACCTGATCTTCCACCAGTTCACGGACAGCGAGCTGGCCGAGCTCGGCCGGGCCCTTCGGCGGAGCGCGCGCGCGGTCGTCGCGAGCGAGCCGACTCGCCGGAGGCTGTCGCAGTCGATCATGGCCCTGGTGGCCCCGGTCCTCGGGGCAAACTATGTCACGCTCCACGACGCGCGCGTGAGCATCGGCGCGGGATTCCAGGGCACGGAGCTGCCGAGGGCCCTCGGGATGGACGGGGATGCCTGGGACTGCACCTGCCCCTCCACGGGCCTCGGGGCTTCACGGATGGTCGCGCTGAGACGGCCATGAGCATGCAACTGCCGATCGAGATCGTGGGCGGGGGCCTGGCGGGCCTGGCGGCGGGGCTTGCGCTCCGCCGGGGCGGGGTCCCCGTGACGGTGTTCGAGGCCGGCGACTATCCGCGCCACCGCGTATGCGGTGAATTCATCGCCGGGCTCGAGGCCCGTACGGTCGAGGCCCTCGGCCTCGGGGAGTTCCTTTCCGACGCCCGCCCCCACCGCAGCGTCACCTATTTCGTCCGGGATCGGGCGCTGCGGCCCTTCACGCTCCCCGGGACGGCGTGGGGCATTAGCAGGCACGCGCTCGACACCCGGCTGGCCGGGGCCTTCGTCGCGGCGGGGGGCGACCTCAGGCCCCTGACCCGGGTCCCCGAGGGTGAAGCCCCCGATGGGCGGGTGTTCGCGGTGGGCCGCCGGCGGACGGGAACGCTCTGGGTCGGGCTGAAGGCCCACATGAGGGGGCTTGAGCTCGCCAATGACTTCGAGGTCCACCTGGGGGAAAGGGCCTACGTGGGGCTCTCGCGGGTCGAGACCGGCGAGGTGAACGCCTGCGGGATTTTCGCGGCCCGAGAGGTGACGGCGCGCGGGGCGGACCTCCTGCCCGCCTACCTCGAGGCCGCCGGGCTCGGGGGCCTCGCCGGCAGGATGCGCGGGGCCGCGGTGGATCCCGATTCGGTGTGCGTCACCGCCGCGCCGCTGGGGGACCGCGCGACGCCCGCGGGAGACCGGGTGAGGATCGGCGACGCCTGCGCCTCCATAGCGCCCTTCACGGGCAACGGGATGGCGATGGCGCTCCAGGGCGCCGAGCTGGCGATCGGACCCCTGCTGGCCTACGCCCGGCGCCAGGCAAGCTGGGCTGCGTGCGTCCGCGATGTCGCGCTCGCGCAGAGGAGCAGGTTCCGCACGCGCCTCGCGCTGGCCTCCCTCCTCCACCCGTTCTTCCTCGAGCGCCGCAGGCAGTCGCTGCTGGCGGCCCTGGCCGGCCGCGGGCTCGTGCCTTTCCGCGCGCTCTACGGCTTCCTCCACTGACGCTATTCCCAAAGATGTTCCTCCATGCCCTTTCCACCGCCGTCCCACCCGCCGGATTCTCCCAGCCCGAATGCTGGGGCCTTGCGGACAACCCGGGCCTGCGCTCCCGCCTGAGCAGGAAGTCGATGCTCGTCCTTCAGAGCATCCTGAAGGGCGAGAACGGGATCGCCCGCAGGCACTTCGCCCTGCCCGACATCGGCAACGTTTTCGAGCGATCCGCGGACGAGCTCAACCTCGCGTACAGAAGGGAGGCGCCCGCCCTCGCGGGGCGCGCGCTCGCCGACGCGCTCCGGAAGGCCGGCGCCGGGCCCGAGGGGCTCGATGCCCTCCTCATCTGCACCTGCACGGGCTACCTGTGCCCCGGGCTCACCAGCTACGTGGCCGAGGCCATGGGACTGAGGCCGAACGCGATCCTCCACGACCTTGTGGGGCTCGGCTGCGGCGCCGCGATCCCGATGCTCAGGGCGGCGAGCCACCTGCTCTCGGCACAGCCGGGCGCGACCGTCGCCTGCGTCGCGGTGGAGGTGTGCTCGGCGGCGTTCTACCTGGACGACGACCCCGGCGTGATCATAAGCGCGTGCCTCTTCAGCGACGGGGCCGCGGCAACGATCTGGCGCTCGACCCCGGGGCCCTCGGGCCTCCGGGCGTTCGACTTCGGCTCGCTGCACATCCCCGCCGAGCGCGACAAGCTCCGCTTCGAGCAGAGGGACGGAAAGCTTCGCAACCTCCTCGACCGCACGGTCCCCGGGCTGGCCGCGGGCGCGGTGGGGAGGCTCTGGGCCGAGCGCGGGGGGCGGCCCGTCTCCCGCGTCGTCGCCCACCCGGGCGGCCGCGACGTGCTGGAGGCGGTCGCGCCCGTCGTTTCCCCCCACTCCCTCGCGGCGAGCGCCAGGACGCTCCGGGACTATGGGAACATGAGCAGCGCCTCGGTCCTCTTCGCGCTGGAGGAGACCCTTCGGGACGCCTCGCCGGGGCCCGACGGCGATTTTTGGCTCGTGAGTTTCGGCGCAGGCTTTAGCGCACATAGCTGCCGACTCGGCGTATGACCCATGCCCAAGCTTAAGGATATCGTCGCCCACTGCGACGCCCGCACGCGCCTCCGCGCATTCAAGGACGCCCCCGGGGCCTTCAACGGACTCCAGCTTGCCAACGATGGGAGGGTCACCCGGATCGGGGCGGCCGTGGACGCGGGACTCGTCCCCTTCCGGGCCGCGGTGGCGGCCGGCGTCGACTTCCTGGTCGTCCACCACGGGATGTTCTGGGACATGCCGCGCCCGCTGACGGGCGCGGCCTACGAACGCCTCTCGGTCCTCGTCCGCGGAAACTGCGCCCTCTACTCGAGCCACCTCCCCCTCGACTCGCATCCCACGATCGGCAACAACGCGCTCCTCGCGTCGGGACTGGGGATGAGGCCAAGCCGCGGATTCATCGAGAACGAGGGCGGCCCGATCGGCCGAATCGCGCCCTTCGGGAAGACCCGCGCGGAACTCCGCCGGGCCCTCGAGGCGCGCTACCCGCGGGTGGTGTCCATCGAGTTCGGCTCGTCCCGGCCCAGGAGGGTCGCGTTCTGCAGCGGGAGCGGCAACGGGGCGATGTCGGCCCTCCTGGCGGAGGGGGTCGACACGCTCGTCACCGGCGAGCTCAGGGAGGAGTGGTTCAATGTCGCTCAGGAGCGGTGCCTGAACCTCTACCTGTGCGGACACTATGCGACGGAGGTCCACGCCGTGAAGGCCCTCGCGGCGGAGCTTTCCTCAAAGTTTAGATTGCCGTGGGAGTTCATAGCGACCGAAAATCCCCTGTAGCACCCTTGGAAATGAAGAAGATCGCCATCCTCAACGGACCCAACCTCGACCGACTCGGCAAGCGGGAGCCCGAGATCTACGGTAGCGCGACGCTCGGCGACCTCGAGAAGGCGCTTCTCGCGGAATTTGGAACGAGGGCCGACCTCCTCTTCTTCCAGTCCAACCACGAGGGGGAGCTGATCGACCGGATCGCCAAGCTCGCCGACTCGAAGTACGACGGGATCGTCATCAACGCGGGGGCGCTCACGCACACGAGCGTCGCCCTGCGCGACGCCCTCCTCGGCGCCCACGTGCCGGCCGTCGAGGTGCACATCTCGAACATCTACAAGCGCGAGGAGTTCAGGCACACCTCGCTGACGGCGCCGGCCTGCGTGGCGGTGATCGCCGGCCTCGGGCTCGAGGGCTACCACGCCGCCATCCGGTTCCTGGTCGGCAAGTGACCCCGGGCGCGCCCTAGGCGGTCCCGGGGAAGGCCAGGACCCAGAGCGCGTGGCACAGGTGGAGCGTGGCGCAGGTGGCCAGGGCCGCCGCCGTGTCGTCGACAACGATGCCCCACCCGCCCGGGAGGTCCTGGAGCCGGTTGATGAACCCGGGCTTGCGGATGTCGTAGAACCGGAAGAGCGCGAAGCCCGCGGCGAGCATCCCGAGGAACGCGAGGAAGCCCGACCCGGCGATCATGCGCCAGCCCACGAAGCAGAGCGGCATCGCGACAAACTCGTCCAGGATCACCTCGCCCGGGTCGCGCCTTCCCATCCGGATCTCCGCCTCCCCGCATATCCCGACGGCGACCACGGCGAGGATCGCGCTCATGACCAGGTTCTCCACGGCCCCCAGCGGGTAGAAGCACACGATGAAGAAGACGATGCCCGCCAGGGAACCCCAGGTGCCGGGCGCCCGCATCCGCAGGCCGACGGGGCCGAGGGTGGCCAGGCCGAGCACGGTCTCGGTAGGCAGGTGCCTCGGCCAGCTGGGCTGCTCGAGCTTCATGGTCAGCCTGCGTCCGCGAAGACCATGCGGGCGTTCCTTGAAATGTAGCGGTAGCCCGACCAGACGGAGAGCACGGTCCCGGCGACGAAGACGATGACGCCCACCTTGTTCACGAACTCGACGGCCGGGGAGGCGTCCCACTTGAGGAAGTAGGCCCAGTCGGTCGCCAGCATGGGGGCCCCCAGGAGGAACCCGAGCGCTATCAGCTGCGTCATGGTCTTGCCCTTCCCGCCGCTGTCGGCCGCGACCACGATCCCCTTTGACGCGGCCACCATGCGCATGCCCGTTATCAGGAACTCCCGGCAGAGGGTGATGAGGGCGAGGGCGACCGGGATCTCCCGCTTCTCAACAAGGGCGATCACGATCCCCATCACCATGATCTTGTCGGCCATCGCGTCCATCAGCTTCCCGAAATTCGAGACGAGCGCGAGCCTGCGCGCCAGGAACCCGTCCAGCCAGTCGCCAACGGCCGCTGCGATGAAGAGCGCGAAGGCGAGGGTCGCCGCCCCGGGCCACGAGCAGTACATGAGCCCGACGATCACGAACATCAGGGGGATGCGCGAAAGCGTTATGGCGTTCGGGAGGTTCATGGACCCCCTGAACAACAACCCGGGCTCGCGATATGGCAACATCGTAGAGGAACGCGCTCGCCAGCCGCCCCGGGAGGCATTTCCCTAGGTGGGTCGCCATGCGCCACTGCATCTATCCCGGCACCTTCGACCCGATCACGTGCGGGCACCTGGACGTGCTCGCGAGGGCCGCGCGCCTCTTCGGGAAGGTGACGCTGGCAATAGGCGAGAGCCCGAAGGAGCCGCTCTTTTCCGCCAAGGAGCGCCTGGCGATGATAGGCCCGAACATCGCCCAGTTCCCGAACGTCACGGCGACGGTCTTCACGGGGCTCCTGGTGGAGTTCGCGGTGGAGCAGAAGGCGGATGCGATAATCCGGGGGCTCCGCGAGCTCTCCGACTTCGAGTTCGAGTTCAACATGGCGCTCATGAACCGCCACCTGCAGCCGTCGATCGAGACGATCTTCGTGATGCCGAACGAGCAGTTCAGCTTCACGAGCTCGTCGCTCGTCAAGCAGGTCGCCCGGTACGGGGGGCAGGTCTCGAAGTTCGTCCCGCCGAACGTGGCCGAGGCCCTGAGGAACGCGTTCAAGAAATGACAGGGGTAAGTTCCAGGGGACCGTGGCGCTGCGCCCGCATGCTCGCCCTCGGGGCGGCCGCCATGGGGGCGGCCCACGCCTCGCCGGTCAGCGACGCGGCGGCCCTCATAAAGCACAAGAAGTTCGCCGAGGCCAGGGCGCTCCTTGAGCCTATCGCCTCCGCCGGGCACCCCGACCCCGAGGCCTGCTATTACCTCGGCGTCGCCCTCGAGGAGGTGCCCGAGAAGTCCGGCCTCGACTCGGCGAGGACGTGGCTCTCCATGGCGGTGAGGCTCGCGCCCGAGAACGAGACCTTCCTGGCGGAGTACGCAGGCGTGTGCCTGCTCCTGGCGGACCGCGACAGCTCCTTCACCCTCGCCCTGGAGGGCCGAAACGCCATGACCCGCGCGATCGAGCGCAACCCCGCGGACCTCGAGGCCCGGGAGGGCCTGATGACGTTTTACGCCCAGGCGCCCTGGCCCCTCGGGGATGCCGACAAGGCGCTCGTGCAGGCCGCGGAGATAGCGCGGCGCGACCCGGTGCGCGGCGGGGCCGCGTACCGCAAGATCGCCGGGATCTTCCGAAGGGACGGGCGGTCCGAGAAGGCCGAGTCGGCCCTCAAGGCGGCACAAAACCTCGCGCCGGACGCCCCCCGGTGATACGCATCCCCAATGCCGCGAATCCCGATTGAGGACAATTTCAGCGACGTGATCGCCAAGGCCCAGAGGGGCATGGGGATAAAGGACGATGACCTGTGCAAGCGCGCCGAGATCTCCCCCGAGGACCTCCGGGCCGCCAAGAAGGGCGAGGTCGTCGACGCCGTCCTTCGCCGCGTCGCACGGCACCTGAGGCTGGGGCCCAACGCGCTCGAGGACCTTGCCCACAAGCGCTGGTACCCGGAGTCCCCCGTCTTCCCGCACGGGTTCGCCATCTTCAACACCCCCTTCGAAGACATCACGGTCAACAGCTACCTGATCTGGGACGCGCGATCCCGGGTCGCGGCCGCGTTCGACACCGGCGCCGACGCCCAGGGGATGCTCGACCTGATCCGCACCGAGAAGCTCAAGCTCCAGATGCTCTTCCTCACCCACACCCACGACGACCACGTGGCCGACCTGAAGAAGGTCGCCAAGGAGACCGGCGCGGAGGTCTGGTCGAGCGAGCTCGAGCCCGTCGACTTTCCCGGCGCCCGGGTTTTCAAGGAGAACGCCCATTTCCACATCGGCGGCCTGGCCATCAAGACCCTCCTCACCTGGGGGCATTCCCCGGGGCAGACGACGTTCTACGTCACGGGGCTTAGCTATCCGCTTGCGGTGGTGGGGGATTCGCTTTTCGCGGGCTCTATCGGGGGGAGCGCCGACCATTTCGCGGACCAGCACAAGAACGACGTGGAGAAGATCCTGCGCCTGCCGCGCAACACCGTGCTCGCCTGCGGCCACGGTCCCCTGACGACGGTCGCCCAGGAAAAGCGGCACAATCCATTCTTTGCTTCCTAAAGTGCACCGGCTGGGTATGTTCCGTACTCGACTCCCATGAAGCCCGAGAGCAAAGTGCCGAAGAAAGGCACCCCCTTGTTGAAACGAAAAACCTCATTCGTCCTGTTTCTGGTCTTCGCCCTGATCCTGGCATGGGTGGTCATCATCACGGACAAGCAGGTCCGCGACCACCTCGGGAGCACGCTCTACATCATAGGCTTCGCGATCACCGGGTGCATGATCCTGGTCCTGGCGGGCTACGCCTGGAACCAGGAGCTGGTGAAGACCCTCCGGTCGATGCACAACACGACGGACTCGGTGCGCCTGGACGACGCGCCAATGTCCGGAGACGAGTCGGATTCCGACGAGATCATAGGCCTTGCACGGAAGATCGAGCGGATGGCGCGCTCGCTCCAGCAGGTCGAGGCGAGCTACAAGGGGATCGTTGAGGACCAGCCCGACCTCATCTGCCGCTACCGCAACGACGGGAAGATGACCTTTGTGAACGGGGCCTATGCCCGCGCGGTGAACCGCAAGCGGACCGAGCTCGTGGGCATCGACTTCCCCTACTTCACCCCCGGGGCGGCGATCGCCGACGAACCCTACACCTTCGAGACGGAGATGCCCTTCGACGACGGGCGCCGCCTCTGGATCCGCTGGACCCAGCGCGCGATCAAGGACGACGAGCGCAACACGATGGAGTACCAGGCGGTGGGCCACGACATCACCGAGCGCAAGGAGGCCGAGGCTGCGCTCCTTCGCGCAAAGGAGGCCGCCGAGGCCGCAGACCGCGCCAAGTCGGAATTCCTGGCGATCGTGAGCCACGAGCTCAGGACCCCGATAAACGCCATCATCGGGTTCTCGAAGATGCTGAGCTCGACCACCCTCTCGCTCGACCAGCGCGAGCAGGTCGAGATGATCAACTCGAGCGGGCTCGCCCTGGAGAAGATCATCGCCGACATCCTCAACCTCTCGAAGATCGACTCCGGCAAGATCGACATAGAGCACGCGCCGTTCTCGCTGAGGATGTGCGTCCAGGACATCTGCGCCTTCTTCGCCCCCAAGGCCCGGTCCCTGGCCCTCGCCCTCGACTCCAAGGTCGACCCGGGCGTCCCGGAGATCGTGAACAGCGACGAGACCCGGATCCGCCAGATCCTGACGAACCTGATCGGCAACGCCCTCAAGTTCACGGAGCGGGGCGGCGTGTCCCTGGAGGTCTCCTGCGCCCGCGGCGAGCCGATCGAGCCCGGCTCCCCGCGCCGGGTCGCACGCCTCTTCTTCGCCGTCAAGGACTCGGGCATCGGCATCCCGACGGACAAGCTGGACCACCTCTTCCTGCCCTTCAGCCAGGTCGACACCTCGTCGACCCGGCGCCGCGGCGGCACGGGCCTGGGACTCATCATTTCCAAGCGCCTGTGCGAGCTGATGGGCGGGACGATCTCCGTCGAGAGCCGCGTCGGGGAGGGCTCGACCTTCCGATTCTCCATCCTCACGGACTTCGAGGAATCCTAGGCCCACCGGCCCCCCAAGGGTCGCCGCGCTAGAGGATCTTCCAGCGGAAGCGGAGCACCTCGGCCCAGGCGTTCCTTCCATGCCCGAGCACCTTGCTCACCTCTAGGTCCCATACGAAGTTGCTGTGCAGGTTGAGGGTGGCGCCACCCCCGATCGTCCCCGCGAAGGACGAGGAACCCGCGGTCGAGTCGCTGAGCGTCGTCTCGGCGTAGGCCCCGAGCGTGCTTCCGAGGTCCCATTTCAGGTAGGCGCTCCCGTACCACCGGGTGTCATAGCGTGTGTTGGCGACGTTGCGGAACTCGTCCCACTCCACCATGGCCGCGGCCTTGGTCCCGAGCGCGACGTCCATGGACCAGGGCAGGATCACGCCCCCCTCGACGCTGTTGTTGCCTACCGACTTCGAGTTCGTGGGAAGCATGACGAACGGGACGATCGCCGCCGCCTGGCCGCTCGAGGGGTCCCTCCAGAAGGTCCACTTTGGCCTGAGCGTGATGTCGCCGATGCCGCTCTCGGTGTGGTCCGTGCCGGCGGTCGAGAAGGTGTCCCTCAGGAAGAACTGGGCCCCGAACTCCATGTCGACCGTGTTCGTGAGGCCCGCGGAGAGGATCGTCGTCCCGAGCGCGAGGGCCTTGTACTGGTTGGGGGCGGTCGTGTCCGGGGAGATGCCGAGCGAGATCGCGTCCATCCTCATCTCAAGGCCGCCGGGCTCGATGGTCTTCGTCGTCTCGGTCACCTGGGCCCGGAGGCCCGGCGTCAGCGCCATGGAGGCAAGCAGGGCCGCGAGGGCCGGGGCGCGTATCAACCTCGGTATGGCGGGCATCCGGTGCAGGCTCGCGGGGGCGGGCGCCCCTGTCACCACTAAAACGGCCCCCGGCCCCGGCTTTGCGCGCCGACTCCCCTTGCAAAGCCCCGGCCCGGCCCCTAGCCTTCAGGGCATGGCCCTCCGTCGCCTGAGTCTCATCGCCGCGATCCTTGCCCTCAGCGCGGGGTGCTCTCCCTCCGGGGGCGACGCTCCCCCCGAGGCCTCCCCCCAGACCCGCGCCTACCTCCAGGCGCTGGGCGTCGTGCGCTCCCAGCTGACAGCAGACAACGCCGGCGCCATCCCGGCCATGATGAGCCGCCAGGACTCGGAGCAACTGACCGAGCAGGTGGCCCGCCTGGGCCACTTCCGGCACGACCTGGGCTCGCTCGATGACGCGGGCGTTGACCCGAAGGCCGTGCAGCTGCAGAGGGGCGTCGGTGCCTCGCTCGAGGCCTACCGCTCGGTCTGCCTCGACGCCGCGGAGCTGTTCCGCGAGGTGAAGGACGCGGACGCGAAGTTCCCCGCGCATGCGCCGGCCTCCAGGGCGATCGCCAAGTCCATGCAGATCCAGCGGATGAACACCCTCGCCGCGCTCGATACGCTCCTTGCCGCCACGGACGACATCGACCTCACCCCGGGCGCGGGGGTGAACTTGTCCCCGATCATCGCCGCGGTCCGCTCCGACCGGCGGAAGCTTGAGCAGGCGACCGAGGCGGAGCAGGCCCTGGCGAGGCAGGTGTCGGCGGCCCCCGCGCCGTAGCCCGCTCTCAGTCGAAGATGATCGTCCGGTTGGCGCAGAGGAACACGCGGTCCTCGTTCAGGAGCTTGAGCGTGTTGGCCAGTACCGTCCGCTCGATGTCGCGCCCCGCCCGCGCCAGGTCGTGGGGCGTGTACGAGTGGTCCATCGGGATCACCTGCTGCATGATGATCGGTCCCTCGTCCAGCTGGTCCGACACGAAGTGCGCCGTGGCCCCGATCACCTTCACCCCGCGGTGGAACGCCTGGTGGTAGGGCCGGGCCCCCACGAAGGCGGGCAGGAAGGAGTGGTGGATGTTGACGATCCGGTTGCGCCACGCCGACACAAACCCCGGGCTCAGGACCCGCATGTATTTCGCCAGGACGATGTAGTCGGGGTTCAAGGGCCCTATGAGCTCCTGCAGCTGCCCCTCGTGGGCCTCGCGCTCGAGCGTCCCGTGCGGGAGGAAGTGGAAGGGGACCGAGAACTTCTCGGCCAGCGGCTGCAGGTTCTCATGGTTGCTGACGACAGCCAGGAGCTTGGCGCCCAGCTCCCCGTAGGAGTGGCGGACCAGCAGGTCCGCCAGGCAGTGGTGCTCCCGCGAGACGAGGACGACGATCCTGCGGGGCTCGGCCATGCGCACATGCACCACGGACCCCTCGGGCAGGAGGTCCACGATGGCCGACCTCACCGCCGCGCCGTCGAGGGATCCCCGGCACCCGGTCCGCATGAAGAACCTCTGGGTCTCCGCGTCCACGAACTCGTGGTTCGAGGTGACGTTGGCGCCCGCCCTGAAGAGGACGCCCGTGATCGCGTGCACAAGGCCGGCCCGGTCGGGGCAGTCGACCAGGAGGACGTGCTCGGGGACTACGTTGGCCTCTTCCACCGGGCAAAGCTCGCGAGCGCCAAACGGGGAGTCAAGCCGACCGTCCCCGCCCCCGGAGGTAGCTGATGACGTCCCCGGCCCCGTAGCTCTCCCGGCCGGGCTCCAGCAGGCGCACAAGGTCCGAGATCTCATTGCCGGCGGTAACGAGCGCGGGCTCGCGTTCCCCGTCGCGGAGCTGCCCGAGCCCGACGGTCGCCGCAAGGCCGTTGCACAGGCACTTGCGCCCGACCGTGTCGGCAACGTCCCCGCCCTTCCTCAGGTAGTCCTCGACGGGCTCGCCCGAGCAGCGGAAGCCCACGCCTCCGTCCTCCTTCACGTAGGGCTGCCGGAGGTATCCCAGGTCGCACACCCGCTCGCGCGCCTCGTAGCACTTGGCCTCGGACAGGGTTCCAGCCATCTCCGCCACCTTGAACGGGAATCCCGTCGGCGACGCGGCCGGGTCGGTGAACACCCGGGCCGTCCCTGCCCTGCTTGCGCGGATGGCGTCGCGCTTGTGCACGGTCTCGATGCCCGACTCGTCGCAGAAGGCGAACGCCGTCCCCACCTGTATCCCGAGGGCGCCCTGCCTGTGCGCGGCGGCGAGCCTCTGCGGGCTCGCCTGCCCTCCCGCGAGCCAGAACGGCAGCCCGATGTCCCGGATCTTCGCAAGGTCGGCCACGTCCCTCGGCCCGTAGACCGGCTCCCCCCTTGGGTCGAGCTGCATGGGGCCCCGGGGCGGGGCGTTGTGGCCCCCGGCCACGTCGCCCTCGATGACAAACCCGTCAACGCGGCCGTTCGACTTCTTGGCGAGCGTCAGGGCGAGCGTCGCGGACGACACGATCGCGAGGAAAACGGGGCGCCTCAATGCCGGGGCTGCCCCCCCGCAGAATTCCTGGGGGTCGAGCCTCGAGAGGTACTCCTCGTCGGGAAGGGCCCCCTCGACATCGACCCGGAGCGTCGCCGGCTGCCCCGCCGCCAGCTGGTCCAGGATCCCCGGGATCGATCGGGGGATGCCGGCCCCCATGAGCACGTAGTCGACCCCGGCCAGCATCGCCCCGAAAAGGGAGGGGATCGTCGCGATCTGGACCTTCTCCAGGAGGTTTATGCCCACGAGCCCCTTGTGGCCCTCCTTGGCGAGGTACACCTCGACAAAGTTGGCGGCCACCGTGAGCTCGATCAGCATGGGGCTCAGCTGGAGGGTCGGAAGCGGGATTCCTCGGTAGGGCGAGGCGGGGTCCTTCCCCCCGGCGATGAAGTGGGCCTCGATCACCCTCTGCGCGACGCCCGGGACGGGGAACGCACCCAGGGCACGGCGCATGTCGCCGCCGGGGTCCCCCTCCGCGAGCCTCCTCGCGAGCACGACCGCGAGCAGCGTCCCCGAGACGACACCGAGTTCGCCCGCCTGCGACACCGCGCGCGCAAGGCGCCAGTTCGAGACCGCCACCCCCATGCCCCCCTGGATGATCGCCGGATGTGCCATTATCTTGGGAATTCAGCAATCCGGGGCGGCGCAACAGGGGGAGGCTTGGGGTGGTTGGCCCCGCCGGGGCTCAGCATTGGGTGGCCTAGAACCATACGCGTCCGGCGAGCCTACTCCCGACGGCCGCCAAACGGAAGGAGGAATCGTCGGGCCCTCGAGGTATTAGCGCGAACGGGGGCACGCGGTTTCCGGGCTGAAACCCGCGGAATGGGCGCCGTTGGCGGGAGCACCCGTGAAGTCATGCATTTTCGCCGTTTGCCCGGATCGCCCACCTGCAGGTCAGGGGGTTCGCCCTTTCCCCCTCGCACCCAGCACGGGCGTAGGCTCCATTCCGTCTCGATCGGGGCCATGGTCCTCTCTTGGATGGGTGGGACTCTGGTTACACGGGAACGATGGCACCGTCCCATCCGTTGCCCTAGATTCCAGTCGTGTTGGCCTCCATGGCCGAGTGTACGGCCATCGCCAGCGTATGGACGGTGATGGGCTTGAGCAGCAGCTCGCAAATGCCCACCTCTTTCACCCGATCCGGGGGAACGGCAATGCTGTTTCCGGTCGTGATGATTATGGGTAGGTCCGGCCGGGCCTTCCTCAGCTGAATCGCCAGGTCCAGGCCCGTCAATCCGGGCATCGTCTGATCGGTAATGACGGCCGAATAGCGCTGAAGGTCGGAGCGCACGAGGGCGAGCGCCGCCTCCGGTCGCGTGACAAAATCGGCCACATATCCGAGCTCGGTGAGGATTTCCTGTCCCAAGCTACCCACCAATTCCTCGTCATCCACGACAAGGATTCGCTCGCCATTCCCACGTGGAGTCGGGCCCTCATTCGCCTCAGGCGGGTCAGCCTTGCCCGAGCATGCAGGGAAATAGAGGTTGAAGATCGTTCCGACGTTGGGACAGCTGGAGGCCGTGATCACCCCGTCGTGGCCGACCATGATTCCGTGGACGACCGCCAGGCCTATCCCGGTGCCCTCCCCCCCCATCCTCGTTGTGAAGAAGGGCTCGAATATCCGGAGGATCGTCGCGTTGTCCATGCCGCAGCCGGTGTCCTCGACGGACAGGCGGGCATAGACCCCTGGCCGCGGCTTGGGATGCTCGGACTCCGGAAACCGCGAATCGACCAGGAACCGCTTCAGCACGACCCGCATGCGTCCGTTGCGACCTTTCATCGCATGCCAGGCGTTGGTCCCCAGGTTCATGACTATCTGGTGGATCTGCGTGGCGTCGGCGAGCACCGTGGGGGTTTCCTTGGATATCAGTAAATCGAACTCGATCGTCGCGGGAATCGACGCGCGCAGGAGCTTCAGTGCCTCCTCGACGACCGGCCCAAGCTTGATTGGCCGGCGCTCCAGGGGCTGCTGGCGGCTGAATGTGAGAATCTGCTGCACAAGGTCCGTCGCGCGGCGGGCAGCCTGCCGCACTGCGGTCAGGCATTGGGCGATTTCCGGGGCGCCCTGCAGCCTCATCTGGGCCAGCTCGGCATAGCCGGTGATGACGGTGAGGATGTTGTTGAAGTCGTGCGCGATTCCCCCCGCCAGTGAGCCTATCGCCTCCAACTTCTGGGCCTGGCGGAACTGCTCCTCGAGCCGTTTCCGCTCGCTGATGTCCTGGGCGATCGTGATCACGCAGTCGGGACTGTCACCCAGGGCCCACATAGCGGAGACTGTGACGTTCACCCACACCTCGGAGCCGTCCTTCCGGATATAGCGTTTCTCGTGGGAATATTCGCGAATCGTCCCGTCCCGCATCGAGCCGATCATCTCAAAGTCGCGGGCGACATCCTGAGGATGGGTGATGTCCGCGACCGTGAGATCCTCCAATTCATCCTGGCTGCGGCCAACAATCTCGGCAAAACACGCGTTGACCTGGAGGAAACGCCCGTCGCACGCGTCAACTTGTGCGACGCCAACCGCCGCCTGCTTGAACAGGGCCTCAAAGCGGCTCTTGCTGGCCCGAAGGGCCTCCATCGCGAGCTTGTGTTCCGAGATGTCGTGGTGGGAGATGACGACGCCCCGCCTTCCACCGGTGAGGGGTGACACACGCATCCTGAACCATCGTGTGCGCACAGGCCCTCCCCCGAGGTAATCAAGCTCGTAGACGGCGGACTCCCGTCCAAGCACGGCGCAGACGCCCTTTGCCACTTGATCCGCGGCCGCCGCGTTGCCCTGTACCACGTATTTTTGGCAGATCTCGACGTAGCTGGAACCGAGGAGGTCTGATCCGCTGCCGCAATCAACCATGATCAATTTCCTCCACGCGTCGTTCACGGCAATGATGATCCCGAGTCCGTCAAGGACCACCACCCGGGACGCGATCGAATTGAGGACGTCCTCCGTGAATCGAGCGCTATCGCGCAGCGCCCCCTTGGCTTCGACTTGGACGGTCACGTCCATGAAGGTGACGATTACCTCGGCAATCTTCTTTTGGTCCGTCAGGACGGGATTTGCGTTTACCAGTAGCCAGATGCGTCGGCCCAAGGCGGGTCGGTCCAGGCCAAGGATAAACTCCCTCACCGGCTCCCGTGTTGCAAATGCGCGCCGGTAGGGCAGGTCCTCCTCCATCACGGGGGACCCATCGGCTCCCACCCTGCTCCATTCGGCATCGAATGGCGCGCGCGTGGACATCTGCGCCCCGGTGACTCCCAGGAGTTCCGTTGCCTTGGAGTTGAACGCGGTGATGCGCATGTCGGCGCCGTGCACGATGACACCCGCCTCCAGGCCCTGGAGCATTGTCCTATAACGGAGCTCGCTCGACGCCAGAGCGGCATCCGCACGCCTGCGCTCGGTGATGTCCTCCACCATGCCGACCAAGTAGAGTGGCTCGCCTCCCGAGCCCCGCACAATTGAAACAGTGAGGAGCCCCCAGATCACCTGCCCGTCTTTTCGGCGGAAGCGCTTCTCCATCTGGTAGCGCGATGTCTTCCCCGCCACGAGATCGTCCCACTTCACCCTTTCCTCGGCATACTCCGCGTCGATGCTGAGATCCTTCACGGTTAAGGCGCAAAGCTCATCCCTGCTGTAACCAAGCAACTCCACCAAGGTGCGGTTGCAATTCGAGATTCGGCCGTCGGCACATCCCACAAGGGCGATGCCAATGCCCGCCTCCTCAAATAGGCTGCGGAAGCGGTCGTCGCTGTGGCGCAGACTCTCCTCGACGCCCTTGCGCTTCGTTATGTCGCGTACGAAGACGAAGTTGTACTCCTGCCCGTCAAATTCGAGCCAGTTGAGGTCGATCTCGACGGGAAACACCCGGCCGTCCTTTCGGCGATGCTGCGACTCGAAATGCATCCGCTTCTGCTCGCGCCACTGCTTCCAACATGATGGCCATTGCGCGATGTTGAAGAGCGGATCCAGGTCCGTAACCAACATGGCAAGCAGCTCGCTCTCAGTGTAGCCGAGTTGCTCGCATGCTACCCGGTTCACCCTGAGGATGCGCGCGTCGCTTGCGACCCAAAATGTGGGAACCGACGAATTGTTCACCGAGAACTCGCTGAGCCGAAGCGCGCGCTCCGAGCGCTTGCGTTCGGTGATGTCCCGGATGTTGCATTGGATGACTCTCTCTCCATCCACAAGGTAGACGTTGCTGACGAATTCAACGTCCACGTTTCGGCCGCTTTTGGTAACCAGCGGAAGGTCGTCGTAGCGGACATACTTCTCCCGCTGCAATTTCAGGAATCGTTCGTGATTGGCGATGACGTTCTTGAAGGAGCCCAATTCCCAAACCTCCCTTTGCAAGAACTGGTCCTTCGGCATCCCAAGCATTTCGACCAGATACGGATTCACGTCCACAATCATGCCGGTGTCGGCATCCAAGATCAGGATGCCATCCTTGGCCGTTTCGAAGAGACGGCGGTAACGCAACTCCGACTCCTTCAAGGCGCTTCCATTGAGTTCCAGTTTTCCGACCGCACGGAGATTGTCGCCGAGTTGCATGGATTGCCCCTGTTCTAAATATATACCCCCACAGCCAGGCTGAATATTGGGTGTATACCTACTAGGCGATCCGCGCCCGCGGATCCTCCTACGGTTCTCGAATATGCCTAATGCGTGGCGGCTATGGGGATCTGGCTGACCGAATGGAAACGAGGAGCCCTCGATTCCGAATTGCCCCGAACGCTGCGCCTTGGGAGCTGACCGGAATACCACCTCTCCCCGGACGCCGCGATGGAGCAAGCATTCGCCCTGATAATCGCAGCAGAACCCTTAACGAGTGGAGAAAGCCATTCCGCGAAATTGCTTGTCAGCCCGTTTTCAACAAACCGTAATGCCGACTCTTTGCCGGTTGGATTGAGCAAGGGCGCGGTAGCCAAGTGGTAAGGCCGAGGTCCGCAAAGACGTATCAGTATTATTGCTATATCTTGTCCGTTTTTTGGATAAAGTGTAGAAACTCGAGTGTAGAAGAGTGCGGGCACGTGGGCCCACCGACCTGACGGCGCTACTTTAAATAAAACCGCTTAATGGCTCGGCCGCCGGCGCGCAATCAGAGAGGCGGGCACGGGTCCTGGATCCGGTGTTTGTGAACCCGCAGCTCCTCTTAAAGCTGTCGCAGTCCCTCGAGTCGGCTCAACCAAAATCTGCTTCCGGACCTCGTCGCGAAGGTAATCTGACAGTTCCGCTTGCTTCATACATCGACGTTCCATCTCCGCCTTGATCCAGGCCACAATCATATGGGCCCGAGCGAGTGCCATCGTCTTCGTAGAAAGTGCCAGCGTGGTTCCGCAAGGGCAGTTTGCCATCGCCAAGCCGCCTATTGGGTGCGGCGAGTTATAATTTCCCAACTCCATATCATAGTTCAAGCTTGGCCAGAGTCGTTGGCTCGCAAGAACATACTCCGGTAGCGTTGCAAAGACGCGGCCGCAATTCACGCAGGTTTTCGGGAAAAGACCTTCATAAAACTCGCGAAGCATTTGGATAATATCGCCTTCGGTCATGACGGGAGGATTCGGGTAAGCGCCATCATGACTCGTGCTCATGTTTAGGCGAACGTTCAGGACTGCATGAGGCAATCCTTGGCCGGATAACGGAGGAAACGGTGGGTTTGCCGTTTTCATTTTGCAGGGCTCAGGCGCCCTTTGCCTCCACTGCTTGTAATTCCTACTGGTACCAAGAGGTGATCGAACGAGGTTCGGTAACAGGGCCGCTTCCCAAAAGGTTTCCTACGTGGTTGGTAAAGCGTGCGTTTTCCATATGGGTGACAACGGCGAAATGCCACGATTCCAGCCAAGCTCAATGCAATCATGATGCTTCCATAAAACGCCGGCTCCGGCACCGGACTGACTTGGTGCCCATTATTTGGACCATCCGTGTTGCTATTCCAATGGGTCGCATTTCCAGAATAGCCCGTGAAGACAATCTGGTTTTCTGGGGCCGTGCCTTTAGTGCCTGTGGTCGCGTTCGAATAGAAGTAGTCAACTAGATTGGCCCAGTTCTGTACGGAGAGCGTAGCGCTACCCGCAAAGGAAACTCCGTTGACATCAAGGATCGATGATCCCGTTGTGCCGAAATCCACGATCGAGGACGAGGTGATGGAGAGGCTGCCGAATGTGTTGCTCGTGCCGTTGAGCTTCAGCGTCCCGCCGTTGAGGACAATGTTGATTCCGCTGTCGCTGAAGTTGGCACCGAGGGTCAGCGTGGACCCGACGTTGAGCGTAAGGGTGCCCGTGCCGGTCAAGGTTCCGGCAAGTGAGGCCGATCCGAGGAGGGTAAAGGCGCCGCTGTTTCCCAGGTTCAGGGCGCCGGCACTCGTGAAGGCCCTAACAGACTGGCTCGTGCCGTTAAGGTTCAAGGTGGCTCCGGATGCTATTGAGAGCGCGTTGCCGTTGCCCAAGGCCCCGCTGGTGTTAATCTGGACGGTGCCGGAGTTGATCGTCGTCGCCCCTGTGTATGTGTTGGCGCCAGAGAGCGTCAAGGTGCCGGTGCTGGCCATGGTGAGATTCCCTGCGGCCGAGCCGCCGTTGGCAACGACCCCGTTCAGGCTGACGTTACCCGCCCCTGTTACTGTAAGGGTGCCTCCCGAGGAGCCGGAGCCAAGGTTCACATTGCCGTTGAAGGCCATCGCACCGCCGCCGTTGTACCAGCTCTGGCTGCCTGAGAGGGTCGTGCTGTTGTAAAAGGTGAGCGAACCCGCGTCCGAATTCGTGATGCCGGAGGCGAGGGTCAGCGTGTTGTTGTTCAGGGTTGCAGCAGTGTCGAAGGTGTAGTCGCTTGCCCCGCCCGCCGTGAGAAATGAAAGCGATCCCGCTGCCGACAAGGGCAAGAGCGTGATGGAGGTTTGAAGATTGGCCGATCCATTGAATTTCGCCACGTCGCCGCTTCCGGGAATGCCCTTGCTCCAGTTGCCACCGTTGCCCCAGCGAGAGGAGGAGGTGCTCGACCAATTGTCCGACGGCGCCCCCAACGCAGTCACGCTGAGTAGCGTTACGACGTAGATGATTGAAAATGAGCGGTTCAAGCCACCTTCATTTATGCGCGAAATCCCCAAAACAGGCTATGGGGCCTTCCCCTCAGCTTGAGTAGAAACATTCACCCAGCGCCTTGCTTCAACTGGCTGCAAGTCGCGCAAACTGGCGGCCGCCCGCAGGACGGTAAAAGCAGAGCCAGATGAGCTAGGACCGGAAGGGTTCCGTCTTAGGATATATGGCGCGGAATAGTTGTCGCCGAGGGTTCAGGCAACGGGGCGGCCAAACGCAACCAGGGATAGAAACAGCCCTGAGAGACCCAAGGGCACCAGGAGCGACCATCCACTGTTCCAACTAGCGAAAGAGTACCCGGATTGCGTCCAGAAACGCCCTGACCTCTACCCGGCGGCGCGCGATGTCGATCGGACGGGTTCGGGAGTCACATTCTAGGCGGATTTCGGGCGGCCGATCCAACCTTGCCAATGGTGTGGTGAACTGCGGCCGTAGCCGATTCCGCGAGCACATCGGCCACGGTTTTCAGAAACACATCGGGCATGATCGGTTTGGCGAGGATTCGCACCGCCCCAAGCCGCTTCGCAATCGGCAGGTAGACCGGTTGGCTAAATTTGTGGCCACCGGAAACCGTGATGACGCGGGGCCTGGGCTCGGTTTGCCGAAGCTCGTCGATCAGCTTCAAACCATCCATCTCGTCCATCACGATGTCTGTGATGANNAGCGCGGCCGCCATATCGCGGAGATTCGCTGCCAGGCATCCAGAGGCGATTCTCGAAGCCGTCGCTTGATTTGGAGAAAAGCTTGATTGGGCAAGCTGAGGCCCGAAATTGCTTGTCAGGCCTTTTTCAAGGAACCGTAATACCCTCTCTTTGCCAATCGATTGGCCAAGGGCGCGGTAGCCAAGTGGTAANNCCGACCCGCGCCTCCAATTTCTACTAACTGGTTAGTAGAGAGATACGTGAGCCGGAAGGGCCACTGTCAGTGAAAGTGTCAGTAGATTGAGGCTGGGGAAAGGCGAATCGGTATCAGTGGCATCACGCTACACAGCTATCGGTATGCATGGGCGGAACGCGCAAAGACCAGCGGCTATCCCGAACGATTCGCCCAGGAGGCCCTGGGACACAACAGTAAGGCCGTCCACCGCGCTTACGCGAAAAACGCGCGGGTTACGCAGCTTAACTTTCCTGCCGCGAGCTGACGCACCTTTGCTGGAGCGTATCTTACATGGGACCTTCAAGGAGTTATTTTCCTGGGGCGGATAAATTCGGCTTAACTCGATCTTCGGGAACTGTCCCTAAGTTCCTAACCCCTCCGATTTCCACATGACCTTCGGGTAACGGTTTGCGTGTCAATCCGTTGCTATCCTGTCCGAAGAACTTGGACGCCTCGACTGTCATTGTCGTTAGCTGCTGATTGAACGCATGGGTATGTTGCCGAATGCTGTATCGAGTTTCCCAGAGAAGCTTATGCTTCTTCTCCTTAACCAACAGCTGGTAATCGTAGGCCATTAGCACGACGAAATATCGGTTCTCCTCCAATTCATTGATCAGTTTCGACTTCCTAAAATCCCGCGCTGGTCCGCCTATGCTGCTCATGAGCTCATTCCACTCCGAGTCGTAGCCAAGCATCTCGGCATTCCGAAAGTTAGCTTCATCACGCGCGCGGTTCTCGGACTGTGCAACGGATAACGAGGAACTTAAGGCGTCAGCATCCTGCGCCGCCAAAGTCTTAGCAATTCGCACGTCAGACGAACTCCCAGATGGCTGGCTGTTCGACTTTGCGCCTTCTGCTCTCTCAGCATCCGTTAGCCGTTGGTTCGATTCGTGCTCATCCGCCGCTTTCTTTTGCGCCAAGTTATAGGCATTTGATTCGCTTGCATGTTCAGGCGCATACGTCGTTCCCCAATAAATAACGAGTAAGAGCTGCGTACTCTTTTGATCGGCTGTAGGCAGGTAGTTTTGATTCGCAAGCGGAATCGCGATCGTCCGGGCTATGTCCATAAAATCCATCTTGTCGATCGTCTTGTCGTAGAGCGGACCACTCCAATAGCCGCCTTTCGCAAACGCGTAGGATTCCGGTACAATCGACCCATCCGGAGCCTTCTTGCGTGTGTAGTCGGAACTCACCTTTGCGGCCACCGATTCGTAATCTTCTCCCATCGCCGAAGGCTCGATCAGAAACCAATAAGCCCAGCAGACCATTGCGAACAACAGTGCTCTAATCCAACGGTTTGTTTTAACGACGGTCCAAACGTTAAGGGTCATTGGGATTATTGGGGAATTGAAGTACCCGAGGCTTTGAAGACCTCGGAGAGATCACATAACACCGCCGTATATTCAATCCCTTCCATAGTGTCGTATCGGATGACCTCCCGACCGTCAAATCGGGCCGTTAGGGTTGCCCAGCGAGTCGCCCTAGTAGTACTCTTGTCGAATCCGAAACGCATTCCGGTTTCCTCTTCTGATTCCTTGCTTTCCAATGCATCCCTATTGCGTTGGTAACCTTCGCAAGCCAAGTCCGGTCTTTCGACAATTCAAGTATCTCTGCTGTAGCGAAATATTTCACGCTATTGGCACCTGGATTCCCCAACGGTTTTAAGAGTCGAGACGCAGCCATCAACACTACGTCATATTGCTGGCAGTTCAGAAGCCATGCTACCTGTTCAGTCGTTAGCCGAGCCGGAACCTGACCCAGCAAGGCCAGAAACCTGTGTTGGTCGTCACTCATTGCTGCTTGTCAATTACACCGAGGTTTAACAAGGAAAGGCGGGGTGCCCCGACGGCGCCGGCGCGCCGCTGCGCGCCGCATCCGGCAACCGCCAAGGGGGGCGACCCGGCATTGCAAATCCTGTGACCCTGAGGCCACATTAGATGTCCTATGGGAAGAAGACGCCCCAATAGCGGCAAGTTTCCGCGCTCAATAGCTCAGCGGGATAGGGCATAACAGGCTTGATTGTTCGCTATTCGCGAATACCGTATTCCCGTGTTTACCAAACCACAGGATGTTGTCGTTGCCCTCAAGCTCGCCCTAGGCGCTGCCGCCTCTGGCTATGCGGATTTGGGAAAAGCCTTAGGCATGAGCGCTTCGGAAGTGCATGCCGCTGTCGGCCGCCTGATTCAGGCTCGGTTGCTCGATCCCGAAACCAAGCGGGTGCGCTTCAAAGCGCTACGCAACTTTCTGGTGCATGGAGTTCCTTACGCTTTCCCAGCCAATCTCGAGCAGATTACCCGGGGCATGCCAACTGCATGGGCCGCACCCGCGATGGCCGGAAAGATTAGCTCTTCCGACCAATTACCTCCTGTCTGGCCCGACCCTGAGGGCCGAGTGCAAGGAACTTCTGTCCAGCCATTGTACTCCAGCGTACCTGGCGCAGCGCGCCGCGATCCTGAGCTTTACGATCTCCTCGCACTTGTAGACGCTTTGCGCATCGGTCGCGCTCGCGAACGAGCGCTCGCCGAGAAGGAAATCAATCAACGCTTGAATAGCCATGCCGCCGCCTAACCTCGGAGCACTTCGAGCGGTGGCCGACCGTCTCGATCGCGTGGGACTCAGGTACGCTTTCGTCGGCGGATCCATTGTTAATTTGCTCCTAGATAATCCGAACCTGTCGCCAGCTCGCCCGACAGATGACTTTGATGTCATTCTAGGTGTTGTGACGACTGAACCTTATTCCAAAGTGGAGGCTCGGATCCGCGATCTTGGATTCGAGCACGACATGCGAGAGGGAGCGCCGCTTTGCCGTTGGGTGCTCGGCGATATGACGATTGACATCATGCCGACCGACGGCGGAGAACTCGGACTTAGCACGACCTGGTTCAAGGAGGCACTGGCGACTGCAACGGAGCAAGAGTTTGCACACACCCGTCTTAAACTCGTTTCGCCGATCGGCTTTCTCGCGACCAAATACATAGCCTTTCAAGACCGGGGAAAAGGCGACTTCTATGCCAGCGCCGACCTTGAGGATTTCGTCACTGTTATCGATGGACGCGAAGAAATCGTCGCAGAGATTGACCATGCGCCCGTTGAACTACGCCGTTACCTAATCAAAGGTGTGAAAATGCTGACGAGCATGCCCGAGTTTGATGAGGCCCTGGCTGGCCATCTACCCCCGGATCGGGCCAGCCAGCAACGTCTGCCCAATCTAAGAGAAAAACTGCGAAGTATCGGCAGCTTATCCTAAGATGGCGGAGGGGGTCGACATCGTGGCCGTTGGAACACTCCGGCCGATCAGACATACAGAGTCTTCCTACTGTTGACTGCCACTGTCAGTGAAACTGTCAGTAAAAGTAGGGACGGAGTTAGGCGTGGTACCCATGAGTTAACCTGGATAGTCCTTGCCTCTCAGAGGGAGGAGGATTTTCTCCCTCTGTCAGGATTGTAGAGGTTAGTCCGATTCCGACCCGCGCCTCCAATCTTAACGTTGTCTGTAACCCATTAATTCCTGGGCGGAGAGATAAATTCGATTAACGTAGGATCACGCACCTCGACCTTACCGTCTGGCGCCTGTGTTCTTATGAGTCCATTGCTGGGCTGGCCGAAGAACTTTGCCGCATAGCGTGTCATTACCGGAAGGGCCTTACCGAATGAGTTATGTGCCTCGCTAATACTAAAGCGCGTCTCCCACAAGAGCTTGTGCTTCTTCTGTTTCCACATGAGCTGGAAATCATAAGCCATAAGCACCACGAAATATCTATTCTCCTCAATTTCTGAGACCAGCTCTGTTCTTTTGAGCCCGAAAGCCGTCCCTCTGACGTACCTCCCATGCTCGCTCCCGATTAGGTCAGCGGAATCGTAGCCGAGCATAGTCGCGTTCCGAAAATCGGATTGATCGCGCAAGACGTTAAACAAAGCAAGCTCGGTTAAGGCGCTTGAGAGTGAGGAGATCTGATCGTCGCGCGCGTCGCGTATCGCCTGCCAGCTGCCGCTGTTCAATCCGGCAAAGCTCGAGAATCGTGGAGTCGGAGCGTTAGCTTGCTTGGCAATGCCGAGCCCTTGTGCTGAAGAGATGGCATTCTGGGAAATGCTGAGGTTGTCGTATGCCGGGTTGCCGGAAATCGTGCCAGGCGGGATTGTCAGACCCCAATAGACCATGATCAGTAGCTTTGTCTTGGAAGGATCTTTGCCGGGAAGGTAGGCGTCCGAGGCTAGTGCGGGTGCAACTACGCGAGCGACATCGATGAACTTGAGATTGTCGATTGTGTCGTCGTGAATCGCGCCACCGAAGTGGCCTCCCTCGCCAAAGACGAAAAGTTCAGGCATGAAGGTGTTGTCGGGGCGCCTAGTTCGGACGTAATCATCACACACTTTTGATGCGACGGCGGTGACTCCCCGGATGCCCTCTTCGGCATTGGCGAATGGGCTGGCAGACAAGAGCAACGCGCCGAAGCATAGGAGCTTTAAATTGCCTTGGATGCCTGGCCTCGGATTCATGACATTATGCATACGTCCTTGGGGTTCAAACTGAACAGCAGACCTTCTATATACGATAACACCGCCCAGACCAAAAACCCGTCAACCGCCGCCATTTATAGTATCAATGCACGAAGCGCGATTCGAACCCACATGACTAACGTGACCGGGCATTACATTTGCTAGGGCGTGTATGCAAAATCGTCCATTTCCGAACACGTGGGAATCAATGCATGAGCTAGCCAAATCTTTCCCATTTATGGGAAGTTTTCCTCCCAGTTTTGAGCCCGTTGGCTGGACGGCGATACCTGCTTGATCGCGTAACTCATTTTGGACCAGTCAGAAAGTCACGAGAGTAGTGTTTGGCACGTCAAATGCGGGGCTGATTGTGTTCTCCGTTGCCCGCCGGCCCTAACGCCCGGAAGATCCAATTCCAAAAGATTCGTTCGCGCTTCACGCCTGCACGGCACCTCGGTGTCAGATCATGAACCACCTCCGCTTCGCCCTCCGCCAGTTCACTAAAGCGCCCGGTTTCACTGCCATCGTCGAACTCACCCGCGCACTCGGCAAAACCCGCACTCTACGCAAGTGCGGCTCCCGTTGCCCTCGCATAGGTGGCAGGGTAGTCGGTTTTTCCCTGACACTCCTCTCCTTCGCCGCAGTTCCTGCCCAAGCCTGTACGATCTTCGTACTCACCGACGCCAATCGAACGGTATTCTGCAATAATGAGGATTGGCTGAACCCCAAAACGAGAATTTGGTTCGTTCCCGCCAGCGGCGGATGTTTTGGCTGCGCATATGTCGGTTTCGACGACGGATGGGCTAGAGGGGGACTGAACACGGAAGGCCTCGCCTGCGACTGGGTGGGAGGATTCAACGAAGAATGGAAGTCGGGTCCCGGCTTGTTGTGCGTTCGGGGGAATCCGACCGAACGCCTACTCGAATCCTGCACCACCGTCGGGGATGCGATCGCTTTTTTTCGAAAGCATCCGGAACCTGACTTCGCCCGCGCGAAAATACTCGTGGCAGACCGGTCGGGAGCCAGCGTCATTATTGGCGCCCGGGATGGGAAGCTGCAAATCGAGCAATCAAACCAAAGCCGTGGCTTCGGGTATGCATATCTGACGCTCAATCCGATGCTGGCAATGTCTCCCCAGCCTACCGTGACCAATGGCGCGACCATCCTGCACGCCTGTGTGCAGAAGGGGCAATATGCCACCAAATACTCCAATGTGTTCAATCTGAAGTCCGGTGAAGTCTTCCTGTACCCGCTTTCAGAGCAGTCGAACGAGGTGAGATTCAGTCTGCCTGTCGAGCTTGAGAAGGGAGGGCATTATTATGACATGCCCAACATCCGAAAGCAGCTCGCCCAAACGTCCCAGCCGTTGCTCATCAATATGCGCCGGTTCTTCCTGGATGAGTTCCCGCCGATTCCCGAGCAAGACTCCAATGTAACGCATCACCTCCGAGCCACGATTGAAGATGCGATGCGGGGCACTATGCGGCCCGACGACTACACCGCGGAGCTTTGGAAGGAAATTTCCACCGCGCAGAGGGAAATACAAACCGATTTGAGCAGATACGGCGAGTTCGTATCGATGGACCTGGCCGATCACAGAACTGAAGGCATCAGGCAGAGCTATCGCTACCGCGTCGAATTAGAGAAGGCCACATTGCTTATGCACTATGTCTTAGATGAACAACACAGGATCGCCCTCATCCATTCGGAAGGCGCGGAACGGAAACCCGGCGCGGACCTCGGAGGTGATTGAAATATGGATCCCGCATCAAACCGCCAAGACGCGCTCGCGGAGTTATGAATTCGAGCAGCGGGTCGAATCCAATCGGCAGTTCAGACATTCCCTCCCCACGAACGTTCGAAAGTCCATTCTGTCCAAGCTCTGATCCCTGCCAGAAATTCTGTATTCCTCGCCCGCCATTCATGCCAGCACTCAACCACAAACGCTCGAAACCATGGTTTTCTCCTTTTCCGCCATCCGTCCGCTTGTTGTTGCCGCACTGCTTTGCTGCCCGTTCGCGCGCGCCGGCCCTCAGCCCGAACTGAAGAGGATCGCGGACACCGCCGTGTGGCGTGTCAGCAACCGCACCGCGACGCTCAGCGAACGCGACGGCTATCCCGCCGTTCATCTTGGCGCCAAAGACGGCGACGGCTTTGCGTGGCTTATCGGATCCGACTTCTCCGAAGGGATGATCGACATCGACTTCCGCGGCGCGAACAAACCCGGTCAGAGCTTTGTCGGTATCGCGTTTCATGGCGTGGACGACACGACTTTCGACGCTGTCTATTTCCGACCGTTTAATTTCAAGAACCCGGATATTCCGCGTCGCGCCCGAGCCGTGCAGTATATTTCCCACCCGCAATTCACCTGGGAAAAGCTGCGCGCGGAAAGCCCCGGGAAATATGAGGCCGCCGTGACACCCGTGCCAGATCCCGACGGATGGTTTCACGCCCACATCGTTGTCAAGGGCAAGACAATCAGCGTCCAAGTGAACGATTCCTCCACGGCCTCGCTGGTCGTCACCCAACTGTCAGACCGACACAGAGGACTTGTCGGCCTCTGGGTCGGCAACGGTTCCGGAGGCGACTTCGCCAACTTTAGAATTACTCCGGCAACCACGCCGTAGCCGAACTCGCCTCCCGTCATTTCGACCAGCCAGTCAGTGTTCCAAATGGGTGGGAACAAAAACTGAGCGTGCTAATCCCACTTGGCGCATGAATATGATCCTGCGCAGAGAGCTGCCAGAGCCATTGTGGCGACGGCTAAAAAAATTAACCGCTCGCGTGGTAAAACACGCAGGTGGCCTCTACGCGGGCGACCTCCTAAAGATGATCGGCTTATTCTCAGCGCGATATTCTACGTTCTGCGAACGGGCATCCCGTGGCGCGACCTGCCAGAGTAATTTGGTCCGTGGAGCTCAGTCTACTCGCGGTTTCGTCGCTGGTGCGCTGTGGGGCTCTTCGCCCGGATGCTAGCGCTGGTTGCAGCGAGAGCCACAGGTCAATTGCGGCATATCGATTGCTCGCACATCAAAATGGATCAGGACGGTGCGAATCCACGCGGCGGCCAGGCTGCCCAGGCGATCGGTCACACTAAGGGTGGAATCAATACCAAGCTTGCGGCAATCGTCGAGGGAGGTGGTCGAGCGGTCGCGCTCTGCCTGGCCGAGGGCCAACGTCACGATCTTTATGCTGTCGAGCCGCTCCTGCCCTGCCTGCGCAACCGTCGCGCCGTTGCAGACAAAGGCTTCGACGCCGATACGTTTCGGGCGCGCCTGTGCAGACAGCGTACGCGAATCTGTATTCCCGCGAAGCGCTCTCGCCTTTGGCCAGTGGCCTTCCATCGCGGCCACTACCGGCGGCGCCATGAGGTCGAAAATTTCTTCTGCCGCATCAAGCGCTACCGGCGTCTCAGCACTCGATACGAGAATCTCGCGATCACATTTCTCGCCTTTGTTCAGCTCGCGGCAGTCGTCGATTGGCTAGTCCATTGATTTTGCAAACACGCCCTAGAACGATACCAAAAAGAACACTAGAAGAGTTGGATTCGGCAGTTTACGGGTAACGCCCGCTTACGCATGGTCCCCTCTGAAAATAGATCAATTTCGGCCTGCTATCGCAGCGTTAACTGGCCAATTCCGACCCACGCGTCCAATCTTAACAGACTCTGCGGCAAGGTCCTTGGGGTTCGGGGTTCAGAGCGGACGCAATAATAGGAGAATCGTTGGAGGGCTGAAAGCGGGACTTGCAAGCCTGCGGCGAAGAACGACGTCCAGCGTGAGGGCGAGAAATCAATGGCCAATGTCAATTGATGACTCCGATTGCCTTTCCGCTCGCGACGCCGGGTAAGAATCGCTTTCTTGGGCCCTTACCTCTGCCGAAGCCGTTCCGCCTTCCGAAGATGTCAGCTCGATCCCGCAGCTCCCGCCCATTAGCTCCGCCAGTCGCCGGTCCCCTGAGCGTCGGCCTCATCGGCTGCGGCAATATTAGCAACGCCTATTTCAGGGGAGTCCGGCCCTTTGCCGAGACCGTGCAGATCGTCGCCTGCGCCGATCTAGATCCGGCGCGGGCGAAGACCAAGGCGGACGAGCACGGGATCCGGATGACCGGTTCCGTCGGCGAACTCCTCGGGGATCCCAAAATTGACATCGTGCTCAATCTCACCGTGCCCGGGTCGCACGCCACTGTGAATCTCGCGGCCTTGAAGGCGGGAAAGCACGCGTATTGCGAGAAGCCCTTCTCGCTAACCTACCAGGAGGGCCTCTCGGTCCTCGCCGAGGCAAGGCGGCGAAGGCTGCGCGTCGGTTGCGCACCGGACACGGTCCTTGGCGGCGGCATCCAGACCTGCCGCAAGGTGATCGACGATGGGGGCATCGGGCGACCGGTGGCCGCGGAGGTCAACATGCTGTGCCCGGGCCATGAGTCCTGGCATCCGAGCCCGGAGTTCTACTATCTGCCTGGCGGAGGACCGCTCTTCGACATGGGGCCCTATT
>PLXR01000077.1 GCA_003151495.1 Opitutaceae bacterium
GATGATCCCAGCATTCGGTCGCGACTTGGAAGGCCGTACCTCAAGAACCTCGGTCATCGAGTAGATCGTGTCGCCCTCGAACACGGGGTTCGGGAGACGCACCTCGTCCCAAGAGAGGTTCGCGATGACGTTCTGTGACACGTCGGTGACGCTCTGACCTGTGACCACGGCCAACGTGAAACACGAGTTCACCAGGGGCCGCCCGAACTCGGTCTGCGCTGCGTAGTGGTGATCGAAGTGCAGCGGTGCAGTGTTCTGGGTGAGCAGCGTGAACCAGATGTTGTCCGTGGTCGTGATCGTCCTGCCGAGCGCGTGCTCGTACACGTCACCGACCTCGAAGTCCTCGAAGAACCGCCCCCGCCATCCATCTCTGACTGCCACGGCCCGTCCTCCCGGAGATCCACTCACCACACGTGGGATGATGAAATATAATATAGACGATAAAGTTGTCGCCCGCCAGTTGGCGGATGAGCAAGGTTGATCTTGGCATTGTGGGCACAGCCGTTGGCCGGAAGAGGCCGAGAGGAAACGAGGGTGCGTGGCCCGGGGCCCCTCCGGCCAGCTTATGCGGCGATGCAGTATCGAGCACTCGCGGACCCGTGATAGTCAAGCTTGGCCTCCCTTCGCTACGAGGCCATGGAGCGCTGCACCAGCATGGGGATGGGCACCGCACGGCTGACGGTTCCCACGAGGGCCCGGGGGCGGCAACCCCCTATCCCGTTGTGATGCGGTCGTCCCATCCTACCCGGAGGCGTTGATGTTCCCCGCCTACGCGGACGTTCCAATCTATCCGTTGGCCTTCCCGCTCTTCTACGGCGCGCTGGCGTTCTTCCTGCTGGCTGTTGGGCGCCACCTGCGGCTCTTCGCCCAAGTCGGGCCGTCGCGAGTATTCGACTCCACGTCGCTGAGAGTGCGGGGCCTGCTGGTCTACGTCTTCGGTCAAGCCAAGTTGTTCAAAGACCTCCGGCCGGGCCTAATGCACTTCGCCATCTTCTGGGGCTTCCTGCTGCTCAGCATCGGCACGGCAGACGCGGTGACGGGAGGACTCGTCCAGGCCGTGGTCTCGTGGCCTTGGGACGGCGCGCTCTGGGCAGGGGTCACCGCGATGCAGAACGTCGTCGCCGTCCTGCTCCTGGTCGCCATTGCCTACGCCTTCTGGCGCCGGCTCGTGACCAAGCCTCGCCGGCTCACGCTCAGCCGCGGTGCGCTCGTCATCCTGGGCATGATCGGTGGTCTGGTGGCCGCGGAGTTCTTGGCCATGGCATTCGAGGCGGCTAGGGCCGGTGATCTGCCGGGGGCCTTCATCTCGAACGCCGTCGGCTCCATGCTCCGGTCGCTCGATGGCGCAATCCTCGATCTGGGCTTTGCCCTGAGTTGGTGGCTCCACATGGGACTCGTGGCGGCGTTCCTGGTGTACCTTCCGGGCTCCAAGCACCTGCACATCGCGACCAGCTTCTTCAACGTCTACTTCCGCAAGCTCGGCCCGCGCGGCGAGTTACCGGCCATGGACCTCGAGCGCGAAGACCAGACGTTCGGTGTTCGGGCGATCACCGACCTGGGCTGGAAGGACCTTCTCGATGGTTTCAGCTGCACCGAGTGCGGGCGCTGCCAGGACGCCTGCCCGGCGTGGAAGACGGGCAAACCGTTGAACCCCAAGGAGCTCNNGCGGAGCGCTTGGCGGCTCGCCTTGTCGACGCCGCCATCCCCTACGATGCGGTGTGGGACTGCCTGACCTGCGGGGGCTGCATGGAGGCCTGTCCCATCCTCATCGAGCACGTCGACAAGATCGTTGCCCTGCGCCGCAACCTCGTCCTCGAGGATGGCCGCTTCCCGTCGGAGCTCGTGGCTGCGTTCCGCAACCTCGAGCACACCGGCAATCCATGGGGTCAGCCGCCGACGGCGCGGGCCGACTGGGCGAAGGGGTTGCCCTTCGAGGTACCCACGGCGGCCGCGCTCGAGGCTGAGGGCCGGCTCGACGAGATCGAGGTTCTCTACTGGGTCGGCTGCGCGGCGACGTTCGACGAGCGCAACCGGAAGGTCGCCCGGGCGCTCGTCGCCTGCCTGCACGCAGCAGGTGTCCGCTTCGCGATCCTCGGAAAGGAGGAGTCGTGTACCGGCGACCTGGCGCGACGCCTGGGCAACGAGTACCTCTACCAGACCCTGGCCGCTCGAAACATCGAGACGTTGTTGCGATACCGCATGGAACGCCGGACGATCGTGGCGTCCTGCCCCCACTGCTTCAACACACTCGGAAACGAATACCCCCAACTCGGTGGCCGTTTCCAAGTTGTGCCCCATTCGCTCTATCTCCGCCGGCTGCTCGCCGAGGGCCGCCTGGGCCTAGGCCCGGCGGATGGGCCAGCGCCGATCACGTTCCATGACAGCTGCTACTTGGCGCGCTACAACGACATTGTTGCCGAGCCACGCGACGTCCTCTCCGTTGCCGCGGGGCTCGAGCTGCGCGAGATGGCGAAGTCTGGCCGTAACACTTTCTGCTGCGGTGCCGGTGGAGGACGCATGTGGATGGAGGAGACGCGGGGGACCCGCGTCAACGCCGAGCGGACGCGACAGGCACTTGCGACCGGGGCGGAGGTGGTGGCAACTGAATGCCCCTTCTGCCTGACAATGATGAGCGATGGGCTCGCCGATGCAGCGGTGACCGCACAATCGGGTTCGGTCCGGGCGATGGACCTGGCCGAACTGCTGGTTGACCGTCTAGTGTGAA
>PLXR01000051.1 GCA_003151495.1 Opitutaceae bacterium
AGGATGTCGTTGATGATCGTCAGGAGCGCCTCCCCCGAGGTCCTGATCGTGTTGACGAAGTCCCTCTGCTCGCCCGAGAGCGTGGTCTCCATGAGGATGCTCGTCATGCCGATCACCCCGTTCATCGGCGTCCGGATCTCGTGCGACATCGACGCCAGGAACTCGCTCTTCGCGCGGGAGGCGAAGTCGGCCTCGGCCTTGGCCCTGCGCAGCTGGTTCTCGGTCTCGACCCTCGAGGTGATGTCGTTCTCGATCGCGATGAAGTTCTCCACCTGGCCGGCCTGGTTCCTGACGACCTGCACCTCCAGGTGAAGGTAGTACTTCCGGCCCGACTTGGAGTAGTGGACGATCTCGGTGTTGGTGCCCTTGCCCTTCGCGATCTCGTCGCGGATCAGCTCGGCCTGCGCGGCGTCGGTGTCGGGTCCGCTCAGGAGTATCCCCGGGTCCTTTCCGACCACCTCCTCGAGCGTGTACTCCATTACCCGGCAGAACGCGCTGTTCACCCACTCGATCTTCCCGTCCGCGGAGCCGATGATGACCAGGTTGTCCGTCTTAGAGGCGACGAGCGAGAGCTTGCGGGCCTCCGCCTGGCTCTCCCTGAGCGCCTGCTCGGACTCCCTCCGGGTCGTGATGTCCTGGACCGTCCCGATGATCCGGGTCGGGCGCCCGTTGGGCCCCGCCAGGACCGACTTGGAGCGCATGTACACCCAGCGCCAGTCCCCGGTGCGCGCGCGCACCCGGTATTCGGGATCGATGAAGGAGGCGACGCCGTTGAGCTGCGACTCCGTGCGCTTGCGGTACACGGGGAGGTCGTCGGGGTGGATGAGCGACTGCCAGACCTCGAGCGTCGAGGGCATCCGGGCGTGCTCGTATCCCAGGAGGCCCCAGAGGCCGGGGCTGTAGTAGACGTGGCCTTTCGGCACGTTCCACTCGAAGATTCCTATCTGCGTCGAGTCGAGCGCGAGCCGCAGCCGCTCGTCGGAGACCTTGAGCCTCGCCTCGATCCTTCGCCTCTCCTCGTTCTCGGCGACCAGCCTCTTGTTGGAGAGCTCGGAAAGGTACTGCCCCGACCGTGCGCGGCGCGCCAGGTGAAGGGTGAACCCCAACAGGAGGGTGATCGCGAGCCCGCCCACCAGGGCCATCTCGGGCAGGTAGCGCTTGTCGGCCATGAGGAGCTCGTCGGTCGGGGTGAGGGACAGGCGCACCCGCTGGTCGAAGAGGTTGGGGTAGATCTTCTCCTGCTGGGGCGCCTTGCCCGCCTTCTCGTTCAGGTTCGAGCGGTAGACCTCCGTGCGGCCCACGGTGGCGACCATGCTGTAGCTCGACGCCAGCTTCAGCTGCTTGTACAGGGTCGAGAAGAACCTGGCGTAGAGGTACTCGGACGCGGCGTAGTGGCCGGGGCTGCCGCTCCTGCCGATCGGCGCGTAGATCACGAAGCCCTGGTTCTTCTTCTTGCCGATCCCGTCGTTGAGCGTCGTGAGCTCGGGTCCGTTCTTGGCCCGGGCGGTGTCGATCGCCTCGCGCCTCCTCGGGTCCGCCGAGTGGTTGAAGCCGATGAGGCCGAGGTTCTCCCGCACGGGGTAGGCCCAGCGGGTCGCCAGCCCCGAGTCTGCCACGTCGATGAGCGATATCGACTCGCAGCCCAGGTCCTTGGCCTCGTCAAAGAGCGAGGCCGCGTCGGTCTGCCACGCGACAAGGTTCGTCTCCGGGTTGTCCGCCCCGTTCCGCGCGAGGCGGTCCAGGAGGTTCATCTGCTGGTCGACCGAGGACTTTATGGTGGTCGCCACCTGGTCGGCCGCCGCCGCCGTCTTCGCGTCCAGGTTCGACATCTCGCTGTCCCGGAGCCCTATCCAGAAGATGAGGGTCAGGGTGAGGCTGCCGATGACGAAGGGCATGGGCATCCATGCCGGCGGCCCCCCCTCGTCCTTGAGGCTTTCCCGCCAGGCGAGCACGAGCAGCGCAAGGCCGGCTATCAACAGGGCGACCGCCGTCACCGAGGAGAGCGCCGTGTTCGTGCCCCAGTTGTAGACGGCGGGCAGCTCGAACGCGTAGCCGAGGAGCGTCGAGAATCCCACGGAGGCCAGCACCGACCCGGAAACCGCCTCGGCGAACAGCCTCTCGCGGGCCCGCTTCTCCGAGATCCACCAGAAGACCGCGATGCCGGCGGCCGCGATGCAGCAGGCCGCTATCACCGACCCGCGGCCGGGCTGGACGGTGTCGATCAGCAGGCTGTCGCGCACCAGCAGCTCGTCGATCCGGAAGTCGGTGCCCAGGATGGCCTCCAGCGCGGTCAGCAGGCCGATCACGGAGGCCCCGAGGCCCGCCCAGGCGGTGTTCCGGGCCTTCAGCTCGCGCCCCAGGAGCGCCGCGCCGATCGCCAGGATGCACAGGCCCTCGTTGAACATGATCGGCGCCTTGTGCTCGACCGGCTGCACCAGGCGGTCCGCGTGGAGGAACCAGCCCGCTATGGCCACAAGGCCAATGCCGATGAGGATCACGGCGAGCGCGAGAGAAACCCGCTCGATCCAGGATCGGCGGGGCAGTGTGTTGACGTGGTCCATGCGGCCCGCACCAAGTAAGCGCGTCATCCCTACCGGGGCAATGTGTTTCGGGCCACGGGATTTACGCGCTTCTACCCATCCTCCCGGCGGGGGATTTCCCCCTCAATCGGTCAGGGAGAGGGCCTTGCCAGGGGGATGGGCGCGGCCGGCCGGTCCTCCGGCGCCGCTTTGGGCTCCCCCTCCCGCAGGAGGTTGAGCGGGCTGTACGCGAGGCTCCACGAGGGCTTGTCGATGCTCCCGGTCAGCCTCACCCGGAGCACGGCCGATATGGGCGCGGAGAGCGCGTTGAAGATCTGCAGGAGCGACTTGCTCTCCATGAACGGGTAGATGTTGGCCGAGAAATCCAGGAGCCTCCGGCTGATCGTGTACGTTCCCTTGCCCCGGATGAGGGAATTGGCGCCCACGATGCTCAGGTCGGGGAAGGTGAGGAGCCCGTCACCGATCCTGAACACCCCCTTCGCCTGGGTGAACCGGAGCTCGGGGAACTTGAGGGCCTTGGAGAGCCCCCCCAGGAGCTCGAGCTCCCCCAGGTTCGAGCCCTGCACCTGGACGTTACCCTCCCCGGAGAAGGTCGCAATGTCGCTTGGGTTGCCCTCGGCCGACGCATTGAGGTCGAGCCGGACGCCGGACTTGTCCCTGGCGAACGTGTCGAGGGCCGTGGTGCTCTCCGCCTTTCCGGAGACCACGTAGCCCTTCGCCGCCTCCGCGGCCTGCCCCAGGCTGGCTCCCGCGAGCGACGCCTTGAACCTCAGCCGCCTCTCGCCCTCCGTCCCGGTGACCTGCGCGGAGCCGGCGACCGCCCCCCCCGCGAACCCCGCGTTGACGTCGCTCACGTTGATATTGTCGTCACTGAGGTCGACCTTGAAGAAGGCCCGGTCGAAACCGACCCCGTGGATGCGCAGGCCCGAGTTCGACCGGACCTCGGTGTGGATCTCCCGGTGCCTCCCGCCCGGGGCCGCGGGCCCGTCGACATGGGCGCCGATCGTCATGGAGGGCGGCTGGTCGAACGAGAACGCCGCGATGGCCGCCGCTCCCTCGGGCGGCAGGAGGCTCCCGAGGGGCGCCGGGTCGATCCTCGACCTCGCGTCGATGTCGAGCGCGCTCCATGCGCCGCCCTTTGCCGGGTCGAGCGAGAGCTTGAACGACCCCTGCGCGCTGCCGCTCCCCTTGGCCACGAAGACGTCGATGCCGTCGCACGCCGATGGGTCCACGTAGAGGAGCAGCCGCGTGGCGTCCAGCGGCACGCCCCTAATGACGGGCGACTTCGAGTCCGCGTAGCCGAAGACCGAGAAGCTCGCCCCGCGGGTGTACCGGCCCTGGACGTCGATCGTCGCATCCGGCGGCTGCGCCGGGAACTCGAAGGGCCTGAAGATGTTCCCCCACCACTCGCCGAGGAACCAGGGCGAGATGTCCAGCGGCCGAAGCCGCCCCGAGAGCAGGTACCTGAACTCCTGCGTGGAGAAGTTCTGCTCGTAGGAGCCCGAGGCCTGGTTGTCGCCGCTCCTCGCGAACGCCTCGCGCGCGGCGAACCGGCTCCCCTCGAGGGTCACCAGGCCCCGGGCCTCGTCGAACCGGACCCCATAGGCCGTGAAGTTGCGCGTGTCGACCCGGGCCCTCACCCCCTCGAACTTCCAGCCCGCCGAGAGCCGCACGCTCCCGTCGGCCACAAGGGGCTCGGACAGGTCGGCGAACCGCCGCACGTCGTGGCCTATCCATGCCGAGAGCGGCTCCGTCAGCTCCGGGGCCAGTGACCCGGCGAATGCGACCTGCGCCGACTTGGCGCCGGGGTCCACCGACCCGCGGGCCCACACCGGCCTTCCGAAGAGCCGCGCCGACAGCTCCCCGCTGACCTCCCCGCCCGTCCCTGCGCCGAGCCGCGCGACAGGCGACTCGATGAGCGTCCCCCCGTACGCAACCGAGCCGGCCGTGGCCTCGAGCTGCTTCGGCTCGAACCCCAGCGTGTCCATCCTGAGAAGGCCGCGGATCCAGACCCGCACGCCCGACGCCGAGACCTTGCCCCCGACCTTGAGGCTCCCGGCCGTCGCCGCGGCGGACGTCATGAGCGGGGCGCTCCCCAGGAGGGGGAAGCGGCATGTCGCGTGGAGGGCGCCCGCCTCGAGGGCGGCGGGTGCCGCGAGCCTGAACCCGTCGGCAAGGAGCTCCGCGCTGACGATCGCCCCGCGCGTGTCGGACGGGACGAGGACCCCCGAGAGGACTGCATGGTCGAGGCCCGCCATCCGCTCCTCGGCCCTCGAGAACTCGCGGCTGAGGGCCACGTAGTTGGTGGACACGAACTCGGCGAGCGGCAGGGAGGAGGCAGGGGCCGCGTTCCTCGCGACGGTGCCCGCGTTTATCTGGCCGTGGGCGGAGACGAACATGCCCCCGAGGCGGCAGTTCAGGTAGTCCACCGAGAACTCGTTGCCCCGGGACGTGATCGAGAAGCCCGCGTCGAGGTCCTGCACGAGCTTCTCCGCGCGGCCGGAGGCCGAGAGCATCGCCGGGATGAAGAGGTTGGCGCCGGTCGCCCGGATCTCGCTCGCCTCGAACTTGCCCTCGAGGAGGGCGACCGGGTCGAGCCGGAAGTAGATGGCGTCGGCGGTCACGATCGGCTCCGAGAACGAGGCCAGCCGGAAACGGGCCTTCTGGAGGAGCACCCGCCCGGTCGGGTCGAAGGTGGCCCTCCCGAACTTGACCGTCACGCCCGACTGCGCGAGATGGTCCTCGATGGCGCGCAGGAGGAACCTCGGGACCTGGAGCTCGTTCACCGTGCCGACATAGGCCTGGAAGCAGAGGAGGAGCACCAGGAGCAGCCAGACGCTCCACGTCGCGACCGTCAGCAGGAGGGCGGCGCAGTGGCGCGCGCCCGCGAGGCAGGGCCTGATTATTCCGGCGCGCATCCGATCAGGGCTGCGTGAGGGTCCAGAGGGCGTCCAGCAGGGGCTGCTCTATCGCGAAGACGGCCCCGAACTCCTTCGAGCCCGCGAGCTGCTCGGAGCCGCCGGTCCTCTCGGCGAGCCAGAGCGTCATCGTGTCGACCTGCCCCGTCCCGGTGCCCCCCGGCAGCGACACGGCGGCGTCCAGCCGGTACTTCCAGGAGCGCACCTCGCCCGCGGCGAACACCTTGTCCGGGAAGCCGTCCTTGACGAAGCTGGCGGCGCGAAGGTTCCTCAGCTCAAGGAGGACGGCCGATATGGCCGCCCTGCGCGGGGCGGGCTCCGCGGCGAGCGCGCCGTCCCACGTCTCGTTCTCGGCGAGCTTGCGCGAGTAGACGACGGCGTTGTCGCCCGTGTTCGTGAGGGTGAGGGAGGTGATCCGGGCCGACGCGGGGAGCGTCTTGAGGGCCCGTTCCCTCCAGGCCAGCGGCGACGCGCTCGTGTCGCGCAGGATGTCGGGCTCCACCGCGTAGACCGAGGGGAGGCCGGCGATCCGGGCGTACGCGACGTTCTCCCGCTTGGTCGGCAGCCCGATCTGGAGGGTGATCTGCGTGGGCGGGCTGCCCCCGATCGTGAGGGCCACCTCGCGCTCGGGCCGGTTGAACCCCCAGTCCTCTATGTCGGCGTTCGTCGGCGCGTCGCTCTGGAACCTCTGCGCGCTGAGCGTCTCGAGCTGCTCGAGGAGCCGCTGGACGGCCGCCGAGTCCGCCGCGAGCGTCTGCGAGCCCTGGGCCCCCCCGCCGCGCCGGATGATCTGCCAGCCGGCCTCGTGCCCGCCCCCGGCGGACTCGAGGCGCTGGAGGGCGAGCTCGGGCTGGTTGAGGGCGGAGAGCGTGACCGACGTCACGGCGCCCGCGTCAAAGTCGAGGATGTGCCTGTCGCGAAGGTCGTCCGCGGCGTTCCGGAGCGTGTTCATCAGCCCCACGGGGATCGGGACCGTGAAGATCGCCCGCCGGTCCTCGAGCTGGGCGTAGTAGACGTTCGCCTCGTCGGTCTGGGCCCCGACGAAGAGGGTCTCGTGCCGGTTGTTCCCCTCGATCGTGACGCGCAGGAGGGGCGCCGTGGAGGGCGCGGTCGCCGGCGGGTCCTGCAGGACGAACGACTTGACCCGGAGCGCGTCGAGGGCGTTGATCGCGAGCTCCGTCGAGTTCTTGCCCGCGCGGGCGTTCACCGGGGTCCTGAAGAGCCAGCGGCTGCCCTCGCGGTCGAGCCTGACGCGCACGTTCGAGGGCGCGGCGGTCTGGAGGTTCAGCGAGCGCGCCTCGAAGACCTGGATCGAGTAGATGACGTCCGACCGGAGCTGGTCGAAGGGGATCGAGAGGCTGTCGGCGAGCGAGCGGGCGACGACATGGATCTTCTGCCCGTCGGCCGAGAGGAGGTAGAGGTGGTCCCCGACCTTGGTCGTGTCGCCGATCCGCAGCACCGTCGTCCGCCCGGCGGCGCCCTCGTCCCCCGACGTGAACGAGAGGGTCACCTTGGGCTGGTCCAGGCCGTAGTCGGCGAGCTTCTGGCCGTTCTTTTCCAGGTCGCGGGTGCTGAAGCTCGTCTCGTGCTCAAGGAACTGGAGCTCGTTGAGGATCCTGCTCACCGCGTTCAGGTTCGCGGGCCACTCGACGGGCCTGGTCAGGAACCATGCGTCGCCCCGGCGCTCCAGGCTGAAGCTCGACCCGGGCGAGCTTCCCGTCACCTCCAGGCTGCGGATGTTGGCCGCCTCGGCCCCGAGGACCCTGCGGCGCGCCTCCTGGGACGCGCGCTCGATCCTCCAGTCCCTCTCGAAGTAGAAGATGAAGAAGAACAGCGCGACATTGAGGAACAGGAGGACGAGTGTGACTTTGGAGCGCATTTCGTGGATACGGGAATGGGGCCGCGCGGGGGCTAGTTTCGGCGGGCCCAGTATACGGCGATCCCGAGCAGGGCCGCAATGCCGGGCAGCGCGAGCATGAGGGTGTAGCGCAGGCGGGCGAGGTCCCCCGCGCTGAGCGAGAGCGAGAACCGCTCGATCGGCCGGGCCGGGACGTTGAGGGCGATGTCGCGCCCGATCGTCCAGTTCACCGCTCCGAGGAAGAGGCCCTCGGCCCCGGCGTTCGTGATCCTCGCGTTCGAGATCATGTCGCCCGTCCCGACAACGACGATCCGCCCCCCGGGGACGCTGAACGGGAGGTCCCCGCGCACGGGCACCCTTTCTGAGGAGACCGCGACGCCCAGCCGGTTGGGCGGGTCCATCTGGGCAAGGCCCTTCAAGTCGAGGCCGGGCGAGAAGGGCTGGATCCCGCGCCTGCGGGCGTCCACCTCGCCGAACGCCGTGGTCGAGGTCGCAGCGAGCGTCACCACCGTCAGTCCCGCGCCCGACGGGCGGCCGGGCAGGGGCCTCACGCTCCGGGCAAGGCCGATCCTCAGACCCTCCTTGTAGTCGACGAGCGTCTGCGTGATGGGATGGGGGGTGTAGGCGCGTATGATGAGGTCGCCGTCCTCCGTCATGCTGTCGGAGGCCGAGTCGAGGATCAGGTCGTCGTCCACCAGGACGCCCCAGTCGTCAATCAGGAGGTCCTTGAGCCCGGGCTGCGTGCCCGGGGCGAGGAAGAGGATCAGGCGGCCGGCGCCCGCGCCGAGGTACTGGCGCAGCTGCTCCTGCTCGAGCGGGGTGTACGGGTCGATCGGCGAGACGCTCACGAGCAGCGACGCGTCGGCGGGGATCTTCCTCGATGCGACGAGGTCCAGCGTCTCCACGTCGTAGTTCCTGAGGCGCAGCTGGTCCCTCGCCATCGACAGGCCGCGGGCGGGGTCCACGTCGTCCGGCCGGAGCTCCCCGTGGCCGACCAGGAAATAGATCTTCTTCCGGTCGGGGTTCGACACGTCGAGGATGGCGGCCGTCACGGCCTGCTCGCCTATGAAGTCCTTGCGCACCTTGTCCTCGACCCGGTACAGGAGGTCCGGGGTCAGCACGCGCCTGCGGCCCCCGCACAGGAGCAGCACGACCCCGGGGTTCTCGATCCCGTACTTCTCGGTCTTGCGCCGGTCCTCGAAGAGGTCGACGTACTCGACCGTGACCTGTCCCGCCGTGTTGGACTCGGTGGCGTTCTTGTACTCGCTCAGGAGGCCCTCCACCTGCGGGTCGCTCGTCTGGCCGTTCGACGTAACGACGATGTGCACGGGCAGCGAGAGCTCGCGCAGGTAGGCGAGCGTCTCGGCGGAGAGCGAGAACCGCCTGTAGCGGGTCAGGTCGAAGCGCCACGCATGGCTCCTCGCCAGGTAGTTCAGGCCGCCGACGAACGTGAGGAAGAGGACCGCCTGGAGGAGGAGGTTGAGGGTTCGCACCCACCTTGCGGCTCGGAAGCTGTCGATCACGGGGTTGGGTTTCCTAGCTGTGGAGCTGCTTGGCCTCGACGCTCAGGACGCTGAAGATCAGGGCCAGCACGGTGCCGCTCACGTAGAACAGCAGCTCCCGAGTGTCGACGACCCCGCGCGTGAAGTCCTGGAAGTGCTGGTTGATCTGGGAGTATTCCACGGCGTCCTTGATCGGGGACAGGGCCTCGCGGTCGAGCCAGGACGCGGAGCCGAGGTAGCGCCCCCCGAAGATGAGGCCGACGAGGAACGTGAGGCTGAGGATGCCGGCGACGGACTGGTTGCGCGCGAGCGAGCTCGAGAACACGCCGATCGCCACGAAGAGGAGGCCGGAGACGGCGACGAACAGGAAACCCCCGAGGATGGGGCCCGGGTCGATCAGCCGGGAGTCGCCCGCGAAGCGCTTGAGGATGTAGAAGAGCCCCGAGGTGGAGCCCCAGAAGGAGATGTAGAGGAGGTAGGCCGCGGCGTACTTGCCGAGCACGACCTCCGCCGTGGTCACCGGGGTCGTCAGCAGCGTCTCTATGGTGCCGAGGCGGCGCTCCTCGGCCAGGCACTTCGCGGTCATGAGCGGGACCATGAAGAACACGGGCAGGTAGTAGAACTCGAAGAAGACCGACGCGGGGGACACGTCCTGGACCGCCTTGCTGTACTCCTCCAGGATCCCCGTGAAGATGAACCCCATCAGCGTGAGGAATAGGACCGCCGCGATGTAGGTGTTCGGGCTGACGAGCAGCATCCGGACCTCGTGGCTGAGGATCGTCAGGAAATGCTTCATGTGCTCGCGGGGGCCTTGGGGTTTTCCGCGACCGCGTCCCAGCTCCTGCGCGTCGCGGCGAGGAACACGTCCTCGAGCGTGGGCTGGGCCCGGCTGAGCGCCCGCACGCGCAGCCCCTCGGAGAGGCACGCCCGCAGGATCGCCTCGCCGACGTCGTCCGGGTTGAGGGTCTTCAGCTTGATCGTTCGGAAACCCAGCGGGTCGACGGGCCCCTCGGAGGCCACCGCGAGCCCCGGGTCTATTGCGCCGAGCAGGAACGGGAGCGAGCCCAGGCTGCCGGCCGCCTCGATCTCGTAGGCGGACTGCCCGAGCACCTCGCGCCGGAGGTCGGCGGGCGTGCCCTGGGCGACGATCCGGCCCTGGTTGATGATGAGGACCCGGTCGCAGGTCATCTCGATCTCGGGGAGGATGTGGCTGGAGATGAGGACCGTCATCCTGCCCCGCAGGCTCGCGATCAGGTCGCGCACGATCAGGATCTGGTGGGGGTCCAGGCCGATCGTGGGCTCGTCCATGATGATCACGGGGGGCTCCGCGAGCACCGACTCCGCGATGCCGACGCGCTGCCGGAACCCCTTTGAGAGCTTCCCGATGATCTTGTGCCGGACGCGCTTCAGGTCGCAGAGCTCCAGGACCTCGTCGATCCGCGAGCCGAGCTTCGCGCGCGCGACCTCCTTCAGCCTCCCGCGGAAGTAGAGGTACTCGCTCACCCGCATGTCCTCGGGCAGCGGGTTGTTCTCGGGCATGTAGCCTATGCGGCGCTTCACGGCGTCGGGCTCGGAGGCGACCGGGAACCCGCAGATCGACACCTGGCCCGAGGTCGCAGGAAGGTAGCCCGTGAGGATGCGCATCGTGGTCGACTTGCCCGCGCCGTTGGGCCCGAGGAAGCCCAGGATCTCGCCGCGGGGGACCGTGAAGCTTATGTCGTTCACGGCCGTGACGCCCGCGTAGGTCTTCACGAGGCGGGAGACCTCGATGGCCGGCTGGAGGGGGGGCGGGGGCATACCGGGTGGTCCTGGGCCTGCCGCCCGTCAGCCGCGGTTCTCCACGGTCACCTCGCCGGCGCGGAAGCCGCGCGTGCGGCCGTGGTCGTCGCGCAGCAGGAGCGAGCCGACGTCGTCGACGCCGAGCACCTTTCCCCGCCTCCTGCGGCTCCCCTCGGCGAGCGTGATCTCCCGCCCCCTGAGCACGTCGTACTTGTTCCAGAGCTCGGCGAACTGGTCGAAGTGCTCGCGCTCCGCGAACCGCTCGTAGGCAAGCAGCACGCGCCCGATCAGCGCCGCGGTCAGCCGGTTGAGGTCCACGGGGGCTCCGGCCAGCTCCGAGAGCGAGACGGCCCGCCGCCCGAGGTCGGAGGGCCACTGCCCCGCCGAGCTGTTCACGTTGAGCCCGAGGCCGAAGACCAGGTCGCGGATCTGGTCCGCGTCCACGCGCGCCTCGGTGAGCATCCCCCCGGCCTTCCTCCCGTCAAAGACGATGTCGTTGGGCCACTTCACGCCCGGGGTGACGGGCACGAACCTTGAGACGAGCTCGCAGATCGTCACCCCCATCCAGAGGGTGAAGGTCTGCATCCGCTCGGGCGCGATCCGCGGCCGGAACGCGAAGCTCGCATAGAGGTTCCCGTTCGCCTCGCTGTGCCAGGCCCTGCCGAAGCGCCCCCGCCCCTTGGTCTGCCTGAGCGCGAACACGGCGAAGGGGGCGGAGCGGCCGGCTGCCAGCTGGCGCGCGCACTCGTCGTTCGTGCTGTCGACCTCCTCCATGACCGTGAAGGTGAAGCCCTTCCTGCGGATCTTGAGCTGCGACTCGATCAGCGCCGCGTGCAGCATGCGGGGCCGCCCCGCAAGCCTGTAGCCGCGGGCGGGCTGCGCCTCGAACTCGAAGCCCTGCGCGCGGAGCTTCTCCATCTGGTGCCAGACCGAGACCCGGCTGACGCCGAGCTTTGTCGCGATCGCGCCGCCTGAGACCCAGCCCGGCTCGGCTGCAAGGAGCTCCCGCAGGATCAGCGTCTCGGTCACTTACTGCGGTCTCCCCAGGATGTCCCCGACGGAGCCGGCATGGCCGTAGTCGTCACTGCGGCGCATGTAGGTGTCCTGGCTCTGCCGCAGGATGTAGCTTCCCTCCCCGGGGTCGCCCCCCGCCGACATGGCGCGGGCGGTGTCGGCCAGGTCGCTCATGTTCTCCAGCCGCTGGTCGTCCAGGTACATCTGGTATGCGGTGGCCGAGTTGAGCCCGAGGAAATTTCCGAAGTGGAGCCCGGGGTGGTTCTTGAGCGAGAGGTCCGCGAGGCCCGCCGCCGTGAAGAGGTCCCGGTCGCGGAAGACGGGCGGCCTGGACTCCCGCACGATATACTTGGGCAGGCGCTTGATCTCGTTCCTGGGCTTGTCGACGTCGCGCAGGTCGACCGGCTGCGGCGGGGGCGTCGGGGTCGGCTTCGGCGGGCTGTACCTGGGCATCCCCAGGGCGAGCGCCGCGGCCACGCCCGGCGACACGGTCCGCGTCACGCCGTCCGAGTCCGCCGGGCCCTGGAGGGGCTCGTGCGCCGGCGCGAGCACGATGCTGGAGGCGTCCCGGGCGTCCTGCGCCGCCGCCGCGGGGAGCGTCTCGGGCAGAACGGCCGCCGGTGCGTTTTCCGCGCCCGCGGTGGCCGCCGCCATGAGGAGAGTGACCAGGAACTTTGGTGCGCGATGTTGCATATCTCTCTGTTTGTAACCTAGCGCGCGGAATAGATCCGCGCAACCCTATCCTTGGCGGGCGTTTCCCTCTGGGAAGCTACCCGCGGATCTGCCCCGTCCCCGTCACGAGCCACTTGTAGCTGCAGAGCTCCCGCAGGCCCATCGGCCCGCGCGCGTGCAGGCGGTCGGTGCTGATCCCGATCTCGGCGCCGAAGCCGAACTCGAACCCGTCGTTGAACCTCGTGCTCGCGTTCCAGAACACCGCCGAGCTGTCGACTCCGGCCATGAACCGGTCGGCCGCCGGCCTGTCGGCCGTCACGATCGCATCGCTGTGGGCGGATCCGTCGCGGTTGATGGTTGCAATGGCCTCGTCGAGCGCGCCGACGACCCTGACCGCGACCACAAGGTCCAGGAACTCGCGGGTGAAGTCGGCCGGCGAGGCCTTCTCGGATGCGACGCCGGCCCCCTTCAGGATCGCACCCGCCCTGTCGTCGCACAGGAGCCTTACCCCCTTCGCGGCGAGCGCGGCCCCGATCCGGGGAAGGAGGGCCCCGGCGACGTCGGCATGCACGAGGATCTGCTCGGCCGCGTTGCAGACCCCCGGCCGCTGGACCTTGGAATTGACGACGATGGACTCGGCCATCGCGGGATCGGCGGCCCTGTCCACATAGACGAAGCACACCCCGGTGTAGTGCTTGATGACGGGGATCGTGCTGTTCTCGGCGACGAACCGGATGAGCCCCTCGCCGCCCCGCGGGATGATGCAGTGGATGTGCGAGTCGAGCCTGAGGAGGATGTCGAGCGCGGCCCGGTCCGTCGTCGGGACGAGCTGCACCGAGTCGCGCGGGAGACCGGCGGCCCCGAGCGACTGCGAGATGAGCGAGGCGAGCGCCGTGTTGGTCTCGAAGATCTCCCTGCCGCCCCGGAGGATCGACGCGTTGCCGCTCTTCAGGCAGAGCGCGGCGCAGTCCACCGTCACGTTCGGGCGCGCCTCGAAGATGACCCCGATCACCCCGATCGGGACGCGGACCTTGCGCAGCCTGAGGCCGTTCGGCCGGGTCGCCTCCTCAAGGACCTCGCCGAGCGGGTCCGGGAGCGCCGCGACCTGGCGCAGGGACTCGGCCAGGTGGGCGATGCGCTCCGGCGTGAGCGTGAGCCGGTCGACCTGGGCCGGGGTCAGCCCGTTGGCCCTGGCCGCCGCGAGGTCCCTTCCGTTCGCCGCATCGATCTCCCCGCGGGAGCGTTCGATCCGGCCCGCGAGGTCCGCGAGCGCCGCGTTCCGGGCTGCCGTCGGCGAGACGGCAAGCTCGAGAGACGCCGCGCGGGCGCGCACGGCAATGGACGTCACAAGCTGGGTCAGGTCCTCGGGCATGGGAAACGCGGACTCTCGCCCAGGGCGGGGCTTTCGGCAAAGGAATTTTGGCCCGGGGAACGCCTTACTCGAAGATCCTGCCCCGCCTGAAGCGCCACACGGCGAGGGCCATGAGGGCGGCCGTCATCGCGGCAAGGCGCCCCAGCGTCGGGAGGAGCTCGGCCAGGGAGGCGTGCGACCAGAGGACCTGGCTGAAGCCCTCCATGGACCAGTACACCAGGGTGAGCCGGCTGCACTTCTGGATGAACTCCGGCATGAAGCTGACGGGGAACCACGCCCCGCCGACGGCGCACGTGACCAGGATGACGAAGGTGGATATCCCGCGCGCCGCCTCGGCCGTCGGCGACACCGAGGCGATCAGCATGCCGAACGCCGTGCAGGCCGACGCCGCGACCACGCAGACAAGGAGCAGGTGCGGGAACTGGGGCCCGATCTCGATCCCGTAGAGCAGCTGGCCCGCGAGGAAGAGGACCATGAGCTGCACCAGGCCCAGGATGGCGCCGTAGATGAACTTGCTCCAGAGGATGTCGCTTCGGGTGGCGGGGGAGGAGAGGACCCGCTGGAAGATCCCGGAGGCCTTCTCGCTGAAGAGCGCGGTCGCCGAGGCCGTCAGCGCGAAGAGCAGGAACTGCATGGCCCAGCCGCCGACCAGCATCGTCGCCGAGGGCGACTTGACGTCCTTTCCGGCCACCTGGATGTCCTCGACCTTGACGAGGCTCGAGAGGAAGTCCCGGACAGCCGGCCTGTCGGGTTGCGCCGTCCCGACACCCGTGCCCGCCCCCCCGAGCCCGAAGCTCCCGGCCGCCATCCGGGCCCTTATGTCGGCCGCGTCGCCCCCGAAGGTCCGGGCCACCGACGCAGCGACAGCGTCGTTGAAGCGGTCCAGGCGCTCGCCCCCGACCGCGGCCCGGGCCCTGGCCTGGAGCGACCGTCCCAGGAGCTCGGGGACGCTCGAGAACAGGGTCCTCTGGAGGATCCCGTTGACCATCTGCGCCTCGACCTCGTTCCTCGGGTTCGAATACGTCCTCAGGTGGATGCCGATCCCGTCCTGCCGTATGAGGTCGGCCGGGATCACCAGGGCGAACCGGAACGCGTCGGCGCGCATGAGCGGACGCAGGTCCCCCTCGGCGAGCGGGCGGGTGGACTTGTCCGGGTTCACGAACTCGGTCACCACCCTGAGCGGCTTCACCGCCTGGAGCGCCTCGACGAGCCGCGCGGCGGCCGGGTCGTCGCTCTGGCGGACCACCGCGATCGGTATCCCCGAGGGACCCGGGTCCTTGGAGTTGACGTGGAACACCTGGCCGAAGAGGTAGATGAGGACGAAGGGGACCAGGAAGGTCAGGCTGATCGAGACCTTGTCCCTGAACAGGAGCGCGAAGTCCTTTCGGACCAGGACGAGGATGGTGTGCATGGATGGGCTATTCCCTGAGGGTGCGGCCGGTCAGCTGGAGGAAAAGCGCCTCGAGGGTGGGACGCTGGCTCGTGAAGAGCCTCGGGGCCAGTCCGTGCCTCTCCGTGATCGCGTAGAACGAGCTCAGCGGGTACCCGGGCCTCGGCCGGAACCGGTCGGTCCCGTCGAGGGAGGCGACCTCGCCGAACGCGGCGAGCTCGGCGGCCAGCGCCGCGGTCGCGGGGCCGGAGGGGTACCGGATCTCCTCCTCGAAGGGGAGCCTTGCCAGCAGCTCGTCGATCGTCCCGAGCGCGAGGATCCTCCCATGGTCGATGATGCCGATCCTTGAGCACAGCCGCGTCGCCTCCTCCATGTAGTGCGTGGAATAGATGATGGTGAGGCCGGCCCTGTTCCGCTCCTTGAGGAACTCGAAGATCGCGTTCCGGGACTGCGGGTCCACCCCGACGGTGGGCTCGTCGCAGAGGAGCAGCCGCGGCTCGTTGAGCAGGGAGGCGGCCAGGTTCAGCCGGCGCTGCATCCCCCCCGAGAACGCCTTCACGGGGTCTCTGCGGCGGTCGGCCAGCTGCACCGCCTCCAGCACGCTGTCTATCCGGCCCTCCAGGGCCCGACCCCTCAGGCCGTACAGCCCGCCGAAGATCCTCAGGTTGGCCTCGGCGCTCAGGTCCGTGTAGAGCGCGATGTGCTGGGGGACGAGGCCGAGGGACCGCCGGGCGCCCGCCGACCCCGCGGCGGCGCCCTCGCCGTTCACGTTGAGCGTCCCCCCGTCCAGGGACTTGAGGCCCGAGATGAGCGACATGAGGGTGGACTTCCCGGCGCCGTTCGGGCCCAGCAGGCCGAAGAACTCCCCGGGCGCGATGTCGAGGGAGACGCCGTCCAGCGCCGTGACCGGGCCGAAGCGCTTGACGACACCCTTGGCGGAAACGATCGGGGAGGGGGGGCTCATTGCGGGGCGAGGATGGACCTGAGGGCCGACACGTGGGAGGCGAAGGCCGTCCTTCCCGCCTCGGTCGCCGCGACGAAGGTCTTCGGCCTTCGCGCCACGAATTCCTTGTCGACCGAGATGTACCCCCTCGACTCGAGCGTCGCGAGGTGGGCGCCGAGGTTGCCGTCGGTGAGCCCCAGCTGCTCCCTCAGGAACGTGAAGTCGACGCGCAGGCCGGCCCCGAGCTGGCAGAGCGCCGCCATGAGCTGGAGCCTCGCGGGCTGGTGGATGACGGGATCGAGGGCTTCCATGGCCTTTCAGCGCCAGAAGTACCGGATGTAGTAGCCCGTCCCGAAGAGGGTAGCCCCGCAGAGCAGGGTGAAGGCCCAGAACAGCCCGGGGAAGAAGACCAGCGAGGCCAGGGTCAGCACGGTGACCGCGATGCCGACCCAGAGCAGGTAGTTGTCGAACCAGATCCCCCCGATCACGTAGAGCTGCATGAACACGACCATGCCGAAGCCGAAGGCCGCCTTGTAGGAGTGGGGCGGTCCGAGGATGATGGGCCAGGCGATATAGCCGAATGCGAGCGCCGCGATGCAAACGGCCACGAACTTCTTGTCGACCCGGGCGCGGAGTTGGCGGCCCTGGAGGAACGCGATCGCGAACGTGAGGACCAGCCCGACGCCGCATAGGCCGGGGGCGATCCATGGGTTCTGGTTCCCGAGCCAGTTGATCGCGGACGTCGCCATCCAGATCAGGCCCCAGAGCCAGAGGTAGTAGTGGCCCCGGTGGGACTGGATTGCGGTCCTCATCGTCGACCGGGAGGCCTCGATCTCGCGAAGAGCCTGGGTGGCCTCCTCAGGTGAAATGTTCATAACAGAGTACTCTATGATACAGAGTAATCTGTCAATTAAATCACGCTATGATATCACAACAATTTATCCTTTAATAACTTATATCTAAACCATTCCCGGATTTCCGCGAGGAATCGTTGCCCCTAGCCCAGGATGCGGCATTTCACCGCGTCCCAGGCACTGTCCGGGATCAGGGGCCCAAGGTGCCGGACGGTCTCCGCGCCCATGATGGACGCGGACTCCCCGCATTCCGCGATCGGGCGGCCCCTGACGAAGCCATGGAGGAAGCCCGCCGCCCACGCGTCCCCGGCGCCGTTCGTGTCGACGACATTGGGGACGTGGACCGGGGCCATGCGGTGCGCCTCGTTCCCCCGGGCGATCCATGATCCGTCGCGCCCCATCTTGACCGCAGCGGTGACGCCGTGCGACGCGAGCTCGCGCGCCAGGGCCTCGTAGTCGTCCCCGTGCCCCGGGAAGAGCGCGCGAATCTCGTCCTCGTTGGCGAAGACGATGTCGATCCCGTGCCCGAACTGCCGGAGCATCCAGTCCCTCGCCGCGTTCACGACCTCGAAGGACGAGAGGTCGAGGCTGATCGTGCATCCCGCGGCGCGCGCCGCGTTCAGGACGGCCTCGCAGAGGCGCTGGTTGAAGACGAGGTAGCCCTCGATGTGGGCGTGGCGCGCCCCCCGGAAGTCCGCCGGGGAGATCTCCTCGGGAGCGAGCGTCATCGCGGCCCCGAGGTTCGTGCGCATGGTGCGCTGGGCGTCCGGGGTCACGAGCGCGAGGCACCGCGCGTTCGGGACCTTCCCGTGCTTGAAGCGCGAGACGTCAACTCCGGCGCCCCGGAAGCGCTCGATGTACGTCGCGGCAAGGTGGTCGTTGCCGAGCTTTCCGACGAAGGCGGTCCGCAGCCCGAGCCGCGCGGCGTTGAAGGTCGCGTTCGCCGCGGACCCCCCGGTCGTCTGGGCCGGCGGCTCCCCGAGGAGTGCGACGATCCTGCCCATCTCCCCGTCGTCGACCAGCACCATGCCGCCCTTCTCGCCCGAGACGTTGGCCAGGAAGGAATCCGGGACCTGGGCCACCAGGTCCATGATCGGTGAGCCCACTCCCACCAGGTCGATTTGGGGTTCGGTCATCGGCCCAGGGTCAGCCGGTCACGTTTAGGCTCGTCGCCAGGAGGGTCTCATCGTCGACCTCGATCACGATCGAGTAGTCCCCGGGACCCGCGAAGGTCAGGTTTCTGATCTCGCTGATCAGGTTGATCCGCGCGAGGGGCCCCTGCGACTCGAAGGTGCGCTCGATCAGGGGTTTCGGATCGTCCAGGCCCATCCCCATCGAGATCTTCATCACGTGACTACCCGCCGCGACGTCCGAGATCGTCAGGAACCAGACCATGTGCGGGTGCACCACGGGAAAGTGCTTCGCCATGATGTTGGAGAAGACGCCCAGGATCGTGTGCTTGCCGGAGCCCGGGTCTATGTGCACCGCGTCGCACATCAGCCATGCGAGGAGCTGCGGCTTTGAATTTACGTTCCTTCGGTCCATGGCGGGCCACGAGTTGGAGGTCGAGGGGGGGGCTGGGCAATTCATTTTGCGCGGGCGCCCGTCCAATGCCAGCCTGTGGCATGTTCGAATCCCTCTCGGCCTACCCGCATGGCTTCGTCGTTGCCTGTGCGGCGCTTGCGTCGGCCGTGGTCCTCTGGCTGCTCCTCAAGCTGCTCAAGGCGGCGCTCTGGATGCTCCTTATCGGGCTCGTCCTCATCGCGGCCGCAGCGGCCGTGTCGTTTTTCTTCGGGTAGCACTCCCCCCGGGGGGTGAAGAATCTTGCGCGAATCGGGGCCCGGCGTTTATCCCTCTCGGATGAAATATATCTTCGTGACGGGCGGAGTAGTTTCTTCGCTTGGCAAGGGGCTCACGGCGGCCGCCCTGGGGGCGCTTCTCGAGCTCCGGGGCCTCTCCGTCCGGATACAGAAGTTCGACCCCTACCTGAACGTCGACCCCGGCACCATGAGCCCGTACCAGCACGGCGAAGTCTATGTGCTTGACGACGGCGCGGAAACGGATCTCGACCTGGGCCATTACGAGCGGTTCACAAACGTGCAGTTGACGCGGCTGAACAACCTGACCAGCGGCCAGGTGTATCAGACCGTGCTTAACAACGAGCGCGAGGGGAAATACCTCGGCAAGACCGTGCAGGTGATCCCCCACGTGACCAACGAGATCAAGGAGCGGATCTACGCGGGCGGCAAGGACGTCGACGTCCTCATCACCGAGATCGGCGGCACGACCGGGGACATCGAGGGCCTTCCCTTCCTGGAGGCGATGCGGCAGTTCGCCCTGGAGATGAAGGCGAACGATGTGGTCTTCATCCACGTGACCCTCGTCCCGTTCCTCGCGGCGGCCGGTGAGCTCAAGTCCAAGCCCACGCAGCAGTCGGTCGCGAAGCTCCGCGAGATCGGCATCCAGCCCCATGTCCTCGTGTGCCGGTGCGACCACCCGCTCGACATCGACCTCCGGGACAAGCTGAGCATGTTCTGCAACGTGCCCGTCAAGGCCGTCATCGAGTGCCGCGACGTTGACAGCTCGATCTACCAGCTCCCCCTCGCGCTCCAGAAGGAGGGGATGGACGAGCTCGTGCTCGACCTCCTCGGCTACTCGATCCCCGCCCCGAGGAAGAACATATGGGTGGAGATCGTCAGGCGCCTCCTCAACCCGAGGCACGAGGTGACGATAGGGGTCGTCGGCAAGTACATCGAGCTCCAGGACGCGTACAAGTCCGTCTACGAGTCGATCGCCCACGCCGGGATCGCCAACACCTGCAAGGTGAACGTGAGGAGGATCGACGCCGAGGACCTGGAGAAGAAGGGCGGGATGAAGCTCCTCAGGGGCCTTGACGGCATCCTCGTCCCCGGCGGATTCGGCGACCGGGGCACCGAGGGGAAGATCGCTGCCGCGCGCTACGCCCGGGAGAAGGGCATACCGTATTTCGGGCTCTGCCTCGGGCTCCAGATCGCCGTGATCGAGATCGCCCGCAACGTGCTGCGGCTCAAGGGGGCGAACAGCACGGAGTTCGACCCGAAGTGCTCCGAGCCGGTCATCAACATGATGGAGGAGCAGAAGGCCATCACCGACAAGGGGGCGACAATGCGCCTCGGCAGCTACGACTGCGCGCTCACCCCGGGGACGCTCGCCGCAAAGGCCTACGGGGCCACGCTCATCCGCGAGCGCCACCGGCACCGCTACGAGGTGAACAACGCCTACGTCGGCCGGCTGGCCAAGGCGCTCACGATTAGCGGGATCAACCCGAAGCGGAACCTGGTCGAGATCATCGAGCTCAAGGGGCACCCCTGGTTCGTCGCGGTCCAGTTCCACCCGGAGTTCCAGTCGAAGCCCAACAAGGCGCACCCGCTCTTCGCCGCGTTCATCGCGGCCGCCGTGAGGGGCCGCAGGGCCGGCGCCCGGAAGGGGCGCACGTGAGGATCTTCGACCCCTCCCGGCTCCTCCTGGTCGCCGGCCCGTGCTCGCTGGAGAGCGAGGCCGTCTGCCGCGCCGTCGCGTCGCGGCTCGCCGCCCTCGCAAAGGCGCACCCGGAGCTCAACGTCGTCTTCAAGGGCTCCTTCGACAAGGCGAACCGCACCTCGGGCGCCGGCCCGCGGGGCACGGGCCTGACGGAGGGTCTTGCGCTCCTCTCCCTCGTGAAGCGGGAGTACGGCTTCCCGGTGCTGACCGACGTGCACGAGAGCGCGCAGTGCGCCGCGGTGGCGAAGGTCTGCGACATCCTGCAGATCCCCGCGTTCCTGAGCCGGCAGACGGACCTCCTCCTCGCCGCCGCTGCGACGGGGCGGGCGGTCAACGTGAAAAAGGGGCAGTTCCTCTCGCCGCACGACATGGTCCACGTGACGGGCAAGCTCAAGCAGGGCGGCGCGGCGGAGATCTGGCAGACGGAGCGGGGCACGACCTTCGGCTACCAGAACCTGGTCGTCGACATGCGCTCCTTCGCGATCATGGGCGAGAACGGGTATCCCACGGTGTTCGACGCGACCCACAGCGTGCAGCTCCCGGGGGCGGGCGGGGGAAAGAGCGGGGGCCAGCGCGAATTCGTGCCGCCGCTCGCGAGGGCCGCACTCGCGGCCGGCGCCGACGGGCTCTTCATAGAGACCCACCCGAAGCCCGAGGAGGCACCGAGCGACGGGCCCAACATGATCCCGCTCGGCGAGATGGAGGGGCTCCTCTCGGGGTGCATCGCAGTATGGAAGGCCGTGCGCGCGGGCGCGAAGCGCTGATGGCGCCCCGGCACGTCCCGGCTGCGGGGTTGACCCGTCCCCCCGGCGGTCCCACGATCGGCCGCATCAAACCCTGATGGACACCTTCCTGATCGACGTTCCCATGCCCTCCATGGGCGCGACGGTGAACGAGCTAACCGTCGTCAGCCTGAAGACCCAGTCCGGAGCCCGCGTGTCCAAGGGGCAGAAGATCGCGGAGCTCGAGAGCGACAAGTCGATCTTCGAGTTCGAGGCCCCGTGCGACGGGACGCTGAGGGCGATCCTCATCCAGCCGGGCGAGGTCAGGCCCTCGGGAACGGTGTTTCTCCAGATTGAGACCTCTGACGGGAGCCTCCAGCACCTGAGGAGCAAGTCCGGCCCCGCGGGGGCGACGGCGTCGCCGGGCGCAGCGCCGGCGGCGGCGGCCGTCTGGACCCCGAGGGCCACAAAGCTCGCCCAGGAAGCCGGCCTGGATCCCGCAAAGATGGGGGACATCGTGCCGACGGGGCCCGGCGGCCGGGTCTCTGGCGACGACGTCACCCGCTACATAGAGAAGCGTAAATGACCCCCGTGCAGACTCCCGCCGCCGAGACCGTTTGCATTGCAGGAGTCGGGTTCGCCGTGCCGAAGAACATCCGCGCCAACAGCGAGATCCTGAAGGCCTTCCCGAACCGCACCGAGGACGAGATCGTCAGGCTGACCGGGATCATGGAGCGCAGGTACGCCGACGACGACGAGAGCGCGACCTCGCTGGCCGCCGTGGCGGTCGAGCACGCCCTGGTCCAGGCGTCGCTCCCCGTGGGGGAGATCGACACGATCATCATGGCGACGATCATACCGGACCAGCCGGTGCCGTCGGCCGCGAGCGCGCTCGCGGCGCAGCTCGGGATCCCGAGGGTCGCGGCCTTCGACCTCAACGCCGCGTGCTCGGGCTGGCTCTACGCCCTCGAGGTCGGCCGCTCGCTCATCCTCGGCGGATCGGCGCGCAACGTGGTCGTCGTGACGGCGGAGCTCCTCTCGCGGATCACGAACCCCCAGGACCACGAGACGGCCTTCCTTTTCGGGGACGGGGCCGGGGCGGCCATCCTCACCCGGTCCCCGGGGGGACACCGGCTCCACCGGATGGGGCTCTCGGGTGACGCGGGCCAGTTCACGGCGATCCAGAGAAAAGGCGGCGGCGCCCGGATCCCGTGGCCCGATGCCAAGAGCGACCTCCACCACTTCTACATCCAGATGGACGGCGTCGCCGTCTTCAAGCACGCGGTCATCGGGTTCGCCGAGCAGATCGAGGAGACGCTCCGGCGCGAGCGCCTGAGGCCCGAGGACATCGCCTGGGTCGTCCCGCACCAGGCCAACGCCCGGATCCTCAAGGCGGTCAGCAAGCGCGTCGGGATCCCCTACGAGAAATTCATCGTGACGATCGCCAAGTACGGCAACACGAGCGGGGCGAGCGTGTCGATGGCGCTCGGGTGGGCTGCGGAGGAGGGGATCTTCACCGAGGGCGACCGCATCATCTTCTGCAGCGTGGGCGCGGGGCTCACCTTCGCAGGCGGCCTGCTGGTCTGGTAGTCACCCCGAGAGCTCGTAGCTGAGCACGGAGAGCGCGTAGACGGCGGCGGTCTCGCACCGAAGGACGAGCGGCCCGAGAGTGATGGGCTCGAAGCCGTGGGTCCGCGACAGGCCCATCTCGGCCTGTGTGAAATCCCCCTCGGGGCCGATCAGCCAGAGCACGTTCACCGGGGCGCGGCCCTGGGAGGCGCGGAACTGGGCTAGGACCGACTTGAGCGACTTAGCCCCCGGCTGGAGGCTCGCTATCAGCCTCAGGTCATAGCCCCTCGCCGACTCAATGAAGGCCGAGGCAGCGGTCACCGGCGCGATCTCGGGAAGCCACGGGTTGCCGCACTGCTTCGCCGCCTCGAGGGCCGCTGTCTGCCATTTGGTGATCTTCCGGTCCGAGCGCTCGGAGTCCATGTGGACCTGGGTGCGCTCGCTCTCAAGGGGGACGATGAACGAGACGCCGATCTCCGTGGCCTTCCTCACGATCGAGTCCATCGCGCCGCCGAGCGGCAGCGCCTGGCCGAGGGTTATCCTCCACGGAATGGGCTTCGCCTTCTGGGCGAACCGCACCCTCAGGCGGGCCGCACGCCTGTCCGCGCCAGCGAGTTCGCAGATCCACTCGTTGCCCCTCCCGTCAAAGGCGACCACCGTCGCGCCCTGCGCGGCCCTGTTGACGGCCACCAGGTGGTGGGACTCCTCCGGCGAAAGAGTGATCTCCGCGGGATCGGCGACTGGGGGCAGGAAATGGACTCGGAAGTCGGGCATCGGCGAAGTGGAGATGGGAGCCGAGGGTCATGTCAACGGCGCGGGTGGCCTCCACTGCGGACTTGCCTCCCCCGGCGCCTTCGAATCCATTGAAACCCCGTCGCCCGGGTGGCGGAATTGGCAGACGCAGCAGACTCAAAATCTGCCGACGAAAGTCGTGGGGGTTCGATCCCCCCCCTGGGCACCATTCTGGCACTACATTTCGGGACTCAGAGGCTGCGATCGTTTCGTTTCGGACTAAAGAAGGCGTTGGTCCGGACGTAGGGGATGTGCATGAACGTCACCCCAGCTGCAAGCGGCCCTTCGGAAGCCACGGAAACTGTTGCCCAGACGCGAGCGGAGGCGAGGCTAGGCGATGTGCAGGCCAAGCTCAAATTGGCTCAGATAATGAAACTTCAGGGTCAGGCACCGACGGCCGCGGTTGTTAAGGCCGCGGTGGAGTCGGCGGTTGCGGCAGTGTCTGCACCCAGTGTACCCCCTCCCCCGGCGGGCGCGGTCTTGAATGTGAAACAATAGGCAGGGGCAGAAATGGGACGGTGCTAGCTCGTCGAGGCTGGAAGACCGTGTTTGCGATATGCCCGGCAACAAGCCGAGGAAGTCGTATGGGTTCGATCCCCACTCTGGGCACCATTCTGACGTTCTTTGCCCTCTTCGATCCGAAGAGGTTGCCGAAGGTCACAGGGAAATGGGGAAATCGATGTAGCTATGAGGTCGCGATGCCCGCCGGAGAACCACGCCAGTAATGGCTGAGACGATTTGTTCACATAGGAAAGTCTTCATAATTCTCTCAGGACACACTCTCCATCGGCCGCCGGACGCGGAAATCGTGTTTGTCCGCGAACCCGACGAAGTCGTGAGCGGCGCTGGATGAATTTTAGGATCTAGACGGAGGTGCTGGCGTTTCCCGCTCACAGGCACAATCCGGCGATGCATGTGCCAGTAGGGTAAGGCCCCATATCTGGGGACCAACTCTGGGCGTAGGTTGTACCTCTCAGAAAGTGACATTCACAGGTTCTCATTTAATCCAATGCTTCGCTGGTCTTTCGCCTTCCTTGATTTCGGCATTGTCACAGGGTGCGCGCCTTGTTGAGCCGGCACTGCAGTTGGAACCGCAAAAGGCATCACTTTCTTCTGTTCCCCGCCTCTTGCATCCTGTTCCTGCCGTTCGGTCCCGTGGCCGGCAACCGGTATTGCGAGCAATGAACCGCAGAGTGAATAAGTCGCTGAATTTATCGGCGAGGGCGGCGGTGGAAGATTGCCTGAGTTGCAGCTTTGACGCGAATCAAGGGCGGTACGCTCTGTCTGTGTAGCGTTCGGCGGAAAAAACCAGAGAAGCACGAAGGACTAAATTTATGCGAATCCCATCATTATCTCTATCGATCGCCGCCTTTTGCGGCCTTCTCGCAATCAACAGTCATGCTCAGAATGTGGAATTGCCCGGCGGGGTAGACATTCAGTTTGGAGGCAACCGCCAGGAGGGCCGCTCGGAGGACTGGGTGCTTTCGAAGATGCACCAGGTCAATGACCAGGAAATACGGACGGCCCATCTCGCGATGGATCGTGCCCGGTCTCCCCGTGTTCGGGACTATGCCAAGCATCTTCTTGACGACCACCAGCGCTCGGATGACCGCGTGACTGAGCTGGCTCGCAGAAAAGGAATTGCTCTAAGAGAGATGAGGCCGATGGACGACGAGCAGCGTCGGATCGCCGACGACGAGCGCAGGACGATGGACGAACTGAGGGATGCCCGCGATGAGCGTTTCGACCGGCTCTTTGTCCGCGCAATGATTGAAGGGCACGATCATGTCATCCAGGCTCTGGAAGCGTCGATGGACCGGCTCCATGATGAAGACGTCAGAAGGCTGGCCGATCGGACCTTGTCCGATCTGCGGGAACACCGCCGAATGGCGCAAGACCTGCAGGACCATCTGGAGCACAGAGACCCCGACCATCACGACGAGCATCGGGACCAAGAAAGATAGAACCTGTCCCGCGCCGCCGGCCAATACCTGATGGGACGGCGTGGCGCTCATTCGAAACAATGGATGGAAAGTGAACAACGAGGTATCGCACGCCGAGCGACAAAGCGAAGTCGCAGAGACGGACAGAGGCAGTCGTGGCCGACGCATAGCCGCGACTGAACCCGTACCCACTATCCGAGTGCGACCATCATCGCTCTGTACAAGTTAGAGGACAGTATCCCGTCATTGCGGATCACGGCCGGATGCAAACCAGACTCAAAATCAGGCGACGAAAGCCGTGTGGTTTCGATTTCCGCCGTGGGCACCGTCTCCACTCAATATGAGGGTGGGGGTGGGTCCCGTCGGCGCTGAGGATGTCGTGGCAATGTCGATTGCGGCCGCAACGCGATCGGACCATTGGCGCCCGACTCCATTGGGACCGCCCACGCCTCAATAAGCACTCTACCTTCTGCTGCGCCCAGAGTCGATCCTTCGGGCGCCTAGAGTGGAAGTTGCCGGGGATGAGGGTCTAGGTTTGCCGACCAAGTCGCTGCGGAAGCAGACCTGCCGTAACCGTACATTGCAAAAGGGACGCCACGGTTTTGGCCGTGATTATCGGTGGAAACATCCCTACAGCTGGTGCGGTGACAGTGGTTCAAATGTCGATGGCAGTCTTTCCCTAACGAGCGTTTCCCCTGGGAACTCTTGCGGACAGGGTCGGGTGCATTTTTATGACGATGAATTCATCCTCGAAATTCCTGTGCCTATCGCTCCTCGCCCTGACCCGATGCCTGGGCGCCGAGTCCCCCGGCCAGACGCCTTCGGTGCCCGTGGGCCGAATCGAGCACCTGAGCGCGTTTCCATCCAGGTTCGTTGCGCCCCGTAATGTCGATGTCTGGCTTCCTCCGGGATACGATTCCAAGGACAGATGTTCGGTCATTTACATGCACGACGGGCAGATGGCCTTCGACCCTCGCATCACCTGGAACAAGAAGTCGTGGAACATGGCGCAGGCCGTCTCGACCCTCATGGCAAACGGAAAGATCCCCGCGACCATCGTCGTCGCGATCTGGTCGAACGAATCGCGCCAAAGTGAATATTTTCCCGAGAAGGTGCTGCCCTACGTCCCCAAGGAGGCAAGGGACAGATTTGTTCGCGTTGATCTGGCGGGGCGGCCTCGCGCGGACAATTACCTCCGATTCATCGTCGAGGAGCTGAAGCCTGCGATCGACTCAAGGTACGCCACGCACCCCGACAGGGCGCACACGATCACGATGGGCGCCAGCATGGGCGGGAACATCTCCATCTACGCGATGTGCGAGTACCCGGAGATCTTCGGCGGGGCTGCTTGCATGTCCACGGGATGGATCTCCACATCGCCGAAGAATGCGACGTTCCCGCTGGCCACGTTCAACTATATCCAGCAGCACATGCCCGATCCGAGTACCCACCGGATCTACTTCGACCGCGGCACCGAGACTATCGACGCGCTCTTCATAGAGTCCCAGGCGTTTGCAGACCTTGTTGTCCGGGACGGAGGCTACACGGATGCCAACTTCATGACCCGCGTATTCCAGGGCGACGACCACTCCGAGGTCTCGTGGGCGAGGCGGGTTGGGATCCCGTTGCAGTTCCTGGATCGGCCCTGACGAGACGAAGCGGCGCCGGGTGTTCGATCTCCGCCGTGGGCGCCGCCCTTGCCGGTCGAACTTCGGGGAAGCCCCCTTCTATGGAGGGCTGGCCGGCGCCCCGGAATCCCTGGCGACCATGCCCAGGAATTCACGCATGGCGAGATGGCGCGCCGAGAGCACCATTCCCGAGAACGCGGGGCCCGTCGTGGAGCCGCCGATCGGGTTGGTCCCGAAATAGGTCTGGGAATCCAGCGCATCATAGCCGGTCCATGGGGCGTCGAGCACCTTCCTTCCGTCGACGAACACCTCGATCGTCGAGCGAAGGTGCTCGCGCACGGCGCGCTCCGCCGAGCCCCACTCCGGGCTGTCCGCGGCGGGCAGGAAGGTTGCGCTCGAGACGACCACCGTGTGCACCGCACCCTCCTGGAGCCTGAAGCCCTTGCCCTGCCGCATGCCGACGTCCCAGTGGTCCATGCCAAACTGGACCTGGTTCCCGGCGAGGTAACGCACGAACACAATGTCGCCGCGGCCGGTCACTCCCGAGACCACAATGGGCTCGGGCACGCCGGACGGCATCGGGGCGAGGCGCAGGGCGACCTCGACCGGGCCCTTGCCCGCCAAGGAGGTGGCGCTGGGCAAAGGCGACTCGATGTGCTCGGGCACAAGGCTTCCCGAGAATGACTCGCTGGCGGAACCGAGCCCCGAATTGTAGCCGAACAGATTCTGATAGGGATAGGTCGGGTGGGTCGGGCGCCATGCGGCGACCAGCCAGCGGCCGTCGAACTTGAGGCGCAGGCCCAATCTGGCGGAGGGGGTGGCCCCCTCCGCCGCCTCCAGGCTTCCAAGCCCTACGTCAAGGGTGTGCTCAATGGCGGGATCATAGGTGAACTCGGGTGACTCCACGCCGCCATTCTGCGTTGAGTCGTGCCCGAATCGCGCCCTTCCGGGCCCGAGGAAGGTCACGTAGATCATGTCGAGGGCCTGAACCGAGCCGGTCGAGAGAAGGGGTTCGCTGTGCACATATTCGAACCTGGGGAACCTGAGCCTGAGCCTGACGGGCCCCGTCCAGCCGGTCGCCCGGACCTCGGCCTCCGAGGGGAGGGGCAGCCGGGTCACTTTTTCGAGCGTGCCGGCAAACGGCGCAAACCCCAGCCCTTTTTCCGGCGGCGGGCAAAAGCGCACGCTCCACGCGTCCGCCGGGTAGAAGTTTGAGTTTCCCGCAAGGGCGGTCTCTCCGTCCACCTTCACCAGGACGCGCCGGTGCAGGGCGTCCAGCACGTCCTGCCTCCAGCCCCGGAACATGGGATGCGCTTCCGGGGGATAGAATGAGCCGAGCTCGGCGACAACCCGCCGGTGCTCCCCCGGCCTCACGGCTATCGGGGGCCCGTACAGCGGGGCGTTTCCCGTGTGCACGAATCCCAGGCGCAGGCGGTTCCCGTCGACGCCCTCGGCAAACAGGACATCATTTCCTATTCCGGTCGAGATGAGCGGGACCCGCGACCCGGGAGGGATGGCCGAAAACGAAAGGTCGAGCACCGCCGGCCCCTTCAGCCCGCCCGAGAGCGACTGCACCGCCGCCGCGGGCCAGTCGAGGACTTGGGCAATGGCGCGCCTCTGCGCCGCGTTGGGAGACCTGTCGAGGGCGAGAAAGGTCAGCTTCGCGATCGATACGGCGGCCACGGACGCAAGAGCGACGGAGGCGAGGATGCGGACCCCCCTTGGCCACCGGGGACCCGCGCCGAAGAACGCGATCGCGGTGAACAATGCCGCCAGCAGGAATTCGGGCAGGAAGTCGACATTGTAGCGGTCGACCCCTATCGGGAGGATGCACAGGCCGAAAAGGTGGATCGCCCCGGCGGCCGCGGTGCAAAAGGCCACGCACAGCCAGCGCGGGTCGGTCCTCAGGCGCCTTTCAAGAAGGCTCGCGGGCAGGAGGGCCGCCAGCGCCGCAAGGGGGCACCAGCTCAGGAAGCCGATGAAAAGCCCGATCGGCACGACGAAGGGGAAATAGGCGAAGTAGAACGCATCCGTCAGCGAGTAGACGCGCAGGTTCGGGAGTATCAGCCGCGGATTCCAAACCTGAATGAATCGATTGTCGCTGCCCGTGAACTGGTACCTGAATCCAAATTCCGAGACGGACCCGAACCGGGCATAGTTGTACCAGGCAAGGCCCGCGCCGACGACTGCCGCGGGGACGAGGGCGGCGGCGAGCAGGGCGAGCCGGCCTCGCGTAACGCGGCGCCCGGGCTCGCGCGCCAGGAGGAAGGCGAGGGGAATTCCCAGCAGCGGCAGGCTCAGCACATAGTGGGGCCGGCCCCCCACGGAAAGGCCCCATGCGAGGCTTGCGAGGGCGAGCCACCTGGCCGCGGAGGAGGATTGGCCCGCCGACAGGGACCTCTCGACGGCAATCATGGCGGCCATCAGGCACGCGAACGCACAGAGGATGGGGACCGTGTAGAAGTTGGAGGACTGGCAGTCGACAAAGGCGTAGCTCGCGAAGCCCCACGCGACGATGCCCAGGGCCTGCCAGCCGGCGCCAGGCTTAACGGGCTGCAGGGCCAACAGCCTGCGCAGCAGCCAGAGGCCGGCCATCGTGCCCGCGAAGGCGAACAGGACCCCCGCGGATCCCTCCGTCGGGAAACGCCCCGTCGCCAGCCACATGGGCCCAAAGTAGAGGATGACCGGGGCCACCCCGAAGTAGATGTAGTAGTGCCCGTGGAAGTAGGTCGCGTCGTGCATCCGCGGGATGCCCTGGTAGCTGAGCCATGGGTTCGCGAGAAGCGCGAGCCTCGGGTCCGGCTCGGCCTTGAGATTGAGCTGGCCGGACCTGAGGGCGTCGGTGAGCAGCCCGTAGTACCCCCCCGGCTCCTTCGTCGGGCGGAATCCCCCGGATTCCGTGAAAGCCCAGAGATAGCCCGCCAGGACCAAACTGAAGGCGATTAGGATGGGGACCCTATTTGGCGGGGCCGTGGCCTCGGGTGTCTTGGGCATTATGGAGCGTTTTACAGAAACTCCAACCCCAAGCCGCACACGAGCAAAAAGGCTCAGTCGAGCCCGGCGCCGATCTTCCGTGAAGAGTGACTCGGGATCAAAGGCCGCGTTGCACGTGGGTTCGCCCCCACAACCTTTCACTCGAAATACGCGACGACCGTCGCCGAGCCCTGGAAGTCGGCGATGCGGACGCGCTCGGTCTGCGGGTCGTAGGCGCCCCCCTCGACCCGCACGGCCTTGCGCCCCGTGGGATCGGGCAGGCGGATCTCGACCGACCGCGGCCTTCGGTCCGACGGGCATTCGATCCTGGCCTCCACGCGGTCGGGGCCCGCCTTCGACTCCACCCTTAGCGACAGCGGCCCGAAATACGAGGCCACGCGGTCGAGCTCGATCGCCTTGCCGGCACGCAGGTAGTCCCTCGGGATCCCCGGCAGCAGCTCGAGGGTGTCGCCGCGCTCCATGTAGAGCATCCACCTCGTCTCCATCAGGAACCAGGCCTCCTCGTGGGTCTTGTGCGCGCTCTGGTGGAAATAGTGCTCCCAGAAGGTGTACGTCTCCCGGTCGGGGAGGCTTGCCACCTGGTTGTAGTAGTCCTTCAGGAACGGCTTCACCTCGCCCCTGCTCAGGTGGACCCAGTCGTGCCGGCTGTAGTAGGGCTGGCTGAAGGCCACGTTGCGGCTCGTCATGAGCTCGTTGTGGAAATCCAGCAGGAAGGTCGTCATGGCCTCGCCCGGGTCGAGCACCTCCTGGAACGCCAGGTAAAGGGGGCCGAGAAGCGAATCCCGCGTGGCCATCGACCCGTGCGTGAACCAGGTGCCGCCCTCCGCGTCGAGCATGAGCGCGCCCCGGGCCTCCACCCACGGGGGGAGGGTCGGAACCCACGTCCCGTCCCCGAGCGGGATGACGGGGGACCTCGCCATCGACTCGGAGGCCGCCGTGCGGATGTCCGAGCGCAGGGCGTCCGCCTCCTTCCGCCACCGGGCCGACTCCGGGGGGTCGACCCGCTCCAGCATCTCGGCCACCCGGCTCAGTCCGAGGTAGTGGTAGCCGTTGAGCATGAAGGACCGGAACGGGTCCTCCGGGTCCGCCGTCTTCCCCTCGAGGAGCCCATAGCCCTTTCCTCGCAGGTCCTCGCGGAGGTTCCTCGCGCGCCATGCGCGGATGTACTCGCAGGCCTTGACCAGCTTCGGCTCGATCTGCCTCACCCAGGCGTCGTCGCGCGTGTAGCGGTAGTGCTCGCCCATGCTCCAGAGCGCCGTGCCGGTCTCCAGCATGTAGCCGGAGAAGTTCTGCATGAACCCCGACTCATGCTGCTTGTCGAGGAAGTACCCGAGCGCCCGCCGCGCCTCGTCGTGCCATCCCATGGAGTCCATGAACTGGATGATGGGGGAGCTCTCGGAGCCGATGGGCCCGTAGATCCCGATCGTGGGAGCGAGCGTGCCCGCGGGTTCAAGCCCATAGGTCACGAGGTCCAGGTGCAGGAGCCCGGCCTGGACCATCTCCTGGATGCGCGGCTCGGGAAGGCGGATCGTTGCCGCGCCGGCGAGCTTGGCGCGCCAGAACGCCCGGGTCTCCAGGCGGCGCGCCTCGAAGTCCTGCAGGGACAGCCTCGCGGCGCGCTCGGCCGTGATCGGCGTGTGGGGGACGTAAAGGTCGAGGACGGCCGATTCCCCCGGCTGCAGGAGCACCGAGACCTCCTCCTGCGCAAGCGGCTTCCCGTCCAGCCTCGACGCCGAGAACACCCGCCCCGACGACGCGAACCGGGCGAGTCCCGTCTTTCCGTCGAACGCCCAGGCCGAGCCGTTCATCCCGGAGGGGTAGGCGTTCTTGAAGAAGGCGTAGCGCGGGGCGGCCGACGTGTTCCGGGCCACGGCCCTCAGGTAGAGCACCGTCTCCTCCGGCTGCTCGAGCTCCTTTGAGCCGACCTGGGCGAATTCGCGCTCCTGCTCCGGGGTGGTCATCTCGCCGAGGCTGAAATGGTCCGCCACGGGGACGGATGTGCCCCGCACGGTGCCGGGCCTCAGGGGTCCCGCCTCAAGGGAGACGAAGGAGGTGACCGAGTAGGTTATGTTCTCGTCCACCAGGGTCCCGTGGAGGATGGGCAGGCATCCGTCCTCGAGCCGCCGCGTGATGTCGTCCCGGGCGCCCCATCCCCGTCCGACCAGGAAATTGTAGAGGACGGGCTTGTCCTGGCTCTCGGGGAGGGCCACCCCGACCCCGTGGTTGCGCGGCTCTATCGAGTCCAGCCTCTCCCCGACCGAGAAGATGCGGATGTCCCGGCCCAGTCCGAGCCAGGTCGGGCACCGCATGTCGCGGACCTTGGCCGCGGCCGCGTCAAAGCTCTCCTCCGGCTCCTTCTCCACCTGCCCCAGCTTCGTCAGCAGGCCGAGCCTCCCGATGTCCGAGGCGATCTGCGCGTACGACCTGGGGTCGCCGGCCTCGGTGACCGCGACGCCGTAGGCCGGGATGAGGATGGGGAACCGCCTGTCGACGTCGCGCAGGAAGAAGGTGAACGGGTGGGGCGAGCTGGCTAGGGACACGATCGTGGTGCGGCTGCCGTAGGCCGAAGAGTCGCCGTCCAGGGCGAGCGTGACCCGAAGGGGCGACCCGGCCGCGCACCGGAAGCGCTTTTCACCCGGGGCCCCGTCTATTCCTAGAAGCGTGCCGCGCTCGACCTCGACGCTCCCCGACTCGCCTGCATCGCGGAAGACCACGGCGACCTCCCTCTGCCCGGCCAGCAGGGGCCCTGCGAGCAGGCAGGACAGGATCAGGCATGCCCACAGCCTGCGGTTCTCTGGATCGAAGCGGGGGTTCCAAGCCATCTGTTCCCGTTACGGAGACGGGTTGCGTGACGCAACCCTTTCCAAGGGCTGCAGGTCGCCCCCGCCCCCCCGGTTGGCGTACGACCCAGGTCAGCCCCGACCGGCCATGTCGCTTTCCAGAATCCTGTTGACGCAAGTAAGTAGCATTTTAGTCCTTCCGGTGGGGTGCCTCCTGTCCGGCCGCCGCTGCGCATCGTCTTGAATGGGAATCGCCGTTGGGCGAGGGCGGGCCGCATATTCGCGTTACTGGCCGCATCCGCATTCCTGGCCGCGCGCGCGCGGGCCCAGGTCGACATCTGGACAGGCGGCACGGTGGGAAACTGGGACGCGTCGACGACCTCATTCTGGAACCTGGGCCTTGTCCCCACGGGCGCCTACAGCGTCGTGATCGGCCAGGCGGGCGCCGACACGGTGACCCTGGTGGCGAGCCCGACGATCGCGGACCTGACCATCGATTCCGGCAGCTCCCTCTATGTGGACAACAACCTCGCGCTGACGCTTGTGGGAATCGCGGGCACGGGCGCGATCGTCAACGCGGGGACGCTCAGCCTGGGAAGCACGGGCAACAACACGGACCTCGTGATCAGCGGCAACACCCTGACCCTGTCCGGCGGCGGAATCCTCAACCTCGTGGGAAACCCGAGCGCCTCCAACCGGATCTATGGCTCCTCGGGAACCGAGGAGCTGGTCAATGCCGACAACACGATCGAGGGCGCGGGCCAGATCGGGCTAGGGCTCCTCCAATTCTACAACCAGTCCGGAGGCTCCCTGATCGCGAACGCCCCGGGCCAGGCGCTCGTGATGCTCCCCAACGGAGCGGGCATCACGAACGCGGGAGCGATGTCCGCGGCCGGCGGCGGCACGCTGAGCTTTGCCGGCGGCACGGTAACCAATTCCGGCGGCACGATCACAGCCGGCGCCGGCTCGACCGTTGCGGTCAGCGGCACGGCGATCCACGGGGGGACGGTGGCGGTGGCGGGCACGGGCACCCTCCAGCTCGACGGGGGCGCAACCGTCTCGGGCGGGACGCTCAACGCCTTGGGCGGCGGCCTCGTCCAGAACGAGGCCGGGTCAAACACGCTCGGCGGAGTGGTCAACCTCGCCTCCGGGAGCACGCTTCAGGTCACCAACAACACGACCCTCTACCTGCAGGCAACGGGGACTTTCATCAACGCGGGGACCCTCTCCCTCGCATCGACCGGCAACAACACGACCCTTGTCGCGAGCGGCGGCACGGTGACCCTGTCGGGAGGGGGGGTCGTGTCGCTTTCCAACCAAGCGAACAATGGGATCTACGGCAGCGTGGGCACCGAGACCTTCGTCAACGCCGACAACACGATCCAGGGATCCGGCTCGATCGGCGCGGGCCTGCTCGCGGGATTCGTGAACGGCGGCACGGTGGACTCGAACCTGTCCCTTGGTCTCTTGGTGAACCCGAGCGGGAGCACGACCAACACCGGCCTCATGGAGGCGACCGGCGGCTCGACGCTGACATTCAGCGGCAGCTCGGTGGCCAACGCGGGCGGCACGATAAGCGCCGGCACCGGCTCGACCGTCTCGCTGAGCGGGGTCACGGTGAACGGCGGCACGTTGTCGACATCGGGCACGGGCGTGATCGTCCCGACTGCGGGCACGGTGCTCAACGGCGTCGCGCTGTCTGCCGGCAGCATCCTGAGCCAGCCGAACAACGCGACCTTCGATCTCACCGGGACCTTCCAGAACCAGGGCACCCTGAGCCTTAATTCCACGGGCAACAACACCGACCTCGTCCTGGTCGGGCCCACCGAGACGCTTACCGGGGCAGGCGTCCTCTCGTTTTCAAATTTCACGAGCAACCGGATCTACGGCGCCTTGGGTACGGAAACGTTCGTCAACGCCAACAACACGATCCAGGGCTCCGGGCAAATAGGGGCGGGCCAGCTGGCGAGCTTCACGAACCAGGGGACCGTGGATTCCAACATGTCGGCCGGGATCACGATCAACCCGAGCGG
>PLXR01000032.1 GCA_003151495.1 Opitutaceae bacterium
CGTCGCGCGGCGTCGGCCAGTCCACTTGCGTCGGCATCGGCGGCGATCCGGTCAATGGCACCTCCCACCTCGATGTCGTCAAGATGTTCAACGCCGACCCGGACACCCACGGCATCATCGTCATCGGGGAAATCGGTGGCAATGCCGAGGTCGAGGCCGCGCGCTGGATCAAGGCGAACTGCCGGAAGCCCGTCGCGGGGTTCATCGCCGGCGCCACGGCGCCGGCGGGCCGGAGGATGGGCCACGCGGGCGCCATCGTCGGCGGGGCCGAGGACACCGCGGCGGCCAAGATCGCGGTCTTCAGGGAATGCGGCATCGAGGTCGCCGTGACCCCGTCGGACATGGCGGACGCGCTGGTGCGCGCGGCTCGCGAGCGCTCGGTCGCGCTCAGCTAGTCCCGTCCGGCGGGAGACGGTGCTCCAGGAGCTTCGCGTGCTTGTAGAAGGAGTTCTCGAACCTGAGCACGGCGATCACGAGGCCGGGCCCGCCGTCCAGGAACCCGAGCTGCAGCACATAGGCCTTCAGGAAGGCGAATGAGGCGCGCAGGAACGCCGCCGGGTAGCTTGCCGGCCTGCCGAGCCTCTCCTGCTTCGCGACGCCGAGCGACGTGTACCGGTTCATCTTGCCGAGCGCCTCGGCCAGGGTCTGGTAGGGGATCTGCATGATGGGGTTCCTCATCCTCCCCAGCCGGCCGTCGAGCGACCATCCCTCGTGCACGTCGTCCTCCGCGGCGTAGGCCATCCTGCCCCGGCGGAAGAGCTGGGGCTGGCGGTAGTCGGGATACCATCCGCTGTGGCGGATGGTCCGACCCAGGAGGAGGTTGCGGCGCGGCACCAGGTAGGCGTCTGCCGAACCCGGGTCGGCGACGATCCGCAGGATCTCGTCCCTCGCCTCCGGCGTGCAGCGCTCGTCCGCGTCCAGGCTGAAGATCCAGGGATGCGTCGTGTGCTCGATCCCCGCCTGCCGGAGCTCGCCGAACTTCTTGAACTCGATCTGCACGACGCGCGCGCCGCGGCTCTCGGCGATCGCCACCGTGGCGTCGGTTGAGAACGAGTCGATGAGGACTATCTCCGCGGCCCAGGCGACGCTCTCTATCGCTGGGCCGATCTTCCTCTCCTCGTTTCGGGAGAGGATGAAGACGGATACCGGGGGATGGGACGCCATGGCGTGGGCTCTGCGGGCGATCCTCAGACCTTTCCCAGGGCAGAGCGAGTGATTTGATAGAGGTAGCCGCACGAGCGCCAGGAGCGCACGAGCGCCCGGCGCGCCCGCTCGCCCTTGAAGCCCACGAGGAACACGAGCGAGGCGGCGCCGAACCCCAGGACCTTCAGGAAGCTTCCCAGGGCGCGCGAGGAGAGGTAGCCGTAGGGCGAGCGCTTGGACGCGCGAAGCACCCTCACCTGGTCGACGACCCTCGAGCGGGCCGAGTCGAACGCGTGGCGCATTGCGTAGCCGAGCGTGAGCCTGCTCGCGGGAATCTGGTGGAGCGCCCTGGCCCCGGGGACGAACCACGCCTCCAGTCCCACCGCGCGAATGCGCCGGATCATCTCGCTGTCGCCGCCCCCGAAGAGCATCGCCCCCTGCCGGTCGAGCTGGGTGTCGAACCTCCCGAATCGGGCGAAGACCCACCTGGGAAACGCAAAGTTCGCCCCCATCGGGGCCTGTTCCGGGGGAAGCGGCCCGGGGTCCGTGCGGAACCCGAGGGGCCTGTGCGCGCCCTCGAGCCAGATCGGTATGCCGTCCGGGAAGACCGGCACGACCTCGCCGCCCACCACGCCGATCGAGTGGGAGCGCTCGGACGAGAAGGGGGCCACCATCTGCGAGAGCCACGTGGGGTCGACGATGATGTCGTCGTCTACGAGGACGACCACGTCGCCCTTGCCCTCGTCGATCGCGCGGTTCCTGCCGTGGTCCAGCCCTTGGCGCATCTCAAGGACGTAGCGCGGCGCCGGGGTCGCCCCCACGAAGGATGAGACGACCTCCCGGGTGTCGTCCTTCGAGTTGTTGTCGATCACCAGGAGCTCCCATTGGTCCCCCGGGTAGTCCTGCCGGACGATCGCGGCGAGGGTCTCCCGCAGGAACCTCGAGCGGTTGAAGGTGATGACGGCGACGGTGATCCGCAATTTGGGCATCAGTTTGCAGGGGCTTCTCTGTGCGTTTTTGGATTGATAACCAACGAGTTGCAGTAAACCAAGCTCTAAACCCAAAAAATATCTGGACGGATCGGCCGCAGTTTTCATTATCCGCACCGCATCAGGAACGAATCGGCCCTCAAAAGCCGGTTCTGCCAACCGGGCCGGGAGCGGCCACGGTGGATCGGGCGAGAGCCCGGATGTGCGGAGCCGAAAGGCCCCGAACCGAAACGCTCCCGAAAGCGATGACCGACCTGATGCCCAGGTCGGTCTTTTGCTTTCAGCCCTGCTGCGCGATCAAATCCTCAAAGATCATCACGCATCATGACCACCACAGCCGACCACTCCGGAATCCGCATCACCGCGGACAATCCCAACCATCACCTCTGGAACAACCACGGGACCTGGTTCCTGCACTACACCGTCCACCCCACCCCGTTCACGAAGGAGCGGATCCGACGGTCGCTCGGGACCAAGGACCTAGCTACGGCGCGCGACCGCAGGGACACCTTCTTCGAGCACCTCGGAAGCAAGCAGTTTGCGGCCTAAGGTAAGGCCGGAACGCGGGCCGGCGGGTCGAATGCCAGCATGATCTCCGAGCCGACCGAGTCGGCGAGGAGGCGGCCCCGGGGCAGGAGCCGCACGCGGGTGCCCTCCAGGGAGGCGAGGCCGTCGCCGGCGAGCCTCCCGATGAGCGCGTCCACGCCCTCCCAGGGGGCGCCGGGGAATCGGGCGCGCACCGCGGCGAGGTCGACCCCCTCGTTCATCCGGAGCCCGAACACGAGCGCGTCCTCCGCAAGGAGGGAGGGGGTCAGCGCGGTGCGGTCCTCGGTCGCGCGCTCGCCGCGCCCGACCCGCGCCGACCATTCCTCCAGGTTCGCGATGTTCGAGGCCCGCAGGCCCGCATGCTGCGAGGCGGCCGACGGGCCGAGCCCCACCCACTCGGCCATCCGCCAGGTGTTCACGTTGTGGGCGCAGGCGTGCCCGGGGCGGGCGAAGTTTGACACCTCGTACTGGGAGTAGCCCGCGGCTCCCAGCCTCTCCCAGGTCCGCTCGTACATCCTCGCCTCGTTCTCGGGGTCCAGCCGCACCCGGCCCTGCGAGAGCTTGACCCAGAGCGCGGTGTCCTCCTCGAACGTGAGGCAGTAGGTCGAGACATGGTCGGGAGCCAGCGAGACCGCCTCGTCAATGTCCGCGTCCCATTCCGCGGCGGTCTGGCCGGGAAGGGCGAACATGAGGTCCAGGTTGACGCTCGGGAACCCGACCTCCCGGATGCGCCCGTAGGCCCGCAGGGCCTGCTCCCGGGTGTGCGCCCTGCCCAGGCCCTCTAGGAGCGCGGGCCGGAAGCTCTGGACACCCAGGGAAATCCGGGTCACGCCCGCCGACCGGAGCGCAAGCAGACGCTCCCTCGTTACGGAGGCCGGCGCCATCTCAACCGTCCACTCAAGGGGCGCCGCGCCGCCCGGCAGGCCGCGCACGAGCTCCGCCAGGCGCGAGAGGTCCGACGGAGCAAGGAGGCCCGGGGTGCCGCCGCCCCAGAATACCGTCGAAAGGGGCCGGTTCCATTCGACAAGGCGGGCCTCTGACGCCACGCTATTTATGAAACTCTCGACGGATCTGGCGGTCGGACTAACCTGGTAGAACGCGCAGAAGTCGCAGGTGCGGGCGCAGAAGGGAACGTGGACGTAGAGCCCGAGCGGGCCGACATCCTCACCTTTGGCTTGCTCCTCTGCGGCGACACCCCTCATTAATATCATCCAAATGGACCTCAAACGAATTTCCTTCGCGAGACAATTCCTGCCCGCGACCGGCGCAGCCGTTGCCTTGGCCCTGTTCGGAGGGTGCACCACAATGAGCCTGACGAACCTGACCCCGTCGTCGCTCCCCGAGAATCCTTCCGGGATCTACACCTTCACGCTGCGGGTGACGCCCAAGACGAGCACGGTCGTGCCGGACAGCATCGCGGCCCATGTCATCGTGGGCGAGGCGAGCCACGACATGAGGAAGAGCGACGAGGTCCCGGGCATCTACGAGTTCGAATACAAGCTGCCCAATGGCCAGAGCAGCATCGGCTACTACTACCTGGTGAACTACTCGATAGAGGGCAACGGCACCGTCCAGAACCACCTTGCCTACACGGAACTCTCCCGCGCCTCCATCGTCAGCCGCTATGTCCTTTCCCTGGAGGTGAACCGCGGCCCGGTCGGTGCGAGGATAGGCGTTCTGGGCAGGGGATTCACCCCCCAGGACTTGATCGGCTTCGACGGGACGCCCGTGCGCACGGTCTACGAGTCCCCCACCTCGCTCGGCTTCTTCGTCCCGGCGCTCGCGCCCGGCAAGAATTACCGGGTGACGCTCTCAAGCGCAGCCGGCAATTCGGTGGTCGGCACGTTCCGGGTCGACTCGAGCGAAGTCACGGCGGAGCCGGGGGTGCTGACCCTCTCGCCCGGCCAGAAGCAGAGCCTGACCTTCACGATCTCGCATCCCGCGCCCGCCGGGGGCCTCCTTCTCGACGTCACGACGGATGTGCCTGAGAGCGTGATCATGCCCGAGGTCATCGTCCCCGAGGGACAGAGCTCGGCGACCGTCACGGTCGAGGGCGGCAAGCCCGGGACCGGAAGCCTTTTCCTGAAGGGCTACGGAAGCGGCGAGGTCTCGGTCCCGGTGACGGTCACGGCGGCGCACTAGGCGCCCCCTGCGCCAAAGATAGGTTGAAAAGCCGCCTGCCCGGCACAACCTTGGGGGCCGTGGAAAAAAAGGAACCGAAGCTGTCCTTCGAGGAGGCCCTCACCAACCTGGAGACCATTGTCGAGTCGATGGAATCCGGCGACGTCCCGCTGGCCGACCTGCTGGCCAAGTTCGAGGAGGGCAACAAGTTGCTGAAGCACTGCGAGGCACGCCTGAAGGACGCCGAGCTCAAGATCGAGCAGCTCAAGAAGGAGCGCGACGGGGTCTCATTCACCAAGTTCGAGACCGATCGCGAAGGGCAATGAGCGAGGACAAGCCCCGACTTCTGGACGGGATAAAGGGGCCTGCCGACGTCAAGGCCCTGGCGGCGGCCGACCTGCCCCGCCTGGCACAGGAGATCCGGGACGAGATCATCTCGGTCACGGCGGTCCGCGGCGGCCACGTCGGCCCCAACCTCGGGGTCGTCGAGCTCTCGATCGCGCTGCACCGCGTCTTCGACACGCCGGCCGACTCATTCGTTTTCGACGTCGCCCACCAGGGCTATGTCCACAAGCTCCTCACGGGGCGCGGCGGCGACTTCTTCGGCCGGCTGCGCCAGAGCGGGGGGGCGAGCGGGTTCCTCTGCCGCTCCGAGAGCGACCACGACTCCTTCGGGGCCGGGCACGCGGGCACGGCGCTCAGCGCCGCCCTCGGCATGGCGACGGCGCGTGACCTGAAGGGCACGAATGAGCACGTAGTCGCCGTGTGCGGCGACGCCGCCTTCACCTGCGGCATCACCCTCGAGGCGCTCAACAACGTGGTGAGCTCCACCAAGCGGCTGATCGTCGTCCTCAACGACAACCAGTGGTCCATCGCGCGCAACGTCGGCGCCATGGCGAAGTACCTGAACCGCCTGAGCACGAGCACCACCTACAACCGGATCCACCACGACCTCGAGAAGTTCTTCACGGGGCTGCCCCACGGCCACGAGATGAACCAGCTGTGGGTGAAGTGGAAGCGGGAGACGAAGGACTTCTTCGTGAACTCGAGCCTCTTCGAGAAGTTCGGGCTGCGCTACATAGGCCCGATCGACGGCCACAACCTGGACGAGCTCCAGAAGAACCTGGAATTCGCGAAGCAGTGCGACGTGCCGGTCCTCATCCACGTCATGACCGTCAAGGGAAAGGGCCTGGAGGCGGCGCTCAATTCCCCCGAGAAGTTCCATGGGGTGGGCGCCTTCGACCCGATCACGGGGGACAGCCTGAGGCCCAAGCCCGGCACGCCCCCCGCCTACCAGGAGCAGTTTGGGAACGCCATGGTGCGCTTCGCCAAGGCCGACCCCCGGGTCGTCGGCATCACGGCGGCCATGCCGAGCGGCACGGGCCTCTCCAGGCTCGCCGCGGAGCTTCCCAGGCAGTTCTTCGACGTGGGGATCGCCGAGGAGCACGCGGTCCTGTTCGCCGCCGGCATGGCGACCCGCGGGATGAGGCCCGTGTGCGCGATCTACTCGACGTTCCTGCAGCGCTCCTACGACCAGATCGTCCACGACGTGGCGCTCCAGAACCTCCCGGTAACCTTCTGCATGGACCGGGCCGGGCTCTCGCCCAATGACGGCCCCACCCACCACGGACTCTTCGACCTGGCGTACCTGCGCTGCGTGCCGAACGTCACGCTGATGCAGCCCAAGGACGAGGACGAGCTCGTGGACATGCTCCACACGGGCATCGAGCTCGGGACCCCCGCCTTCATACGGTACCCGAGGGGCCCGGGCACCGGGGTGAGGGTCAAGGACCAGCCGCAGAAGCTGGAAATCGGGCATGCCGAGGTCCTCAGGGAGGGCTCCAACATCATGCTCTGGGCCCTGGGGCCCATGGTCCGCGAGGCCCTCGCGATCGCGGAGAGGCTGAAGGCGGAGGAGAACCTCTCGGTGGGGGTCGTGAATGCGCGCTTTGTCCGCCCGCTCGACCGGACGCTTCTCCTGAGCCAGGCGACCGTCGTCCCCCTGATCGTCACGCTCGAGGACCATGTCCTGACGGGCGGGTTCGGGAGCGCCGTCCTCGAGGCGCTGCAGGAGGCCGACTGCGCCGCCGCGGTCGAGCGCATAGGCTGGCCCGACCGCTTTGTGGAGCACGGTTCCAGCGTCGAGGTCCTCAGGGCCGCGCACGGGATGTCGCCCGGCGAGATGCACCGCCGCGTCCTCGAGCGGTGGCGCAAGCTGAGCGCGGAGCGGGTCGAGGCGGACGTCTAGGGCCGGATTCCGGCTAAATTGCGCCCTCGACGGCCGCGACGAGGGCCTCCCGGGCCTCGATGTGCGGGTTATGGCCGCATCCCTCAAGCGTGACGATTCGAGCCGCTGGAAAATGCCTTAGGATCGCCCCGCGATCGCCGGGCAGGACGTAGTCCGACCGGGCGCCCGAAATGAAGAGCGCGGGGCCCGGGTAGCGGTCGCCCGCGGCGAGCGGGTTTCCCTCAAGGCCGGGCAGGGCCCGGGTGATCGCCTGCAGGTTGACCTGCCATCTCCATGCGCCCCCCTCGTCCCTCTCGAGGTTCGTCGCGATGAACTTCCTCATGGCCCAGCCGGGCACGCCGGCCTCGAGCCGGGCCTCCGCGTCCGCCCTGGATTTGAGGGTGGCGAGGTCGAGCGCGTTCATCGCGGCGAACTCGGCCTCGCGCTCGGGCCAGCGGTAGGCCCTGGGGGCGATGTCGACGACGACCAGGTGCCCCACCCTCGAGGGTTGCCGGCACGCGAGCACCATCGCGACCTTGCCGCCCATGCTGTGCCCGAGGAGGCTCACCCGGGCAAGGCCCTGCGCGTCCAGCCACGCCAGGACGTCGGCCGCCATCTCCCCGTGGGACATCGAGTCCGCGTGCGGCGAGAACCCGTGGTTGCGCAGGTCGAGGGCGAGCACCCTCCTGCCGCGGGCGAGGTCCCTGCCGGCGGTCTGCCAGTTGCGGGACGACCCGAGCATGCCGTGGAGGATGACCAGCGGGGGCTCCCCCGAGCCGCCAAGGTCCCTGTGGCTCAGGGGGACGGTCGGGATCTCCGGGGTGGCGCTCATGCTCGGACGCCCATACTGGCGCCCGGTTTTCACGCTCCAACATTGAATTCTGCAATTCTACGCGTTCGAATGGCCCGCGATGGCCGAGCCCGAGAAACTCACCCCGATGATGCAGCAGTACTTCGAGGTGAAGCGCGGGCTCCCGAGGGACACCCTGCTGCTCTTCCGCCTGGGGGACTTCTTTGAGCTCTTCTTCGAGGACGCCGTCGTGGCGTCGCGCCTCCTGGGCCTCACCCTCACCAAGCGCCAGGAGCACCCCATGGCGGGCCTCCCGTACCACGCGGTCGACAACTACGTGAGCAAGCTCCTCGCCGCCGGGAAAAAAGTGGCGATCTGCGACCAGGACGAGCCCGCCCAGGCCGGAAGGCTCGTGAGGAGGAGGCTGACCCGCATCCTGAGCTCCGGGACGACGCTGGCCGCGAACCAGCTCGAGGCCTCGAGGAACCGCTACATGTGCGCCCTGTCGCTCGACCGGCGCGGGCTCCACGCGGCGTGGATCGAGCTCTCGACCGGGGAGTTCAGGGTCGCGACGTCGGCGAGGATAGACGACCTGCTGCCGGTGCTCGTCTCCCTGGACCCCGCGGAGCTCCTCCTCGCCGAGGGCGAGGCCGACCGCTGGGCGGCGGCCCCCCACGACCAGGCGCCGACCCACGCCCTCCACGGGTTCACCGCGGGCCGCACCGTGACGGAGCTCCAGGCCTACCACTTCGAGGCCCCGGCCGGCGCCCGCGCCGTGGCCGGGGCCCTGGGCGTGCTCAACCTCGAGGGATTCGGGCTCGAGGGCGACCACCCCGGCCTTGGGCCCGCGGGCGCCCTCGTCGGCTACGCGACCGACAACCTGCGCGCCAAGCCCGAGAACCTGCGCGGGCTCCAGGAATACCGGAGCTCCCGGACGCTCCTCCTGGACCCGGCGACCCTCCGCAATCTTGAGATCTTCTCGTCGATCCGGGGCGGCCGCCAGGGGACCCTCCTGGCCGCGATGGACAGGACGGCGACGGCCGCCGGGGCCCGGCTCCTGGAGCGGTGGCTCTCGGCCCCGAGCCTCGACCTGCCCGAGGTCCGCCGGCGCCACGCGCTCGTCGGGGAGTTCATCGCCCAGCCGGCCGGCCTCTCGGACCTTGCCGCCTCCCTGCGCGAGATCCGCGACATCCCGCGCATCCTGGGGAGGCTCCAGAACCGCCTGCGCAACCCCCGCGAGCTGTGCGGCGTCCGCGACTCGCTAGCCGGCCTTCCCCGGGTCGGCGCCGCGCTCGGCGCCATGGGGCCGCGCTCCTCCGAGCTGCGGGCCCGCATCGAGGAGCTTCCTCAGCTCAGGGGGCTGCTCTCGGCCTCGCTCGCCGACGAGCCGCCCGCGGACGTGGCGGAGGGCAACTTCGTGCGGGAGGGCTACGACGGCGAGCTCGACCGCATGAGGGCGCTCATGAGCGGCAACAAGGCATGGCTCGCAGACCTCGAGCGCGGCGAGCAGGAGCGTACGGGTATCCGCAGCCTGAAGGTGAGGTACACGAACAATTTCGGGTACTATATCGAGGTCACCAAGGCGAACCTCCACCTCGTCCCCCAGGACTATGTGCGCAGGCAGACGACCGTGGGCGGCGAGCGCTACGTGACCGATGCGCTCCGCCAGAAGGAGCGAGAGATCCTGCACGCCGAGGACAATGCGCTCGCCAGGGAGAAGGAGATCCTCGAGACCCTGATCGCGGCCGTGCTCGCCGAGTCGCGGGCCCTCTCCGGGACGGCCGACGCGATCGCCGAGGTCGACGTGCTCGCGGGCTGGGCCGCGATCGCCCGCGAATGGTCCTACTGCCTCCCCGAGATCGACGAGGGGGACTCCCTCGAGGTGGCGGACGGGAGGCACCCGGTCGTCGAGCAGGGGTTCCGCTCGGGCCAGGGGGCGGGGACCGCCCTGGCGTTCGTCCCCAACGACACGGCGCTCGCCTGCGACGAGGCCCAGATCGCCCTCATCACCGGGCCCAACATGGCCGGCAAGTCGACCTACATCCGCCAGGTCGCGCTCATCGTGCTCATGGCCCAGGTGGGCTCGTGGGTCCCGGCGCGCTCGTGCAGGTTCGGCGTCGTCGACAGGATCTTCTCCAGGGTCGGGGCGAGCGACGACCTGGCGCGGGGCAACTCGACGTTCATGGTCGAGATGAACGAGACCGCCAACATCCTCAACAACGCCACGAGCCGTTCGCTGATCATCCTCGATGAAATCGGCCGCGGCACTTCCACCTACGACGGGCTCGCGATCGCGTGGGCCGTCGTCGAGCACCTGCACCGCGACGCCGAGGGCGGCCCGCGCACGCTCTTCGCCACGCATTATCAGGAGCTCACCCAGCTCGAGCAGCACCTGCCCCGCCTCCGCAATTTCTCGGTCGCGGTGAAGGAATGGAACGACGACATCGTCTTCGTCCGCCGCGTCGTGCCCGGGGCCGCCGACCGCAGCTACGGCATCCAGGTCGCCCGGCTCGCCGGCCTGCCTCTGGGAGTGATCGACCGGGCCCGCGCGATTCTTTCCCGGCTGGAGAGCGACGACGCCAGCATCTCCCTGCCCGCGCCGCAGGCGCGTCCGAAGAAGAAGATCACGGTCGCCCCGCCGGACGACGACGCCCAGCTAAACCTTCTCTAAGGCGCCCTCGAATTCCGCGGGAAGCGGCGCCTGGGCGCTGAAGGCGAATTCCCTCCCGCCGAGGCGATAGCTGAAGCTCGTCTCGAGCGCGTGGAGGAACAGGCGTTTCACACCGGTCGCGCGCGCGAATTCGCGATTCCGCCGGAAATCGCCGTACGTCTGGTCGCCGACGATGGGCAGCCCGCGCTTCGCGCACTGGACCCGCAGCTGGTGGCTGCGCCCGGTGATCGGTTCAAGGCGCAGCAGGCTCAGGGCCGGCCGGCCGTGCCCCGCCTTCGTCACCTGCATCCGGCACTCCGCTGGGATGTGGCCGGGGGCGGTGCGGATCCGGCCGGCGCTCCTTTGCACGGTCAGCCGGTCGCGCCAGTCCTCGGCCGGCAGCTTCGGCCGGCCGAAGACGAGCGCCGCATAGAGCTTGCGCACCCGCTTGAGTTCGAACTGCGCGCGCACGGCCGCGGCGAGTTCCGGGTCCGCCGCGACGAGGATGACGCCCGAGGTCGCCGAATCCAGGCGGTTGAGGAGCCAGATCCGTTGCGCCGGGTCGGGCAGCTGAAAATATTCCCCCTCCTCGTGATAGGCGGCCTGGAGCAGGGACCGGGGCTCCTCGCCCCGCTGATTCGGATGGGAGAGGAGGCCGGCGGGCTTCGCCAGGGCGGCTAGGCCATTTGCGTCCCGCGCCAGCACCGCCACCCCCCGCCCGAGCGGCAGCGCCGCCCAAAAGCTCTCGGGCCAGGGCTTCACTCGTAGTAAAACGTGATCTCGAGCTCCTGCTCCGTCCCGAGGGTCGCGATCATATCCGGTGTCCAGGGACCATAAGGCGAGCGGTCCCGGACCCCGGCAACACACGCCTGCACATCGGCATCGGGCGTCCCGGGCGTAGGCTCAGGGGAGGAGAACTCGGCGATCTCGCCCTTTGAATTCAATTTAAACTTCACAACCACGTAATTGCCGGAGGCGCTAGCCGTACGGCGTTCATTGAGAATACCATGCCATTCGGTGTCGATGGTTTCAATCAGGCGTCGAAGATAGACACCGTAGTTGCTAAACCGGGCGTCGAGGGCGGTGATCCCGAGGTTGGACGTCCCGAAATCGTTGTTCGTGAAGATCGCGGGGCGGGCGGGCTGTTCCAGCGTGCGGCGCGGTCGAGGATGATTGCGGTCGATCTGCGGGGTGGCCTGATGGTCGGCCTCGCTGGTGGAGGCCTCCTTCTGCCCGTCGATGCGCTCGGGGATCGCCTTCGCGTTATCGGCGAATTTTGAAAGACTGCTCGATGCCGCGTCCTTGTCCGGACCCTGGGCTTTTTCGATTCCGGGCAGCGGGTTCTGCTCCTGGCGGCGGTTGGCGACCACGGCGGGCTTGGGCGGCACGGGCGGGGTGACCGGGACCTCCTCCTGGGGCTTGATCAACTGGCCGCTGACGATCTGGTCGGACTTGATCTTGGTCTGGCCCTTGAGCGCGGGATGGTCGTTCTTGCCGTTCGGCGTCGGTTTTTCCTGGGCAACCTGCTGGTTCTGGTCGCTGAAGTTGTTCGTCTTCTCCGGAACCTTGTTGTTCGCGTTGCGATTGGCCTCGACGAACTTCATCGGAGGCTTCGGGACGGGCTTGCGGTTGAAGGACTCCGGCAGGATCTGGATGTTGAACTGCGGCATCCGGGAACGGACGCCGGTCCGCGGCGGCTCCCCCTTGAACAGGCGGGGCACGAGCAGGATCAGGAGCAGATGGATCAGGACCGTCCCCAAAACCCCGATCTGGATCGCGCGCGTGTCCGGCCTGGACGAAAGCCAGGGCACCACACGGCGGCGGCGGGCGGTCGAATCGGCCGGCGGCGGCGCGGAGGTTTGGGTCATGGGTGTTTGGCCTGACGAATCATCAAAGGGAAGAGTCCACCTTATTTGAGGAGACCGCAGTGGGTCAAAATTTGTTTCGTCGCTTCGAGAGGAAGCCCCATAATATTCGTGAACGAGCCGGTGTATCCGGCCACGATCATGTCGGTGTGCTCCTGGATGGAGTAGCCGCCCGCCTTGTCGAGGGTGTTGACCCGGGCAAGATATGTCTCGATGTCTATGTCCTGCAATGGCTTAAATGTGACCTCACTGGTCGCGTCCGCGTCCAGGCGGAGCGTCGGGATCAGCCGGCGGACGGCCAGGCCGGTGAAAACGATATGGGTCCGCCCCGCGAGTCGGCGCAGCATCTCCCGGGCTTCGTCGGGGTCGCGCGGCTTGTTGAACACCCGGCCCTCGAGAAAAACGGTCGTATCCGCGCCCAGGACGATGGCCTGCGGGCGGCGCTCGGCGACCCAGTCCGCCTTCAGCGCCGCATTGTGGGCCACCAAGGCCCGCGGATCGGCCTCGACCTCCTCGAATTCCGTCACCTCAGCGACCTGGACCGTAAACGGGACCCCCAGCCGCGCCAGCAGCTCCTGCCGCCGCGGGGAGGCAGAGGCCAGGATCAAGGAGGAGACGGGGGCTAAGGGAGGACGCAAGGGACAGGTTGTTCAGGCTAGGGACAGGTTGTTCACGCTAGGGACAGGTTGTTCAGGCCAAGGCTATGGGCACCCCCCAGCGGTTGAACAGGAGAATGGAGCGTGGGCGTGACAAAATCGTCCGGACGCTTACCTTCGAACCTTCCATGCGCCTCGGCCTCGCCCAGCTCAACACCACCGTCGGGGATCTCGCCGGCAACCGGCGCAAGATCCTGGACGCCTATGCGGCCCTGGTCGGCCAGGGCGCGGAGCTGGTCATTTTCTCGGAGTTGATCGTCTGCGGCTATCCGCCGCGGGACCTCCTGTTCAAGCGCAGCTTTGTCCCCGACGTCGAGGCCTCGCTCCGGGAAATTGCGGCGGCGATCGGCGAGACGCCGGCCATCGTCGGCACCGTCGAGACCAACACCTCCGGCTTGGGCCGCCCTTTCTACAATGCCGCGGCCTTCTGCCACCGCGGGAAGGTGGCCGCCATGGCCCGGAAATGCCTGCTGCCGACCTACGATGTCTTCGACGAAGACCGGTACTTCGAGCCGGCCTCGCAGCCCACCGTCGTCGCCCATGCCGGCCGCAAAATCGGAATCACGATCTGCGAGGACATCTGGAACGATAAGACATTCTGGGCCAAACCGCTCTACGAACGCGACCCGGTGGCCGAACTGGTCTTAAAAGGCTCGACACTCCTCATCAATATTTCCGCCTCTCCATACACGATTGACAAGCGCTTCCTGCGCCTTGACATGCTGCGCGCCATCGCAACGTCTCATGGACGCCCTGTAATCTATGTCAATCAAGTCGGCGGGAACGATAGCTTGGTCTTCGACGGGCAGAGCGTCGTCGTCCTGCCCAATGGCAGGATTGCCGCCCAGGCCAGTTCGTTTGCTGAAGATCTCGTAATCTTCGATACGGAAACCAACCAGGGTGATTTGCATGAAGAGCCTGCCGAGGAAATAGAGGTCGCGCTCCGCGCCCTAATTTGTGGCACCCGCGACTATGTGCGCAAGTCGGGCTT
>PLXR01000035.1 GCA_003151495.1 Opitutaceae bacterium
GGCGGCGTCTCGAACGTGTCGTTCTCGTTCCGCGGCAACAATCCGGTCAGGGAGGCCATCCACACCGCCTTCCTCTTCCACGCGATCCAGGCGGGCCTCGACATGGCCATAGTGAACGCCGGCATGCTCGGCGTCTACGGGGAGATCCCGAAGGACCTGCTCGAGCGCGTGGAGGACGTCCTTCTCAACAGGCGCCCGGACTCCACCGAGCGCCTCGTGGCGTTCGCGGACGGGCTCAAGGCCACCCAGGGCGGCGCCTCCAGGATCGAGGCCAAGGAGGACCTCGCGTGGCGCGACGCCCCCGTCGAGCAGCGCCTCTCGCACGCGCTCGTCAAGGGGATCGACGCCTTCGTCGAGCAGGACACCGAGGAGGCGCGCGCCAACACGGCGAAGTATCCCAGACCGCTCAACATCATCGAGGGGCCGCTCATGGACGGCATGCGGGTCGTCGGGGACCTATTCGGCGCCGGCAAGATGTTCCTGCCCCAGGTGGTCAAGTCCGCCCGCGTGATGAAGAAGTCCGTGGCCTACCTCACGCCGTTCATGGAGGAGGAGAAGCGCAGGCTTGTCGCGGGCGGGGGCGTCGCGCGAACCCAGGGGCGGATCGTGATGGCGACCGTCAAGGGCGACGTCCACGACATCGGCAAGAANNAAGGGCGATGTGCATGATATCGGCAAGAACATCGTGGGCGTGGTTTTGGCATGCAACAACTACGAGGTCATCGACCTCGGCGTGCTGGTGCCCTGCGAAAAGATCCTCGCCGCGGCCGTCGAGAGGAAGGCCGACGTCATCGGGCTCTCCGGCCTGATCACCCCCTCCCTCGACGAGATGGTCCATGTCGCCAAGGAGATGACGCGCACCGGCTGCACGGTGCCGCTCCTGATCGGGGGCGCCACGACGAGCGCCGCCCACACCGCCGTGAGGATCGCCCCAGAGTACGGTCCGGGCGTCGTCCACGTCCTGGACGCATCCCGCGTCGTGAACGTCGTGAGCTCGCTCCTGTCCCCGGAGTCAAAGCCCGCGTTCATGGCGGACGTCGCCTCGAGGCAGGGCAGGCAGCGCGAGGATTTTGCCGCGCGCCGGGCGCGCAAGCCGCTGCTGTCCCTCTCCACCGCGCGGGAGCGCCGCCAAGGGTTCGACTGGGCGGCCGTGGACATCCCGAGGCCGGAGTTCCTGGGCACCCGGGCGTTCGCCGAGGTCCCCCTCGCCGACATCGTGCCCTTCATCGACTGGGGCCCGTTCTTCAGCGCCTGGGAGCTCCACGGGAGGTTCCCGGACATCCTTTCGGACGAGGTCGTGGGCGCGGAGGCGACCAAGCTCCTCGCCGACGCCAAGAAGCTGCTCGCCAGGATCGTCGACGAGAGGCGCTTCACCGCGAAAGCGGTCGTCGGCTTCTGGCCCTGCAACGCGGTCGGGGACGATGTCGAGGTGTACTCCGACGAGTCGCGCTCGGCGGTGGAGACGGTGTTCCACTTGCTCCGCCAGCAGCAGGAAAAGCCCCAGGGGCAGTTCAACCACTGCCTGGCCGACTTCATAGCGCCAAGGGAATCGGGCAGGATCGACTACATCGGGGGCTTCGCGGTGACGGCAGGCCACGGGGTGGAGGCCTTTGCCGCCTCATTCAGGGCGGCGACGGACGACTACTCGGCCATCATGAGCCAGGCGCTGGGCGACCGACTCGCCGAGGCAATGGCCGAGATGTTCCACAAGAGGGCCCGCGAGGCCTGCGGCTTCGGGAGGACCGAGAACCTGAGCCACGCGGACCTCATCCGCGAGAAATACCGCGGCATCCGGCCCGCGCCGGGCTACCCGGCTTGCCCGGACCATACGGAGAAGCCGATCCTCTTCCGCCAGCTCGGCGCCGAGGCCGCAACCGGGATCGCTCTCACGGAGAGCTGCGCGATGGCGCCCGCAAGCAGCGTGAGCGGTTGGTACTTCAATCACCCTGAGTCCAAGTACTTCGGCGTGGGCAAGGTCGGCCGCGACCAGGTGGACGACTACGCCCGGCGCAAGGGGTGGGCCGTCGCCGAGGCCGAGAGGTGGCTGGGGCCGTACCTCGACTACGACAAAGGCTGAACCCGGCCGGAACTTTACCCGTTTCCGCACGTCTTATTTCACGGATGCAATCCTCCCACCCCGCCTGGCTCCTTGCGCGCGTTGCGCTGGCCGTCGCCGCGATGGCCTCGGCGACGTGGGCGCGGGCGGCCGGGCTCGAGTTCAGCGCGGGGCTCTCGCCCTCGGACCGGGCCGCCGCGGGCGTCACGCGCCTCAATCCGACGCAGGTCTCGATCCTCAACGCGCTTGTGGCCCGGGACGTGAAGCTGGCGCGCGACGGCGGCGTCACGGGCTTTTCGTCGGCCTTCTCGGCGCGGCACACGGAGAGGGAGCTGGTGTCGTCGGGGATCAGCCTGCTGACCGAGAGGGAGAGCCTCAACCTGGACACGCTGGTCTCGAGGGTGGTCGCGCTCGGCCCCTCGCCCGACGACGGGTTTGTCTACTCCCCTCCCCAGCCGACGCCGCCGCCCACCGAGGCGGAGGTGGAGCAGCCCCGGAAGACGGAGGTCCACGGCGACGTGTCGTTCACGATTGGCGGGGGCAGCCACGGGAGGAGCTTCTACGGCACCTCGGCGGACATGTACGTGACCGACCCCAAGCACGGCTTCACCGTGGGGGTCGGGTTCAGCGAATACCGGGGAAAGGGGCTCTTGGCGCTCTGCGGACCCTACGGACCCCTCGGGCCCTACGGCCCGGGGTACGACGGTCGGCCGTACCTGGGCTGGTAAGGGTCCCCTGCCTCACTTCTCGGCCGCGAAGGCCGCGAAGCTGTGCGGCATGATCGGCACCAGGAAGTGGGACGTCGGGGGGGCGTCGGCCCGCCTGCGATGCCATGGGAATCCCTTGGGCTCCTCGGGGACATACGAGGCTATGGCCTCGCCGGTGACGAGGTTACGAAGCTTGGTGAAAGTGCCCTGGACCGTGACCCTGGTCTCGGCCTGCGTGGGCAGGTACGACTCGATTACGAACGTGCCATTGTCGTAGGCGAAGAGCGCGACCTGGCTCGGACCGTCGAACCTCACGAAGAAACCCCCCATCACGACGTTCTTGATGACGGCCGTGACGGCGCCCGGCAGGGCGTAGAGGTTCCTGAAGTTGTCAGGGATGGTCCAGACGTACAGGATTCCCTTGCTGTACCTGTCCATGAGCATGATCGGGTAGCCGTTGCCGTTCTCCACGGCGCTCACGAGACCCCATGCGTCGTTCGTCAGGAAGTGGACCTCAGGGAACAGGATCGCCGGCCTGTTCTCGTCGGCGCCGAGGCCCGTCCGGTCGCCCGCGCCCCAGCCGGTCGAGTAGTCCCGGGCCAGCACCTTCGAGTCGGTGACCTCGGTCTCGCAGATGCTCTCGATTCCCTTGCCCTTGAGGGCCCTCAGCAGCCCGGAGGTGATCACCACGGACTTCCCGTCCTCCAGCTGCTTCCTGATCTTGGCGACGATGTCCTTGTCGAACTTCGCCGACTCGGTGAGGAGCACCACCTTGGCGTCCGTTGGGAACTCCGGGCGCAGGTCGATCGGGATCCCCAGCATGCCGATGTAGTTATGCAGGAAATCCTCGCCGGTTGACTGGTAGGGCTTGTAGCTCGCGATCCCAATCGGGTTGCCGAGCTTGCCGACGACGGCGTCCGCCTGCCTGAGGGCGACGCCCGCCAGGGTGCCCCACGAGGGCGTGTCGGGGGCTCCCTCCCCGACCGGCTTGTAGTCCTTCGCAACCGCATTGTAGTCGAAGCTCGTCGGGAGGCTCTCCCACTGCGACCTCGCGCCCGAGCCGGCCTTTAGCGTCAGGAGCTCCCAGTTGAACAGCGTCATCTCGCGGGCCTTGGCGAACATCGTGTCCCAGAGCTGCTCCGCGTAGCGGTCCGCGTAGAGCGATCCGTAGGTGTCAACCCACCCGCCCCCGTTCCCGCCCGGCTTGATGTTCTCGAAGAACCGGATGATCTGGTAGCTCTCGTACTGCTGGAGGAACTGGTCCGTCATGACCGGGTCGCGGGTCTCGGTCCCCGTGTAGATCCCGTCGAACATCTTCGGCTCCTTGTCGAGGTCGAACCCGTTGCCCTGGAAGTGCTCGTACCAGTTCGGAAACTTGATCACGACCTTGATCTTCGGATTGACGTCCTTTGCGGCCTTCAGGATCAGGTTCGCCCCGGCCTCGTCCATCAGGGCGAGCCTGAAGTCGGTCCACGACCTCTCGCCCTTGGCGGCGATGTCGGAGTCGGTCTTTGAGTTGTTGAAGAAGAAGTCGTCCAGGATGAACTCGTCGAAGTGGCGAGCGGCCAGCTCCGAGGTCTTCTTGACGAACTCGCGGTTCTCGGGGTCGGTGTAGCAGAACGACTTGAACTGCTCGGCCTCCGCCCCGGTGAACGCGCTGCCCGCGGCCACGCGGACGCCTCGGTCCACGAAGAACTTCTTCACGTCCTCCAGGAGCTTGTCGCTCGCCAGGATGCCGTCGCGCTGCACCTCGATGTACACCTTGTCGACCTTGACCTGGCTGTTGATGACATCCCACTGGGACTCGAGCACCTTCGGGTCGGCAAAGGTATCCACAACCCGCACGGGGATGTAGACGGCCACGCCGAAGTTCTGGTAGTTGCCGGCACGGGCGGCGCAGAGCGCGGCAAGGCATGACAGGAGGCACAGTGTTTTCTTCATGGGATGGGGTGCGTATATGAAAGTCCACATCCGTACCTTCTCAAGCCGCTTTGGAAAGTATTAGCCAACGATCAATTGCCTAACAGCTCCTTGATGGGCAGCGTCTGCGGAGATGTTCCTGAGGTACCTGCTCCTCTTCCTCGGCGTGCTTGCGTGCTCGACCTCGGCGATCTTCATCCGGGAGAGCTCGACCGATCCCTTCGTGCTCACGGCGATGCGCCTCGTGCTGGCGTCCGTCCTCCTCGCGCCAGTGCTTCTTGCGCAGCTGGCCAGGCACGGAGCCGCGTTCACCAGGCACCACATGAGGCGGACAATCCTGCCCTCGGTCGTGCTCGCCCTTCACCTGATATCGTGGACGCTGGGCGCCCGGATGACGGCGGTCGCGCAGGCGACCCTCATCGTCAACCTTGTCCCGGTCGCACTGCCCTTCTTCCTGCTGTGGCTCGTCCGGGAGAGGATCACCCGGGCGGAGGTCGCGGGCACGGCGCTCGCGGTGCTCGGGCTCGTGACGCTGTCGGCCAGGGACTTCACGGCCGGAGGCGGAAGCCTCGCCGGAGACGCGATGTGCCTCCTCTCGATGCTTCTCTTCGCGCTCTACCTTGCGCTCGGCAGGAGGAACCGGGATTTCCCCACCATCTGGCTCTACGTGATACCGGTCTACGCCCAGGCCTCCGTCGTCTGCCTCCTCTTCGCCCTGCCCCGGATCCACACGTTTGCGTTCGGGTCATTGCGCGAGTGGGGCCTCATGGCCGGCCTTGCGGTCGTGCCGACCCTCTGCGGGCACTCGCTGCTCAACGCCGCGATGCGGCGGATCCGCGGCCAGATCGTGAGCCTCGTCAACGCGAGCCAGTTCGTGTTCGCGGGCGTGTTCGGCTTCCTCCTCTTCGGGGAGCTCCCGACTGCGCTCTTCTATGTCGCAAGCGTCATCCTCCTGGCCGGCGTATCCCTGGTCGTGCTCGGCGCCCCGGCGGGGGGAAACGAGGGGGCGGTCACGGGCCCCGGCTCGTGACATAAGCTGTGATCGCGATCATCTCCTCCTCGGAGAGGTTCGCCGTCACGGCCTTCATGAGCCCGGAGGCCCCCGTTCGCGTCCCCGACTTGAAATCATAGAGCTGGCGCATGAGGTAGCTCGGCGACCGGCCCGCGAGGCGCGGCACCTCCCCCAGTCCCCTCAGGTCCGGCCCGTGGCAGACCCCGCATAGCGGGGCCTGCATGCCGGGCTTCCCCACCGTGACAAGGATCTCGCCGGCCCTGACGCTCCCCACGGGAACAAAGGCGATATAGCGCGTCCTCGAGTCCCGGTTGTCCGCACGGTCTAGGTCCACGGGCATCTCGATGATCCGGCTCCCGAGGGGCTCCGTCCCCCCGCCCGGGACCCGTGCCAGCATCGCCCCGGCGACATACGACCTCGGGACCGTCCGCGTCTCGACCACCCTCACGAAGGACTCGGGTTTCAGGGACGAAAAGTAGGCCGCGGCCTGCGCGACCTCCCCGTCGGTCGCCTCCTTCGCGAGGGCGATCATGAAGTTCTGGGGCGCGCGCCGGGGCTCCGATCCCGCCCGGCGGCCGTTCCTGAAATCGGCCACCTGCTGCCTTAAGTACCCGACCGGCAGCCCCGCAAGGCTGGCGTTCTCGGGACGCCCGGCGCCGTTGGGCAAGTGGCAGTAGGCACACGCCCAGACCTGCGGCTCGCGGCCGACCGACGCGATCGGTGGCATGGCCGGGTGCTCCTCCGGATGCCAGTCGGGAACGGCGGTCAGGTGCGCGGCAAACTGCGCCCGGGTGAGCGCTATCGCGCTGTCGGGGACGCGCCTTGGGTTGGCGTCCTCCGGCGGAGCCAGGGTTCCCGGCTGTGCGGGAGCCGCGACGGGATAGGCCCATGCGGGAAAATCCGAAGCCGCTCGGGCGGGGCCCAGGGCCAGGGCCAGGGCCGCGGCAATTGGAAGCCGGGCGATCCCCAGGTTGATCATCGGGGGAGGGTCCCGTTGCTCGGGCCCCGTGCCACGACAGCCCCGACAAACGCGGTGACCGGGGGCGGGACCTCGCCCCGGAGCGCCGCGCGCTCGGGCTGGAAGAGCACCCCCACGAAGAACGGGTGTCCGGAAAGCTCGGCCCCGCGGATATCGCCGGCGTCGTCCCAGGCCGTGAACCCGAGCCCGGCGGCCTCGAGGGGCGCCCGGAACTCCGGATTGAACCCGAAATTGCAATGATAGGCCTCGACGGCACTGGGCGCGCCATAGGCGGTCCTCAGCAGGCTGCCCTCCGCGAAATGCACGGCGCCCGAGGCCCCGACCAGCGAGCAGCTCAGCCGCGTCACGATGAGCGCAGGGCCGTCCGGGTGGGTCTCGGCGTGCGCGGCATCGCGCAGCCCCGAGAGGTTGCGGGCGATCTCAAGGAGCGCATGCTGGAAGCCCCCGCACGTCCCAAGGAACGGGTGGCCACCCTCGCGCGCCCAGCGCACCGCGTCGAGGGCACCCTCCGTGTTCTCGTAGGGGCTCGCGGGGACGAGCCAGACCGCCGAGAACCCCTTGAGGTCCCGCTGCGCGCTGCGGATATCCCGGGTCGCGACCCATTCCCATGCGACGTCGGCGCCCGCCCGCTCGCGCGCGAGCTGCAGCGCCACGGGGATCGCGCGGTGCGCGACGTGCCTATCGGAATAATCCCCGACGAGGGCTATCTTCCTTGGGTTCATCGGGTCCCTCCTCTGCCACCGCGGGAGGGGGGCTGGCAACACCCAACAGGAACGCGCCCATCCCGGCGAGGCACATGCAGACCGCCACGAACCAGTCGCCATGCTCCATGTAGAAGCTGTTGCGGCCGACCCAGCGCTGGTCGCGGGTCACGTGCGCGATCGACGTCCCCTTGAAGTAGATGCTCCCGGCCTCGTTCTTCTGGACCCAGCGGATGCTCCCGAACTCGTCGATCCACCCGCTCCAGCCCGCGTTGCCGCACCGGAGCACGGGTCGGCGCGCCTCCACGGCGCGCAGGACCGAGCTCGCCGCGTGCTGGTAGGCGGCCGAGCCCTCCCCGTACCAGGCATCGTTCGTCACCACCACGAGGGCGTCGGCGCCCGAGAGCACCTCCTCGCGCGCGAGCTCGGGGAACAGGTCCTCGTAGCAGATCAGGACGCCGAAGGCCGCCGCCCCCCGCTCCATCGGGACGACGAGCGGCGTCGAGTCGGTGCCCGGCGTGAAGTCGTCGCCCAGGGGCGCGAACTTGCCGATCCAGCCGAGGATCGGGCGCAGGGGTATGTACTCGCCGAACTGGACCAGCCGGCGCTTGGCATAATAGGCCGCCTGGAGCCCAAGCTGGGGGTCGACGACAAAGGCGGCATTGTAGTAGGCATCGTGGCCGGGGCCGGGATGCTCGATCGCGTCGGCCCCCATGAGGATCGGGGCCTTGGCGCGGGCCGAGAGCTGCTCGACGAACTGGCGCATCGACGCGTCGCCTCCCCGGAGCGCGAAGGGCGTGGTCGACTCCGGCCAGAGGATCAGGTCGGGCCTGAGCTCCCCGGCGGCGAGCGTCGTCGAGGTCAGGGTCTGGATGATCTCGGGCTCCTTGGCGCGGTCCCACTTGACCATCGCGGGGACGTTCGGCTGCACGAACGCCACGCCCGCGAAGGGTTCCGAGAACCGCGAGCGGTGGGCGGTTTCCTGGACCAGGAGCGAGAGGCAGACAAGGAGCATGAACATCGCCAGGAGGAATTCCTGGCTGCGCCTTCCCAGTCCCACCCCGCCCTCGCGGAAGAGCCGGTTTGCATAGGCCGCGAACGCCACGTTGACGGCCACGATGACGAAGGACACGCCGACCGACCCCGTGTAGGCGGCAACCTGGAGGACGCTGATCCGCTCCCATTGGGTCGCGGCGAGGGGCATCCACGGAAACCCCCCGAAGAGCCAGGTGCGGCTCCATTCGATCAGCACCCAGACCCCAGAAAGCCCCAGCATCGCGACCAGGCGGACCGGGGTCGGCCTTCCGACCATCCGCGGCATCGTCCACCACGCGGCCAGGTACCACAGCCCCGTCCAGGCTCCCACGATCGGCCCGAGGATGAAGAGCCCGACCCAGGTCACCGGGTGCAGCCAGCTCAGGTTGACGGTCCACGCCACGGCCTGCGCCGCGAACATCGTCCACGCGTAGACCCTGAGCCGGGGACGCAGGTACGCCCAGAACACGCCCGGGACCAGGCAGGCGTAGGCGAACTCCGGCGTATGGTACGGGGGAAAGGAGACCACCAGGAGCACCACGGTCAGGAGCCCGACCACGGCGGGCGCCACCCGTCCTGAATGCCGCTCCCAGAAGGTTGGGACGGGATCGTACGGATCTTGGCTCAAGAGCGGCTCCTCAGGCTCCGTGGCAGTGCTTGTACTTCTTGCCGCTGCCGCAGGGACAGGGATCGTTGCGGCCCACCTTGGGCGTGTCGCGCCGGATCGTCACCTTCGGCAGCACCACCTCGGGCTCGGCGGCCCTCGGCCCGGGGGCCTGGGCCACGCTCGCCGGCGCCGCGGGCGCGGCGTCCTCCGGCCCCTGGGTCCTCGCGCTGCGCGCCAGGATGGAGAGCATGTTCTCGAAGGAGGAGAGGTTCGAGGCGCTCCTGAAGAGGCCCGTGCAGATCTGCAGCCGGACGTTCGTCATCAGCTCCTCGAAGAAGTGGTAGGCCTCGCCCTTGTATTCGACCAGGGGGTCCTTCTGGCCGTAGCTGCGCAGCCCGATCGACCTGCGGAGCTCCTCCATCTCGGTCAGGTGCTCCTGCCAGTGGTGGTCGATCGCATTGATGACGACGTACCGCTCGAGGGAGCCGAGGGCCTCCGGGATCTCCGCGGCCTCCTTCATGGTGTAGGCCTTCCTGATCCGGTCCATCACGAACGCCTTCGGCGCCTCGAGGTCCGTGCCGGAGAGGTCCTCCACCCTCAGGCCCACCGGGAAGTGCGTGTTCACCCAGCCGACCAGGCTCTCGATGGCCGCGGAATTCGGGCCGCCCGTCTCGCCGAAGCCGGCGACCGAAAGCCGGTTCTCCACCTCCTCCTCGACCTGCTCGAAGATGATGTCCTTCGACCGGGGGGCGTGGATCGCGGCGTTGCGGATCCCGTAGACCACCTCGCGCTGCTGGTTGAGCACGTCGTCGTACTGCAGCAGGCGCTTGCGGATGGCGTAGTTCTGCTGCTCGACCTTCTTCTGCGCCGACTCGATCGAGCGGTTGAGGAGCGGGTGCTCGAGCTCCTCGCCCTCCTGCATCGAGCCCTCCATCAGGCGCGAGGCGAGGTTCCCCTGGAGGAAGAGCCGCATGAGGTTGTCCTCGAGGGAAAGGAAGAACCGGGTCAGTCCGGGGTCGCCCTGGCGGGAGCAGCGGCCGCGGAGCTGGCGGTCGA
>PLXR01000133.1 GCA_003151495.1 Opitutaceae bacterium
TCAGGTCCATCCTGCCGTTCAGGAACGCGCGCTGCGTGAACTCGCCGGGCCCGGCCGGCCGGCATCCGCGGGCCAGCAGGTCGGCGAGGATCTTCCGCGCGACGAGGGGGTTCCCATGGCAGGAGATCTCCAGCGAGTCCTCGCCGGTGTAGGAGTTCGGCCCGAGGTAGAGAGTCGCAACGACGTCGTCCACGACCGCCCCGCCGACATCCCTGTAGTCCCCGTGCGTGGCGGAGCGGGGTGGGGGGGCCGATCCCAGCATCTCCCCCGCGAGCCTATGGGTATCAGGACCGCTGATACGGAGCACCGCCAGGGCGGACGTTCCCGCGGGTGTCGCGAGCGCCGCGATGGTGTCCGAATGCCGAGCCATGGGGAACCAACCAACCCGCGCCCCGGCGCGGACTCAAGCGCCGAACGGCGGAGGGGCCGCTCCCCTCAGCGGAACTCCATCCACTCGGGCGAGGAATACCGCTCGGCCAGCCCGTCGACCTCCTCGTCGCTGAATTCCGGCCAGGGAGTCGCCTCGGCGGACGCCCCCAGCGCCGCGGCGAGCCGGCCAGCGAAGTCGCCCGCGAATGCGTCCCAGTCGACAGGGCCGCCGCCCGCCGCGGGCCTCCACACCGATCCCTGGAAGAGGAGCCCGCGCTTGTTGCGCTTCTGGGCGCCGCCGGCGATCTTCGCACCGCTGCCGGAGTGCACGACGTCGAAGATCTCCGCGCGCTCGAAGCAGACGCCGGCGGGGCCGCCCGGCTCGCCGGCCGGCGCCGCGTCGGCCACGGGCTTGAGCGCCACGGGGACCCCCGCCGCGGCGAGCGCTCCCGCGAGAGCCTCGTGGATCGCGCGGTAGCTCTGCGTGGCGCGCGCCTCCTCGAGCGGATGCCCCCGGGGGATCACCAGCGAGTAGGTCCAGTCGTCGCGGTGGTCGACGAGGCCGCCCCCGGTCGGGCGGCGGCACAGGTCGAAGGGCCCGCCGGCGGGGAGCTGGCCCCTGATGAACGAGATCTTCTGGCTGTAGCCGAAGGTGAAGGCGGGGGACCGCCACCCGTAGGGGCGGTAGCGCGCGACACCCTCGCGGGGATAGCGCTGCAGCATCATGAAGTCGGTCGCCATGTTCTCCGCGGCGCCGCCCGTCCGGCCCGGCAGGACCTCGAGGATCATGGGGACCGCACCAACCACTCGGACCGCCACTTCCTCCCGTCCGTCGAAAGGGCGAGGAGCCCCGCCTTGGAGAACGGGTAGAAGACCCCGTGCTGGACGGGGCCGTGGACGATCATGGAGGCGAGGACGCCCAGGTGCGGCTCGTGCCCGACGACCGCGATGTCCCTCTTTTCCCGCATGAGGAGGGCCGCCATCGGCGCCGGATCGTCGTCGGGGGTGAGGCCCGCGGTCGGCACGAGCGGCGCGGCGAGCGAGAGCCCCTGCGCGAGGAGCGCGGCGGTCTCGACCGAGCGGGCGAGGGGGCTGTGCCAGATCTCGGCCGGGTTGAATGCCTTGGCCTTCAGGAGCGCCTTGCAGACGCGTGCGGCCTGCTCCCGCCCCCTTGCGCTCAGGGGCCGTGAGGGGTCCACCTCGTCGGAGACCGCGTCGGCGTGGCGCATCAGGTAGATCATGGGGCAGGCGCCGCTCGCCTCACGGCGAGAGGCGCTCGATGACCCATGACCCGCCCGCTTCGCGGCGGTAGCGCAGCCGGTCGTGCAGGCGGCTCCGCCGGCCCTGCCAGAACTCGACCGTCTCCGGGATGATCCTGAATCCGCCCCAGTGCGGGGGCAGGGGGGCGTCGACCCCGTCGTACTTCTTCTCCGCGGCCTTCATCGCGTCCTCGAGGACGCCGCGGCCCGAGATGATCGCGCTCTGCGAGGAGGCCCAGGCGGCGAGCTGGCTCGCCCGGGGTCGGATGTGGAAATAGGCCTCGCTCTCCTCCCGGGTCACCTTCGTGACGGTGCCCTCGATGATCACCTGGCGCTCCAGGGCGACCCAGGGGAACATGAACGAGACGTGCGGGTTCGACTCGAGCTCCATTCCCTTGCGGCTCCTGTAGTTCGTGTAGAACACGAATCCGCGGCCGTCGATCCCCTTGAGGAGCATCATCCGGGCGGAGGGCCGGCCGTCCTTGCTCGCGGTTGCCAGGACCGCCGCGTTCGGCTCGTGGATCTTCGCCGCCTCAGCCTCCTGGAACCATTTCTCGAACTGGCGGAAGGGATCGCGGGCGGCGTCCTTCTCCGACAGGCCGGCAAGGGAGTAGTCCTTTCTTTGGTCTGCCAGGCTCATAGGGCCGCACGGTGTGCCGGTGGGCTTCCCCTGTCAAAAACATCTGAGGCCCCTGGACCGGGGCGAGCTCAGCGGGTCAGCGCCCGGATGACCCCGGCCTGCGCGGGGAACTGGCGCAGGAGCGGGTCCCTCTGGCCGAGCTCGAATTCGCCCTCATTCCACGCGGGCGAGAGCGTGCAGCCAAAGAGCGCCCATCCCCGGGCGGACGCCCCGGCGGCCGGGCTGAGCCGGGCGCCCTGCCACACTCCGGCCCGGGCCACTGCCTGCGGGGCATGGCCCCGCAGGACATCGGGACCCAGCGTCAGCGTCTCGCCCCTGCCGTTGGCCGGGTCCATGAGCGCCAGCTCCGCCGGGTCCCCCGCATGAAAATGCCAGATCTCGTCCGTCCGGAGCCGGTGCAGCGCCGAGAAGCCCTCCGGGGTGATGAGGAAAAGGATCGCCGAGCCGGACGGCCTGCCTCCGGGGCCGACGTTTGCGCTCATCCACGTGGGCTTGAAAAAGCCCCCCTCGACGGAAAGCGGGGCCAGCCCGAGCCTGGAAATCAATTCCTCCGCTTCAGCGTTCATGGGCAAGGGGATAGACAAGTGGCGGGGCAATTGCACGCCATTCCGGGCTTCCCGTTCGACGCCCCTTGGGAGATGCTGTCCCGATGGACCGGCTCAACACGATCATCGACCGAAGCGCCCCCGTCCTCCTCGGCCGCCTGAAGCGCCTCGTCGGATTCCCGACCGTCAATCCGCCCGGCGCCGACTATGGGGCCATCACCGGGTACCTCGCCCGGGAGCTCGCGAGGGTCGGCCTCTCCGCCCGCCGGATTCCCATCCCGGGCAAGCTCCTGCGCAAGAGCCTGCCCGAGTGGCAGCACGGGTTCCCGCGCTACAACGTGCTCGGGAAGCTCAGGGTCCCGGGCGCCACGAAGACGGTCCATTTCAACGCCCACTACGACGTCGTCCCGGTCTCGGGGACGTGGCGCCACGGCAGCCCCTTCAGCGGAGCCGTCGAGAAGGGGCTCATCTACGGCAGGGGCACCGCCGACATGAAGGGCTCGATCGCCAGCCTGCTGACGGCGCTGGACGCCCTGAGGCTGGCAAGGGCCAGGCCCAAGATGAACATCGAGGTCTCTTTCACGGCGGACGAGGAGACGGACTCGTACCTCGGCTCCCGCTGGGTGGTCGATGAGGCTCCCATCCGGCCCGACTACGCGATCGTGATGGAGGGGGCCGAGGGCAGCCAGGTGTGCTGCGGCCACAACGGGACGCTCTGGCTCGAGGTCCGGGTCCACGGCCGGGCGGCGCACGGCTCCACCCCCTGGGAGGGAGTCAACGCGTTCGAGAAGATGTCGGCGCTCGTGCTCGACCTCGAGGCGTACAAGAAGAGGATCGCGCGCACCACGTTCAGGACCCCCGAGGGCGTCGTGATGCGTCCAACGATCAACGTGGGCGGGGTGTTCTCCTGCGGCGAGGGCGCGAAGATCAACACGGTGCCCGCGCAGGCCTCGTTCTCGATCGACCGCCGCGTCCTCGCGGTGGAGGACCACGCCGCCGCCGAGCGTGACCTCCGGGCCTACCTCGCCGCGGCCGCGAGGCGCATCCCCGGCTGCAGGATCACGGTCACGAAGACCTCCGAGAACTTCTCGTGCTTCACCCGGCCGGACCATCCCTTCTTCAGGGCCATGGCGGCCAGCGTCGAGGGGGTCCTCGGCAAGCCGACGGTTTTCCACGTCTCGACGGGATTCAACGACGTGCACTTCTTCTCCCACCACCTGAAGATCCCCGCCCTCGGCTACGGGCCCGGCGGCGACGACATCCATGCGGTCGACGAGCGGGCGCGCGTGAAGGACCTGGTCTCGGCCGCGAAGATCTACGCCAGCCTGCTCACGACCTTCGCGGGCTGAGCACGGGTCACGGGCCCGTGAAGCCGCGGCGCACGAAGTGGACCGCGATCGCGGCCAGGAGGAGGGCGATGATCTTGGAAACGGCCCTTAGCCCGGTCTGCCCGACCTTGCGCTCGAGCAGCTCGCTCTGCGCGAACGCGAACGCGACCATGGCGAGGTTAACGGCGAGCGCCAGGCAGGTCATCATGATCCCGTAGGACTGCGAGACGACGAGGAGCGTCGTGATGGTCGCCGGCCCGGCGATCAGGGGCATGCCGAGCGGGACGACTCCGAAGTCGTCGGGCAGGCTGCTCTTCTCGAGGGAGACCGACTGGACGAGCTCGCGGGACGCCAGGATGAAGAGGATCAGGCCGCCGGCGATCTGGAAGTCCCCCTCGCCGATGCCGATAGCGATGAAGATGCTCCGCCCCAGGAAGAGGAAGAGGAGGGCGATTATTCCCCCCGTCCAGGTCGCCTGCTTCGCGATCTTCTTCCTCTTGGCGACCGGGACGTCCCTGCCGAGCGCGATGAAGATGGCCGCAAGCCCCACCGGGTCGATCGTGACGAAGAGCGGGATGAAGCACTCGAGGAATTTCCGGGCGAGGTCCATTGGGGAAGGAAATCCTGCGCCAAAAGGGCCGAAAGGCAATCCACCTTGCGCCGCGCCCGCGCGCGCCCTTCATGGGGAAGCGTTGAACCTCCCGCCCACAGACCTTTACGGCCTCACCCTGGGGGAACTCCGGGCCCTCCTGGCGGGCTGGGGGCTCAACCCCATCCACGCGGCCCTGGTCTGGAAGCGCCTCTACCTGGGGCTCTCGGGCTCCGTCGACGGGGCGGGGGAGCTCCCGGCCGCGGTGCGCGCGCGGCTCCTCGCGCACACCCGCGTCGGGGTGCTCCCGGTCGCGGCCGAGGCGGAGTCTTCCGACGGGTTCACCCGGAAGTATCTCCTCGGGCTCGGCGACGGGCAGCGGATCGAGGCCGTCCTGATGAGGTTCGCGGGCCGCGTGACCGCGTGCGTCAGCAGCCAGGCCGGCTGCGCCATGGGCTGCGTCTTCTGCGCGACGGGCCAGATGGGCTACCGCCGCCACCTGACCGCGGCGGAGATCGTGGCGCAGGTGGTGCATGTCGCCCGCGCGCAGGGGGCCGGGGAGGGCGGGGGCCGCGTTCGGAACGTCGTCTTCATGGGCATGGGGGAGCCCCTCCACAACTACGACGCCGTCATGAGGGCCTCGGACATCCTGCGCGACCCGGCCGGCCTGGCGCTCAGCGCGGAGCGTATCACGCTGAGCACGGTCGGGGTCGCCCCCGCGATCCGCAGGATGGCCGACGAGGCGCGGCCCATCCACCTGGCGGTGTCGCTCCACGCCGCCACCCAGGAGGAGCGCGAGGCGCTCGTGCCTGCCGCGCGAAAGTGGCCCCTGGACGAGCTCATGGACGCGTGCCGCCACTTCAGCTCGACCCTGCGCCGGAGGATCTTCTTCGAATGGACGCTGATCGACGGGAGGAACGACACGGAGGGTCACGCCCGCGCGGTCGGCCGCCTTGTCGGCGGCCTCCCCGCGCAGGTCAACCTGATCCCGCTCAACCCCACGGCGGGCTACGGGGGCCTTCCCTCGCGCAGCGAGGCGGCCAGGCGCTTCCAGCGGATCCTATCCGAGGAGTTCGGCCTGCCGAGCACGGTCCGCCAGCGCAGGGGAATCGACATCGCGGCCGGCTGCGGGCAGCTGGCGACGCCGCGGGCGGGTCCCGCCTAGTCGTAGCGGGCGGCGCGGCCGAGGTAGTTCAGGGTCCAGATCTCCTTCCAGACGCGGTAGCGGCCCTCGTTGGAGATCTTCCCGTGGTCCTCGCGAGCCCCCTGGGGGTTCAGGAAGCCGAGCTCCGTGTTGACGCGGTCGAGCTCGCGCTGCGCGTCATTCATGTCGGCCATCGGCTCCACCATGAACGGGGCGAGCGCGCGCCCCATGGCGGCGATCCTGCGGCGGTGGAGGAGGACGAGCCGCGGGAGCGACCTGCAGCAGGGCCTCCTGTCCACGAACCAGTCCTCCGGGTAGAACCCGCCGAAGGGGATGTAGAGGTTGTCGGTCACGTACCTCGACCCGTCGACGGCCATCGAGGTCAGCGAGTAGCACACGTCGATGGCCCCGTTGTTCTGGGGGAGGAAGGTCACCTGGACCCTCAGGAGCGCTGCCTCGTCCTGGTACACGGAGACCCTGAGGTAGATGTCGCCCCCGACCTCGGCCTTGAGCGCCTGCACCTGCCGGAATCCCTGGGAGCGCAGCCACTCCCGGATCTTCAGGAACCTCGGCTGCACGGGCCACTCCTCGCCGCTGCTGTTGATCGCATAGCGCGGGAAGAGCGGGAACGGGCTCACGCTGAGCGCCGCGATGGCCAGCCAGTTGTAGAGGGTCTCGACCAGGAACCAGATGAGGAAGCCCGCTACGGCCAGCACCCACATCGGCCTGTCGATCAGCTCGAAGTCCCGGCAGAGCCAGGCCCCGACGACCGGGAAGATGATCCACCGCAGCCACCGGTCGGCGATCGCGACAACCGGCGACGCGATGCGCTGGTTCACGTGCACGAGGACGAACGAGATCACGATCGCCACGACGATGATGAGCCGAAACTCCATGGGAAACTGGCCCTCCGGGGGCCCTCAGCTCTGGCGCATGGGCATGATGACGCAGATGAAGTTGTCGAGGGTCTTGAAGACGCCCGGGCTCACCTCGTCCTTCAGCTCAAGGAAGACCTCGTCCTTGGCCAGGGCCCGCAGGGGGTCTATGACGAAGGCCGGGTTGAACGCGACCTGGAGGTCGGGCCCGCTGTAGCCGATCGCCATGGACTCGTGGGCCTCGCCGAAGTCGGGGCTCTGCGCGGTGATCTCCAGCAGGTTGCTCGTCAGCTTGATGCGCACCGAGTTCGACTTCTCCGAGCAGACCAGGGCCGCGCGGTGGACGCACTGCAGCAGGAGCTCCCGCTCGAGCTTGATCCTCTGGTGGGTCTCCTTGGGGATGACCTGCTGGTAGTTCGGGTAGCTGCCCTCGACGACCTTGGAGTACAGGTAAACGCTGTCGATCAGCCCGCTGCCGTCCTTGTCCGTCCCGATCTGGAAGGCGCAGCGGCGGTCGTTGAAGTTGATCTTCACCTTGTCGCCCTTGTCGAGGATCCGGACGAGCTCCCCCACGGTCTTGGCCGGCAGGATGATGGCGCCGGTGCCCGCGGCGGGGACCACCATCTCCTTCGAGATGAGCGCCAGGCGCCGCCCGTCCGTCGCCACAAGCGAGAGGCTTCCCTCCTTGAAGTTGAAGTACACGCCGTTGAGCGTGTAGCGCGTCTCGTCCTGGGACTGCGCGTAGGAGACGCTTTTCAGCATCGCGGCGAGCTCGTCCTGCTGGAGCGTGTGCGCCTTCTCGTCCCCGAATTCGGGCAGCGGCGGGAACTCGTCCTTGGCCATGCCCATGATCCGGAAGGTGGACCCCCCCGAGGAGAGCTTCACCTGGTGGTTCGGCGAGGCGTCGACCGTGACATCCGAGTTGGGCAGCTCCCGGACGATGCTCGCAAGGCGCTTGACCGGGAGGGTCACCGAGCCGCTCTCCTTCACCTCGGCCTTGATCTTGCAGCGGATGCCGAGGTCGAGGTTCGTCGTCGTGAGCGAAAGCTGGTCCTTCTCCGCCTCGATCAGCACGTTGCTGAGGATCGGCATGGTGGCCTTCGACCCCACGACGTTGAGGACCTGGGATAGGCCGTTGGCAAAGTGGTCGCGGTTCGTCTTGAATTTCATGTGTCCGGGGTGGGGTCCCGGTGGAAAGAGGGACAAACTAACAAAGTCCAAATGACTGTGGATTCAATAATGAATTAAAGCAGTAGTCGTATAAGGGGCCCGAATCACCAGTAACCGGACCGTTTCGCTCGAAAAAAGGGCCGTTTGGGGCCGTGAGCAATTCCGGGGCGGTTGTTGGCAAGTGGCGGGTTATTCGCAGCGGCCGGGTTGCTCGGAATCGGCCGACACGTTCCCGACACGATGTTCGCACACCCCGTTCAGGCGGAAATCCTGGGCCCGCGGCCGCGCCTCCAGTGGCGGATGATCCCGAAGAAGATGTACCCCAGGCAGAGGCTCATGAAGGCGACCTCCTTGTAGACGAAGACGAGGCCGAGGACGAGGACGACGAGGACGAAGGTCCGGAACCGCGTCTGGGTCTGGAGGTCGACCTGCTTGCCGCTCGGGTAGCGCACCGTGCTCATCATGAGGAACGCGATCAGAAGCATCAGGATCGGCAGACCGAGCGCGAACTTGTTGAGGGACTTGTCCGACTCGTCGAGCTTCAGGAGGAAGAGGACGAGCGACGCCACCGTCATGGCGGCGGCGGGGACGGGGAGCCCCAGGAAGTCCTTGTTCGACTCCTTCTTGCCCCGGTGGAGGAGCGGGTTCGTGATGACGTTGAAGCGGGCGAGGCGCATCGCCGCGCACAGCAGGTAGACGAACCCCACGATGCCGCCGATGTAGCCGCTGACGTCCCGGAACCAGGAGAACGCCTGCGAGGGCGACAGCATGATGAAGTACATCAGGAACGCGGGGGCCATCCCGAACGAGACCACGTCCGCCATCGAGTCGAACTCGGCGCCGAAGAGCGACTCGCGTCCCCCCATCCGGGCCAGGCGCCCGTCCAGCATGTCGAATACCGCCGCGCCGAAGATGAAGTAGACGGCGTAGCGGTAGTGCTCCCCCGACGTGGCCGCGAGGTAGAGGCCGTCCTCGGAGGTCCCCGCGAGGCGGGCGTGGATGCAGTTGACGACCGCCATGAACCCGCAAAGCAGGTTTCCGGCCGTCATGAGGTTGGGCAGGAGGTAGATGCGGCTCGCGTGGGCCTCGTTGTAGGGGTCCTCGCGGGTCGCGATGTCCGCGTCCTCGAGCGGGCCCTTGGGGCGGCGTGGAAAGATCATTTGGTCAGGCTTTCCAGGTATTTCCAGAACTTGGAGTGCTGCTCGACGAGCTGCTGCTCCGACACGGGCAGCCTGTTGCGCAGGAGGAAGTCCTCAAGCGAGTTCCTGTGGAGGATATAGTTCACGTGGAGGGTGTCCCCGTGCACGTCGAAATAGAACCTGTGGTCGCCCGCCCGCAGGCGGTAGAACGACTTCCCGTTCCTGTGGAAGTGGCCCAGGGGCTCGCGCGGATGCTCCAGGTCGGAGGCCTTAACGCAGCTGATCGGCTCCACGACCTCGAGCTGGGCCAGCGTCTCGAGCTTGTTCAATTCCCGCATGGCTTGCTCTGAAAAGGTAACCTGATACATCCATCTGGGGGTCTAAACCGGTCCGGGAGGCCCGCAACGCTATTCCTTGCAAAACGATGGCAGAAAAGCCCGTAACATTGGCTGAAATCAGGGCGGCACGCCGTCGCATCCGGGACGGGGTCATCCTCACGCCCTGCCCCGAGTCGATCCCGCTCAGCGAGATCACCGGCTCGCGGATCGTCTGCAAGCTCGACAACTTCCAGCGCACGGGGTCCTTCAAGGAGCGGGGAGCCAGGAACGCGCTCCTCAGGCTTCCCGTGCGGGCCCGGGCCCGGGGGGTCGTCGCGGCCTCCGCGGGCAACCATGCCCTCGGGCTCGCCTACCATGGCAGGCTCCTCGGGATCCCGGTGACGGTCGTGATGCCCGAGTTCGCCCCTCTCATCAAGGTGACGACCTGCCGGCGCCTGGGCGCGCGGGTGCTTCTCCACGGCGGGGACTTCTCGGAGGCGCGCGCGGAGGCGGAGCGCCTGGTCCTGGCCGAGGGGCTCGCCTACATCCACGGGTTTGACGACCGGGACATCATCGCGGGGCAGGGGACCCTCGGCCTTGAGATCCTGGAGCAGGTGCCCGACGTCGACGCGATCATCTGCCCGGTCGGCGGCGGGGGACTGCTCGCCGGGGTCTGCGTCGCGGTGAAGGCCCTGCGGCCGCGGGTCAGGATCATCGCCGTGGAGAGCGTGGCGACCGGCAACCTGACCGCCGCGCTGCGTGCGGGCCGCCCCGTGCGCGTCCCCAGGCGCGCCACGCTCGCCGACGGGCTGGCGACGCTCACGGTGGGGGCGCGCTCCCTGGGGCTCATCCGCGGCCGCGTCGACCGCGTGGTCCGGGTCGAGGAGCGGTGGATCTCGCTCGCGATACTGCGGATGCTCGAGCTCGAGAAGACCGTAGTGGAGGGCGCGGCGGCCGTGCCGCTCGCCGCGATGATGTCCGGGGCGATCGGCGGCCTCCGCGGGAGGCGGGTCGCGCTCGTTGTCTGCGGCGGCAACATCGACCCGGTGGTGCTCAGCCGCGTGATCGAGAAGGGCCTCGTGCACGACGGGAGGCTCTCGCGCTTCACCGTCAGGATCTCGGACCGGCCCGGCGGCCTCGCGGAACTCTGCCGGGTCATCGCCTCCTGCGGCGCGAGCGTTAACCAGATCGACCACGACCGCGCCTTCAGCGGGCCGGACGTGAGCGCGACCCATGTCCTGTGCACCGTGGAGACGCGGGACCGCGCCCACGTGGCGCTGCTCCACCGCGCTCTCAGGAAGGCCGGCTTCCGCACGTGATGCCCCGCCCGCCCGCCCGGTTGATCGCCCTCGGCCTGCTGGCTGCGCTGACGGCGGCCGGCGCCCCGGGTGTCAGGCTGGACGTGCCGGTCTTCGAGGGGGGATACGGCATCGCGTTCTATGAGGACGCCGCGAGGCGCTTCGAGGCGCAGGCCCCGGGGGTGAGCGTCCACGTGTACGGCAATCCGCGGATCCAGGACCAGGTGAGGGTTCGGATCATAGACGGGAACCCCCCCGACGCCGCGTCCGTCCCCTACATCCTCTGGACGGCGCTTGTGAGGTCCGGAAAGATGGTGGACCTCTCCCCCTCCCTCCAGGGGAGGAACTGGGAGGGCGACGCCCGGTGGGCCGACACGTTCGTGCCGGGCTCGCTCGACTCGTGGAGGATAGACGGGGGCGTGTACGGCCTTCCCATCGTGTACTCGTGCTGGAGCCTCTTCTACAACCGGGGGCTCTTCAGGGAGCACGGGTGGAGCGAGCCCCGGACCTGGGATGAATTCTTCGCGCTCTGCGACCGGATGAGGGCGCTGGGGATCTCGCCGGTGAGCGTCCCTGGGACGCGCTGGCTCTACGGGGACGCGTTCTTCCGCGCCGCCTGCCACGGCCTTGCGGGCCCGGAGGGGTGGCGGGCGATCAACGAGCTCGCGCCGGGCGCGTGGGCGGACCCGGAGGTCGTGCGCTCGGCGGGGATCCTCCGGCGCGTGACCCGCGAGGACGTCCAGCCCGGCTGGGAGGGTGAGACGGCCCAGGGGGCGGAGCTCTATTTCCTCGAGGGACGGTCGGCCATGACCGTGTCGGGGTCATGGTTCTTCAACGAGATGGCCGGCAGGATCCCCGCGGGGTTCGAGGTGGGGACGATGAACTTTCCCGTGTTCGCCGGGGGGAGGGGGGACCCGACGACGATCCAGGCGGGGAGCGACTGCTTCTTCGTCTTCAGGACCGGGGACGCCGCGCGCGAGCGGGCGACGATGGACTTCCTGCGGTTCCTGACCTCGCGCGCGAGGGCCGAGGCGATGGTGCGGATGACCGACGCGCCGGCCGCGGTGCGCGGCGTCCCGCAGGGGGCCTATTCCGGGAGGATGGGGGACACCGCAGCCATGATCGCCCGCGCGCAGGCGTCGTTCAACATGCCGCAGACCATGATGCTCCCGCCGGCCGTCCGGCAGGCCCGTGTGGACGAGACCCGGCGGCTGATGGAGGGTCGGATCTCTCCCGGGGATTTCTCGAGGCGCATGGAGGAGGCCGCGGCGGCGGACCGCGCTCGCGCGGCCGACCCCGGCCGGATCGACTACCGCCATCCGGTCGCCGGGGCCGCCCTGATGGTCCTCGTGGCCGGCGGGGCCGCCTGGCTCCTCCTCGGCGGCCTGGGCCTCCGCCGCAAGGGGGAGGGGAGGGCGGGGGTGCGGGACGCGGAGGGCTTCGGCCGTCTGCGCCTTCCGATGGGCGCGGGCTTCATCGGCCCGGCGCTCGCCCTCTACGGCGTGTTCATGGTGGCGCCCGCGATCACGGCCTTCCTCTGGGCCTTCACGCGATGGGACGGCGTCGGCCCGAGGACCTGGGCGGGCCTCCACAACTTCAAGTCGCTCCTCTTTGAGGGCGACGTCCTGTGGACGGCGCTCGGCAACAACCTCTACCTCATGGCGGTCCCCGCGCTCGTCGTCGTGCCGCTCGCGCTCCTTTTCGCTGTGCTCATCCACCGCGGGGTCTGGGGGGCGGGCGCCTTCCGGATGATCCTCCTCTTCCCCAACCTCCTCGGCGGGATCGCGGCCACGCTGATCTGGCTGAACGCCTACCAGCCCCACGGCGGGCTCGTGAACGCGGGGCTCTCCGGGCTCGGCGGGGCCCTCCACTGTGAATGGCTCCGCTCGTTCGCGGACTACCCCTGGCTGTCCGAGGGGCACCTCTATGCCGCGCTCATCCCGATCTACATCTGGATGGCCTGCGGCTTCAACCTGATCCTCTACCTTGCCGCGATGGAGGGGATAGATCCCCAGCTCTACGAGGCCGCCGACATCGACGGGGCCCCCGCCTGGATGCAGTTCGCGAGGATCACGCTGCCGCTCATCCGGGGCGTAGTCGCGATCTCGGCGGTGTTCCTCGTCATCGGGGGGCTGAACGCGTTCGAGATGGTGTGGCTCCTCACCTCGCAGGACCCCTCGGTGTCGGTGAGCACGCTCGGCACGCTGCTCGTGACGACGATGTTCAAGGACTTTGACATCGGGCGCGCCGCGGCCCTCGCCGTCATCCTGTTCTCCCTCGTGCTGGTCGGGAGCGCGGCGGTGCTGCGCGCATTCAGGGCGGAGAACGTGGAGACATGACCCCCAGGCGAAGAACGACCCCCGGAGGCAGGATCTTCTCGAGGAGCGTGGCGTTCGCGGCGCTCGCGGGGTACTCGGCGTGGCTCGTCCTCCCCATGCTCTGGGTCGCGTACTCGTCCCTGAAGGGGGACGACGCGATATTCCGGGACGCGTTCGCCCTCCCGTCGCTTGGCTCCCTTCACACGGAGAACTACACGCGGGCGTGGAACGGGGCCCACTTCGGGGAATACTTCCTGAACTCCGTCCTCGTCACCGGGACCTCGGTGGCCCTCATCGTGGCCCTCGGCTCGACGGCGGCGTACGCCCTCTCGCGGTTCTCGCACCCCGTCGGGCGGATCCTCTTCGGCGTGATTGTCGCCGGGCTCACGATCCCGGCCCAGCTCGCGGTCATCCCGCTCTTCTTCGAGCTCCGCTCGCTCGGGCTGCTCAACTCCCGCACCGGGCTCATCCTTGTCTACACGGCGAACGGCCTGCCGTTCGCCATCTTCATACTGGCGGGTTTCTTCCGCCTGCTTCCGCGCTCGCTCTACGAGGCCGCGGTCGTCGACGGCTGCGGCGAGTTTGCGGCCTTCTGGCGGGTCCTCCTGCCGCTCGCCACGCCCGGCCTGGTGACCGTCGCGATCTTCCAGTTCATCGGCGTCTGGAAGGAATACTTCTACGCGTTCATGCTGGTGAGCGGGGACCTGCAGGGGACCGCGCGGACGGTGCCCCTCGGGCTTGCGAACCTCTCGATCGCGGCCGAGTACCGCAGCGAGTACGGGATGCTCTTCGCCGGGATCATCCTCGTCACGCTCCCCATCCTGATCGTCTATGTGGCGCTCCAGCGGCAGATCGTCCGCGGGATTGCGGCGGGCGCGCTCAAGGGGTGACCGCCCCTCGGGGCCGCGGAGGCGGTCGATGGGGGTAGGAATAGACCCCATGTCGCAGCAGCGGGACTTCAGGTAGCGTCGGCGGGGGCAATCCAGATGCCCGGCCGACCCCATTTCGAGAATGAAGCTTGTCAAACCCTCGTCGATTGCCGCCGCGATCCTGATAATGTTCGCCGTTGTCGCGGCTTTCGCCGGATTCGCGAGCCACGTGAGCGGCGGGGTTCCCGTCGACAGCGACAAGGCGACATGCACGGTGTCCGGCGCCGAGGCCGGCTCCCAGCTGGGTGCCGGGCCCGTGGGGGCCATTCACGCGCACCTCTGCGGCTTTCATTTCTACAACGGCGACATGAGCCGGCAGGTCCGCGCTGACCACTATTGCTCCCACCTCAACGCCGATGTCTGGCAATGCATCATCTATGAATCGGACCGGAGGGATGCACGCCTTGTCGGCGTGGAATACATCATCAGCGGCGCCCTCTTCAGCGGCCTTCCGGAACAGGAAAAGAAGCTCTGGCACAGCCACCGGTACGAGGTCATGTCGGGGCAGTTGGTCGCGCTGGGGATCGCCGATGCGGCGGAAAGGCAGTTGATGAAGGAATTCGCGGGAACCTACGGGAAGACCTGGTATCTTTGGCAGGTCGACCGCGGGGACCGGCTTCCGATTGGACTCCCCAAGCTGATGATGGGATTCACCTCCGACGGCCAGGCCGACCCGAAGCTGGTTTCCAAGCGCGATGGGGAGCTGGGCGTCGACTCGGCGGGAATCCGGGCAAGGCGGGCCGGAATGGAGACCCCCGCTAAGTTGCCGGGCGCCGATGCCTGGCTGCATGATCGCGCATTTCAGATAGACGATGCCCTGATGGCCGGCCCCCAGGGAAAGTAGTTGAGGGCGCCGAGAGGGAGACGCCTCACAGCGCCATGAGGAAGGCCTCAAGGTCCGCCTTCTCGTCGGCGCTCAGATGGGTCCCGAGGACCAGGTTGAAGAACTCGACCGAGTCGGCGAGCGTCAGCAGCCGGCCGTCGTGGAGGTAGGGGGGGGAGTCCTTTATGCCGCGCAGCGGGAAGGTCTTTATGGGCCCGTCGGCGGTCATCATCGCGCCGCGGACCTCGCGCGGGGCAAAGAAGCGTCCCGTCTGCAGGTCATGCATGGAATTGTCGGTATAGTAGGGAGGAACGTGGCAGGTCGCACACTGTGCCTTTCCGAAGAAGACCGCCTGCCCGCGAAGCTCGGGCGCGCTGGCCTTGCGGGGGTCCAGCCGGCCGAAGACGTCCAGCTTTGGCGCCGGCGGAAAATCGAATAGCTCCTGCATTTCCGCCATCGCGTGCACCTGGCTGCCCCGGTCCAGAACGTTGGCCCCCTTCTTGGCGGCAATCACCGTGTCGCCGTCGAAGTAGGCCCCGCGCTGCTCGAATTCCGTGAAGTCCTCCACACTCTTCAGGGCCCGCTGGGAACCGAACAGTTGCTGGATGTACTCCCCGCGCAGGCTCGGGGTATCGATCCTGTGGCGGAACGCCTGCGGACGGGCGTCGCCCGAAAGGTGGGTGGCCGCGTCGGTGTGCCCGTTGGAATGGCAGTCAAAGCATGCCACGCCGCGGCTCGGGCGCGAGGACCTGCGGTCATCCGTGGCGTTGAACTGCTGCTGCGGAAACGGCGTGAGCAGGAGCCGGAGGCCCTCGAGCTGCTTGGGGTTGAGAAGGCCGTTGAACAGCGCGAAGTAGTTGTCGAGGGTGACCACCTGGCCGCGCGACACGTCGCCGAGGTCGGGGCGGGTTGTCAGGTAGATAGGCGCCGGAAATTCCGGAAGGAAGTGGTCGGGAAGGTCGAAGTCCAAGTCGAAGCGCGCGAGGTCGCGCTGCTCCTGCCTGCGGATCTCATCGATCACGAAATGGGGGAACAGCATGCCACCCTCCGCGTGCTTCGGGTGGGGCAGCGGCATGAATCCCTGGGGAAACAGGTCCTGCGCCCGGATCTCGTCGGGCGTGAGGGAGTCCAGCTTCTCCCACGTCAGGCCGGGCCCGAGGCGGGTGCGCGGCCCCCTTTGCACTGCCTTGCCCCTTGTCATCGTGGCGCCCTCGGCCGGCCGGTCGGAAAGGTCGTATCGTTCCGCCAGGAATCGGTAGTGGGACTGCATGGTTTCCGGCTTTGCCTTTGTCAGGCGCTGCTCAACAGGCTCGAACGGCTCCTCGGAGCTGACCGGCATGTAGCTCGAGGGCTGCGGGGCCGTGTCGCCACGGCCCTGGGTTGAGGCGACAAGGGCAAGCGCGGCGAGCAGGCACCGGAGCCGCGGAGTCTGTGCGCGCGGCGGCATATCCAGTCGGGCGACCGGATCCGGGCGGCTTGCCTCTGCGCTTTGGAACCTCATGGACTTTGTCGCATTCCTAACGAGAAAAAGGGGCCTCGCGTGGAATTCGCGGGCCCCCGTTCATCAAGTGTCGGCCCCCGGGGCCTATGGGCTGTCGTCGTAGATCTCGACGAGCGCGATGCCGGACGCATTGCTCACGCTCACGACCTCGACGGTGTAGGCGCCGGGCTGGAGGGTCATGATCAATGCCGCATCTTTGCTGCCGGAAGGCAGCGGGAACGCTCCCACCTGCGCGAAGACGCTTGAGACCTGCGCCTCCGGGGTGGTACCCGCCGACCAACCCGAATTGGTGGCCAGGACGGTGGAGCCCGAAAAGACCGTGATCATGGGATCCGCCATGACGCCGGTGACCCCATATTGAGCGAGGGCCGGGCCAACCCCGCGAATGAGGACAGTCTTGGGGGCATTGCCGCCAATCACAAAGCCAGCGATAAGAACTCCGTCGCCCGGGGTGACATTCATGCGCGCGGCCACATTGATGAGCGACGCGTAAGGGTTGCCTCCCGTGTCGTAGATCTCGACGAGGCCCACGCCCGTGGTGGTGCCGGGTGTGAGAAGGCCCGTGGTATGGACGCCATTGTTGACCGTGACGAGGAGCGCCGCGTCCTTGCTGCCGCTCGCGAGCGGGAACGCGCCGACTGCCGCCGAGGTCGCCGCGATCAGGGCGCCGTCATTTGTGCCGTCGCTGTTGGTCTCCCAGTTGTCGTTCGTGTAGGAGACGCCGCCGCTGGCGTTGTATAGTGTGAGAATCGGGTCGGCGATGGAGTCCGTGATGCCGAATGCCGCAAGGGTCGGGCCTATCCCTCGGACGAGGAGGTTCTTGCCGTCTCCCGAGACTACGAAGCCGACGATGAGCGTGTTCGCTCCCGGCCCTGAAAGGGCTCGCGCCGAGAAGTTGACGATATGGCTGAACCCGAAGGGGTTGATCACCCACGTGAATGTGAAGCTGGTGGTGCCCGCGCCGTTCGTGGCGGTGATCGTGACGGTATAGCTGCCCGCAGTTGTGGGCGTTCCGTTGATCTCGCCCGTCAGAGGATTGAGCGTCAGGCCTGGCGGGAGACCCGTGGCAGTATAGCTGGTCGGCAGCCCGGTAGCCGTGATGGGATAGGTGGCGATCGGGGTATTTGCCGTGCCAGCAGGGGGCACGGGTCCCGTCATGATCGGCAGGGTGAAAAATGCGGCGATCACGAAGTTCAGGTTGGCGGAGCCGGACCCGGAGCCATTCGTGGCGGTGATGGTCGCGTGGTAGGTGCCCGCGGTCGTCGGTGTGCCCGCGATCGCCCCGGTCAGCGGATTGAGCGTGAGGCCGGGCGGGAGGCCGGATGCCGCATAGCTCGTCGGCAGGCCGGTCGCAGTGATCACATACGTCACAAACGGCAGGCTTACGGTGCCTGGCTGGCTGGCGGCGGTCGGGCTTGTGATAATGGGCGCGGTCCCCGGGGCGGCGATCGTGATCGTGAGGGTCCTGTTGCCTGTGCCGGAGGCATTCGTGGCCCCAAGCACCACGATTGAGACGCCCGCTACCGTGGGCGTTCCCGCGATCACCCCGGTCACGGAATTGAGGGTCAGGCCGAGCGGGAGCCCGACGGCGGTGAAGCTCGTCGGCGAGTTGGTCGCCGCGATCGTGTAAATGACGAAGGGAGTGCCGACGGTGCCTGGCGCTGTGATCGGGCTCGTGATGACGGGCGCGACGCCGGCAGCCGTGACTGTGATCGTCAGCGTGAAGGGAAGGCTCGTGCCGGCACCGTTTGTCGCCGTGAGGGTCGCTATGGTGACGGCGGAGGTTGTCGGCGTGCCGGTGATGGCGCCGGTTGCCGCGTTGACCGAGAGGCCAGCGGGAAGGGGTGTGGCTGTGTAGGCCGTCGGTGATCCCGAGGCGGCGATGTTGTACGTGAAGGCAGTGCCGACCGTGCCCGGCGCGGTGAACGGGCCCGTGATAACGGGAACGACGCCGGCGGCGACGACAGTGATCGTCAGCGTGGCCGCAAGGCTCGTGCCGGTCAGGTTCGTCGCGGTCACGATCGTGTTTGTGACCCCGACGGTCGTGGGCGTGCCCGTGATTGCGCCGGTCGACGAATTGAGCACGAGGCCTGCGGGAAGCGGGCTTGCGGCGAAGCTCGTGGGCGAACCGGTCGCAGTGATGGCGAAGGTGAAGGCCGTTCCTACGGTTCCCGGCGCCGAATTGGCGCTCGTAATGGATGGCAGCCCAAGGACGTTAAAGCTCTGCTGGAGGAGGTTCGCGCTGTAGGCAGGGGCTGCGAGCTGGCCTGCCTGGCGGGCCTGGATCTTCACGATTCCTGGGCCGGTGGTCGTGATGGTGAAGACGCGCAGCGACAAGGGCGTGGCCCCTGAAACGCCGGTCTGGGCGATGGTGGCGGGGCCGCTCACCACGGTGACGTCGATGTCCAAGCCCGAGCTGGCGGTCGGCGTGATGTTGAACACGTCGCCTATGTTGTGGTCGGGAATGGCCTCAAAGCTGACGGACTGCGAACCCGGCGCCTGTGCGCCCGTGGCGTAAAACTGGGTCGTGCCCCATGCCCCCGCTGGCCCCGTTGCGTCGGGTGAAAAGGAGAGCGTGTTGAAGACCCCGCCGAGGTTGACCATGTCCGAGATGGTCCTCGTCCCGGCGATAAGGCCGGGGTTCAGGCGGCCGAGGACGGTATAGCCCGTGATCGGGTCCAGCCTTAGATAATAGAACTGGTTGGCGCCATACCCGATGTCGTTGACCGTGTAGGCGAGCGTCGTATAGCCGCCGACGCCGAAGCTGCCGATGGCGGTGTTGAGGTCGATTTTGTCGCTGGAGGCGCTTGTCAGGGCGGGGATCATCTCGCCGAACTGGGTGTGGCTCGCGACGTCCGTGCGGAGATAGAACATGCTGTTCGCCGCATATCCCGTGATTGCGCCGTTGCCGAAGGCCAGGGCAAAGTAGCCGTTGGTTCCGGGGCTTGCCGGTCCGCCTGCGACGCCGCCGGTGGCGGGCCAGGACATGGGCTTCAGGTCGGCGATCGAGGTCGCGACGCCGGTGCCGGGAACAATCGCGGCGAAGTAGTCCACACTGTTAGCTGCGTGGTGGATCGTGTAGAAGTTGCTGGCTCCAAACCCGAGGTCGGCCGCCGCGAAGGTCAGGGCCGAATAGGAATTTGGCGTGAGCTTGGAGGCTGGGTCGGCATAGGTGTTCACCTGCGTCGGCGATGTGAGGGTGCCATAGCTCGCAAAATCCGCCGCGGGGCCACCGCCGAGGGCGATCGCGGAGCCGGAGAGTGTGAAGAAGGCAACCGAGGCGGGCGAGCTGTCCAGCGGGACCTGGCCGGCGACATACTGGAGTCCCGCAAGGTTGTTCTGGATGCTGCCCGGATCGTTAAGGGCGGTGCCGATGCGCGGCGTGATCACACCGACTCCATTCGCCGTGCCTCCCGCCGTTACGGCGGTGCCGATGGAGATCGACATTAGAGTATTGGTCTGCGCCTGACCTTGCGTGGCGGTGGCCAGCAGGGCCGCGAATACTAGTGTTCCATACTTCATGATAATTATCTTTCTTCGTTGGTCAAAACCGGCACGACATGCATGACGGGAAAGACAGTTTTTCTGTGGGCTCTAATCTAGTGTGTGGAGCGTCCCGTCGCTATGGGGTGATCTAGGTAGGGTGATATAGGTATGTGTCGTCGAGCGGTGTGGCTCCCCTTTTCCACCGCCTTGGGCGGCCCTTCCTAATCCGGATTGTCCCCTTGCCGGCCTCCCCTGTGTGGGGTTGATCGGTCCAGGCGGTCCCGACGCCGGTGACCCCTGCAGCAAATGGACATCCGGGCCCCTGACGCCATCCTTGCCCGCGCGCCGGCCTTCGGCTCCTGCTCGGTCCCGCTTGGCGCGCGGCACCCTGTGCGCTCCCCCAACCTTCCCCGCGGGTACCCAGTCTTCCTCAACTTCTGGCCGGGTGGGGTCGCATCTGGCTCGAACGACGGGCCCCTCCCTGGGGAGGGCTCCCGGGAGCCGCTTGTCCGACGGGTCGTTACGCTAATTGGCTCCCTTAATGAACTTCACGCCCCCAGGATGGTCGCATATTCAACCGCTTCCCCGTGAACCGTAACCGCACCCCCCTGGCTTTCCTGATGGCCCTGTCGCTTTGCCGGCTGCCGGCGGGGGCCGCCGCGCCCCCCGGGGCCAGGGCGGCCTTCCCCGGGAGCGTCCGGGAGGTTTCCGCAGGGACCGCCTCGATTTCCAGGACGGTCCTCACCGCCGGCGAGAGGGCGGCGACCATGGCTGTCGAGGTGGGCCTGCGCATGCGCAACTTCGACGAGATGCAGGCGCGGATCGCCAGGGGCGAGAGGATCTCCGATGCGGAGAAGGAGGCCCGGTATTTCCCGCTCGCGGCCGACCACGCCAGGGTCGTCAAGTGGCTCGGGGACCAGGGCCTTACCGTCACCCGCACGGATGACAACCGCCTGGGCGTGTTCGCCCGGGGCTCCGTCGAAGCCGTGGGGAATGCCTTCCACGTCGAGTTTGCCCGGGTTGCGGCCGGCGGCGGGGAGTTCACGTCCGCCATCGCCGCGCCGAGCCTGCCCTCCGACCTCGCGCCGGCCGTGCTCGGGATCCACGGCCTCCAGCCCCACATCCGCCGCCGGCCCCTGTCCCTGCCCCGTTTGGCCCGGCCTGACGCCGGCCAGGTGAACCTCGGGGGCTACCTTCCGGCCCAGATAGCGAAGGCCTACAACGCCGACGGGCTGAGCGTCACCGGCGCGGGGCAGACCATCGCCGTGTACGCCTTCGCGTTTCCCCAGGCGAGCGACCTCACTTCCTTCTGGGCGGCGGCCGGGGTCAGCCAGGCGACCGGCAATGTCGCGATGATCAACGTGGCGGGCGGGCCGTCGAGCACGCCAAGCGACCCGGCGCTCGAGGAGGCCGCGCTGGACGTCGAATGGGCGGGCGCGCTCGCCCCGGGCGCGAAGATCAGGGTCTACGGCGCGAGCGAGACCGACCCGGCCGAGAACGACGAGATCCTGCAGCAGGTCTACGCCGACCTGCCGAGCCAGCCGACCATGCGCGTGCTCACGATCTCGATAGGGGGCAACGAGCTCGACGTGCCCTCCGACTACCTTGAGATCGAGGCGCAGTACATGGCCAACCTTGCAAGCGCCGGCGTCACGGTCCTCGTCGCCTCGGGGGACACCGGCGCATCCGCCAACGGCGTCGTCCAGACCACGTACCCCACGTCCGACCCGGATGTCACCGGGGTGGGGGGGACGTCGCTCACGCTCGGGACGGGCGGGGCGGTGAGCAGCGAGACCGCATGGTCAGGAAGCGGCGGGGGCAATAGCGTCGTCTTTGGCAGGCCGGCATGGCAGAAGGGGACCGGGGTCCCGTCGGGTGGCATGAGGCTGGTGCCGGACGTCGCAGCGGCCGCGGACCCGAACGAGGGCGCGACGATCACCTACGGCGGGAAGCAGTACACCATCGGCGGGACGAGCTGGTCCGCGCCGACCTGGGCCGCGTTCTGCGCCCTCATCAACGAGAAGCGCGGCACCCCCCTGGGCCTCCTCAACCCGTGGCTCTACCCGATGATCGGGACGCCGTCCTTGCGCGACATAACGGCGGGAAGCAACGGCACCTACAGCGCGGGTGTGGGCTACGACCTGTGCACGGGGGTCGGCGTGCCGTCCGTGTCGGCCCTGCTTACGGCGGCCGCGGGACCGGGAGTCTCGGTAAACATCCCCGGCCAGCTGGGCAACCAGACGGTCACGGTGGGCCAGCCGGCGACGTTCTTTGTCGTCGGCGAGGGCACGCCCCCGATCCGCTACCTCTGGAGGCGGCTGCCGTCCGGCTCCACGGTGTGGCAGGACCTGGGCGACGCGGGAAGCTACAGCGGGACCTCCACCCCGACGCTCACCGTCGGCGCGGCGAGCGCGGCCATGACCGGGGACCAGTTCGAGTGCACCGTCACCGACACGGGAGGCAGCGTGGTGTCGGCTCCCTCCAGCCTCACCGTCAACGCCGTCGGGGTGACCACGCTCGCGGGATGGCCCGGTTCCTCCGGCCGGTCGGACGGGAAGGGCCGCTCGGCCCGGTTCTCGACGCCGGGAGGGTTGAGGGTCGACAAGTCGGGCAGCATCTACGTCGCCGACTCGGAGAACTTCGCGGTGCGAAAGGTGACGCGGGACGGAGTGGTCACCACGGTGGCGGGGGTCCCCGGAACGAGCGGGTCGACCGACGGACCCGCGGCCACGGCCCTCTTTGCCGGGATAGGCGGCGTCGCCTTCGACGCCTCGGGCAACCTCTTTGTCGCGGACTCGGGCAACTTCACCATCCGAAAGATCACTCCGGCCGGGGTCGTCTCGACCCTCGCGGGCGTTGCGGGAACCCGCGGCGACGTGGACGGCGCCGGCTCGCTCGCGCGGCTCTACGACCCCCAGAACCTCGCCGTCGACGGGGCCGGCACGATCTATGTCGCCGACGGCCAGGGCAACGTGATCCGGAGGATCACGCCCGCGGGCGTCGTCTCCACGCTCGCCGGCTCCGGGGCGGCCGGCTCGGCCGACGGGACCGGCGTGGCCGCCCAGTTCAACGACCCGACAGGCGTCGCGGTGGACGCCTCGGGCACGATCTATGTGGCGGACAACGGAAACGACACCATCCGGGTGGTCACGCCCGCGGGCGCCGTCACGACCCTCGCGGGATCGCCGCTGAGCGCCGGCAGCGCCGACGGAAGCGGCTCGGCCGCCCGCTTCGATTCCCCGGCCGGCCTCGGAGTGGACGGCTCGGGCAACCTCTTCGTGGCGGACTCGGGGGGCGACACGATCCGGAAGGTCACGCCCGGCGGGTTCGTGTCGACGGTGGCGGGGGTGGCCGGCGCGGCGGGCAGCGTCGACGGCCTCGCGTTGAACTCGCGATTCAACACGCCCGGGGACGTCACGGTCGGCGACGACGGCGTCGTCTATGTCGCAGACGCGCTCAACAGCACGATCCGGCGCCTCATTCCCGGACTGGACTCCGTCCCGTTCTTCACGGTCCAGCCGGCGAGCCAGACCGTGGCCCTCGGCTCGGCGGCTAGGATCACGGCGGGCGTCGCGGGCACGGCGCCGTTCTCCTTCCAGTGGTACCTTAACGGATCCCCGATTCCCGGGGCCACGGGTCCCTCGTATCCCATCGCGCAGGCGCAGGAGTCCGACGTCGGCTCCTACACGGTGACCGTGACGAACCTGGACGGCTCGGCGGCGAGCTCCGCGGCGACGCTCACGATAGCGCTGCCCGCCGGCTACCCCGACATCACCGCGCAGCCGCAGGGCGCCGCGCTCACGAGCGGCACGGGTGCGAGCCTCTCGGTGGCGGTCGCGGGAAGCGGCCCCTTCACCTACCAGTGGCTTCGCAACGGCTCGGTCATCGCGGGGGCCACGGCGCCCACGTACACGGCGACGCTCCCCGGCAGCTACTCCGTCGCCGTGACAAACTCGGTGGCGACGTCGGTCAGCAGCCAGGCCTTCGTGAGCCCGGGCAGCCGCCTGATCAACCTCTCCAGCAGGTCGCTGGTGCAGACGGGGGGAGGGATCGCCATCGCCGGCTTCGTGATCGAGGGCCCCGCGGGCGTGCCCAAGCAGGTGCTGATCCGGGGCGTGGGCCCTGCGCTGGCGGGCTTCGGCGTGGCCGGCGTGCTCGCGAACCCGACGCTCACGCTCTATGACTCGGGCAGCACGGCGATCGCCTCGAACACGGGATGGGGAACGGGGCCTGACGCCGCCGGGGTCGCGACGGTCACCGCCGCGCTCGGGGCCTTCCCGCTTCCCGCGGGGGGCGCGGACAGCGCGATGCTCGCGAATCTCACCCCCGGGAGCTACTCGGTCGGCCTCTCGGGCGCGAACTCCACCACCGGTGTCGGGCTGGTCGAGGTCTACGAGATCAGCACCTCGGTGCCGCTGCTCATGGCGAACATCTCGACCCGGGCCCAGGTCGGCACCGGCGGCAACATCCTGATAGCCGGGTTCGTGATCGACGGACCGCAGTCCGCAAGGGTGCTCGTGCGCGCCGTGGGACCGGGGCTCCAGGCCTTCGGAGTAGCAGGGTCCCTCTCGCAGCCCGTGCTCACCGTCTACGACTCCGCGAACACCGTGGTCGGTTCCAACACGGGATGGCAGGGCGCCCCGAACGCCGCCGAGATCTCCTCGGTGGCGACGACCGTGGGCGCCTTCGCCCTCCAGTCGGGGAGCGCCGACAGCGCGCTGGTGCTCGTCCTCAAGCCGGGGAGCTACACGGCCGAGGTGGCCGGCGAGGGCGGGGCGACCGGGATCGCGCTCGTCGAGGTCTACCAGGCCCCGCCCTGAGGGCGGGCGGTCCACCATGGCCGAGATCCACTTCAGGGACATCCAGGAGGCCCATGCGCGGATCCGCCCGCACGTGCGGAGGACGCCGGTGATGACGAGCGCCCGGCTCAACGAGCTCGCGGGCGCCGAGATCTTCTTCAAGTGCGAGAACTTCCAGAAGACCGGCTCCTTCAAGGCCCGCGGCGCCGTCAACGCGGTCCTTTCGCTCACGGACGCGGAGGCGGCGCGGGGCGTCGCCACGCACTCGTCCGGCAACCACGCCGCCGCGCTTTCCTGGGCGGCGGGCATGAGGGGCATACGGGCGACGGTTGTCATGCCGCGCACGGCCAGCCCCGTGAAGATCGCCTCGGTCGAGCGGTACGGGGGCAGGATCGAGTTCTGCGAGCCGAACCACAGGGCCCGCGAGGAGGCCGCGGCCAGGATCGTGAGGGACACAGGGGCGGCGCTCATCCATCCCTACAACGACCCACGCATCATCGCGGGCCAGGGCACGGCCGCGGTCGAGCTTCTCGAGGACGTGCCGGGCCTGGACGCCGTGGCCTGCCCGGTCGGCGGCGGCGGCCTCCTTGCGGGATCCGCCGTGGCCGCCAAGGCGCTGCTGCCCGCCATCCGGGTCCTCGCGGGCGAGCCCGAGGGCGCCGCCGACGCGAGCCTCTCGCTCCGGAGCGGCGTCCGGCGCCCGGTCGAGAACCCATCGAGCGTGGCGGACGGCCTCCTGGCCTTCGTCGGGGACCTGACGTTCCCGGTGATGCAGAGGCACGTGGAGGAGATCGCGACCGTGACGGACGCGTCCATCATCGCGGCGATGCGCCTCCTCTTCAACGTGCTCAAGATCGCGGTCGAGCCGTCGGGTGCCGTCGCGTACGCTGCCGTCTCCGAGAGGCGCCTCCGGGTCGCGGGGAAGCGCGTCGGAGTCATCCTGTCGGGCGGAAACGTGGACCTGGAACGCATGCTTGGGTAGGGCGCGCGCCGGAGTAGAGTGCCACCCGATGGAATTCGAGGTCGTCATCGCGGGAGGGGGATTTGCCGGGGCCTACTGCGCCCGGGCGCTCGGCCGGGCGCTCGGCGCGGCCGAGGGCGAGCGCAGGGTGGCGCTCGTTTCGGAGAGGAACGTGCTCGTGTTCCAGCCGATGCTCGCCGAGGTCGCGGGATCCTCCCTCGCGCCCGTCGACGTCGTAAACCCGCTCCGCCAGTTCTGCAGGGGGGTCAACGTGCTCCAGGGGACGATCCAGAAGATCGACTGGGCCTCGAGGACGCTCTCCCTGGACGGGGGCCGCTTCACGCGGGACCACAAGGTGGGCTTCCGCCACCTCGTGCTCGCGCTCGGCAGCGTGACCGACCTGGCCTCGGTGCCGGGGATGCCCGAGTACGGATGGCCGATGAAGAACGTCTCCGACGCCCTCAGGCTTCGCGCCGCGCTCATCAACCGCCTCGAGGAGGCCAACCTGGTCGAGGACCCCGCGACCCGCGCCCGGCTGCTGACCTTCGTCGTGGTGGGGGGCGGGTACACGGGCGTCGAGACGGCGGGCCAGATGCTCGACTTCATCCGCCAGGCCCACCGGTTCTACGCCAACCTGAAGGAGTCGGAGCCGCGGGTCGTGCTCGTCCACAGCCAGAGTGAGCTCTTGGGCGAGATCGGGCCCAAGCTCGGGGCCTACGCGCGCGGGGTCCTCGTCAGCCGGGGCTTGGAGGTCCGGCTCAATGCCCGGGTCTCGGCCGTCTCGGCGATGCGCGTCGTCCTGGCCGACGGGACCGGGATCGAGGCCAACACGGTGGTGACCACCGTCGGCAACGCCCCCAACCCGGTCGTCATGGACCTCTGCCGGCAGCTCGGGATCGAGGCCGTGAGGGGGCGCGTGCCCACCGACTCCGCCATGAGGGTTGCCGGCGTGGGGTCGCTCTGGTGCGCGGGGGACGGCGCAGCCGTGCCCTGGAACGACGGGACCGTTGCCAAGGTGTCGCCGCCGACCGCCCAGTTCGCGCTGCGCCAGGGGAAGCTGCTCGGGGGCAACATCCTCGCCGTCCTTCGCGGGGGGCAGCCGCAGCCCTTCCGCTACCGCTACATGGGCCAGCTCGCGACGATCGGCGAGCGGGCCGCGGTGGCCGAGGTGTTCGGGCTGCACTTCAAGGGGTTCCTTGCCTGGTGGATGTGGCGGACGATCTACCTCGCAAAGCTCCCGGGAACGATGCGCAAGCTGCGCGTCATGATCGACTGGACCTTCGACCTCGTCTTCCCGAGGGACATAAGCCAGCTCCTTCCGCCGCCGGAGGACATCGTCCGGGCGATCCACCTGGAGAAGGGCGAGACGCTCTTCACCCGGGGCGCGCCGTGCCGGGGATTCTTCTACCTGAAGCAGGGCTCGCTCGTCGTCTCCGCGCCGGGGCTGCCGGACCGTTCCGTGCCGGCCGGGACCGTCATCGACCAGGGGGAACTCGACTCGTCCAACCTCTGGGAGTCGACCGCCGCCGCCGCGGAGGCCTGCGACCTCATCGTCTTCAGGGGACGGCTCCTCGAATACCTCCGCAGGGACCTGCGCCTCTCGAGGAGGACCTGACCCCCGTGCGTCAGCCGGCGGTCGCCTCGCGGACAAGCGCGGCGATGGGACCCGGGAGTTCCAGGCCGAGCGCCAGCTCCTGCGCCCTCGGGCTCATCTTCCTCCAGGTCTTCCTGAGGATGTCGACGAACTTCTCCCGGGGGTACTCCGCGTGCTGCGCCGCGAAGGCCTCGATCTCGCTCTCCAGGAACACGAGCACGGCCGCGTCCTCCAGCGCCTGGGTGCCCGGGTTGGTCTTCAGCCCCGTCTTCGAGACCCATGTCGCGGCCTCCGCGGCCCTCTCGGGGGGGATGCCGGCCCCGGCAAGGAGCTCCCGGGCGCGCTCCGCCTGCTTCACGTAGAGGGAGCGGCGCCACGCAAGGTAGCCGGCCTTCCCCTCGGGATACGAGGCGCGGGGCACGAGCCAGCGCTCGAGGTGCTGGCAGCGGGCGGCCAGCCGGAGTACGGGATCCGCGGCCGGGGCGATCCGGAGCACCCATTTCTCCATCTGGTCGGCGTAGGCGAGCTCCGACGCTCGCCCGTCGCGCGCGCGATTGGGATCGGCTGCGTGGGCGGCGTCGATCGCGGAGCGGGCCCGTTCGGCGGCGTCCATGCTATCCCTTCGCCTCCTCGAGGATCCTCTTCGCCTCCTCGAGGTCCTCCTCCGCCACCTGGAGCCGGATCCCGCCCGTCTGGCCGCGGTAGGTGACCGAAAGCTCGTCGGGGACGAAGGAGGCGATGCCGCAATCGTCGAGGAGCGAGCGCAGCAGCAGCGCCTCGTCCACGCTCGAGCATTCGACGACGGTGGTCATGGCCCGGGGGCTCTCAATAGACCTTTTCCTCGAGAAGGGCGAAAAGCTCGGCCTCGCCGATGCGCTTCTGCTGCATCGAGTCGCGCTCCCGGAGCGTGAACAACCCGTCCTTCTCGATCGTCTCGAAGTCGATCGTGACGCACCAGGGGGTCCCGATCTCGTCCTGCCGCCGGTAGCGGCGGCCGATGGCGCCGGACTCGTCGTAGAACACGGCGTACCGGCGCTGGAGCTTCTTGTGGAGGGCCTCCGCGCGCGCCACGAGCTCGGGCTTGTTCTTCAGGAGCGGGAACACGGCGACCTTAACCGGGGCGATGCGCGGGGAGAGGCGAAGGACGGTGCGCTTCTCGACGTTGCCCTTCTCGTCCTTCACCTCCTCCTCGGCGTATCCCGCGCAGAGGACCGCGAGGAAGATCCTGTCGACGCCGACGGCGGGCTCGACGACATGGGGGATGAACTTCTTCTTCGTGGACTCGTCGAAGATCGCCTGGGGGACGCCGCTGCACTTCTCGTGCTGGGTCAGGTCGTAGTTGCCGCGCGCCGCGATGCCCCAGAGCTCCTGCACGCCGAACGGGTACCGGAACATGATGTCCGTCGTCCCCCTGGAGTAGAACGCCAGCTTCTCCTTGGGGTGGTCGTACTCCGAGAGGTGGGACTCGGGCAGGCCGATCGACACCAGCCAGTCGCGGCACCAGTTGATCCAGTCCCGGTGGCATTTGGCCCAGTCCGCGTCCTCGTGGATGAAATACTCCATCTCCATCTGCTCGAACTCCCGGGAGCGGAAGATGAAGTTCCTCGGGGTGATCTCGTTGCGGAAGGACTTCCCGATCTGGGCGATCCCGAAGGGCAGCTTCACCCGGCCGGTGTCCACGACCGACTTGAAGTCGGCGAACATGCCCTGCGCGGTCTCAGGCCTGAGGTAGGCGACCGACGAGGCGTCGGTCATCGCCCCCACGTTCGTCTGGAACATCATGTTGAAGGACCGGGGCGCGGTGAGGCTCCCGGGCTCGCCGGTCGCGGGGGAGGGGATCAGGGCGATCTCCTCGGGCCTCGCCTCGGTCATGTCGCGGGGCTTCACGGCCTCCAGCTTCCCCTGGACGGCCTTCTTGCGCTTCAGCGTCTCGGCCGCCTCCTGGAGCGCCTCCGCCGTGCGCTCGCTCTCAAGGGCGCTCACGTAGCCCACGGTGGCGCCGTCGACCACGACGGTCGCGAAGAAGAGCTGGTCCGCGCGGTAGCGCTGCTTCGAGGCCCTGCAGTCCACGAGGGGGTCCGTGAAGCCCGCGACGTGGCCCGACGCCTCCCAGACCTTCGGGTGCATGATGATCGAGGTCTCGATGCCGACCACGTCGTCGCGCCGGCGGACCATGTCGTCCCACCAGCAGTCGCGGATGTTCCGCTTCAGCTCGGCGCCAAGGGGGCCGTAGTCGAAGAACCCGTTGATCCCGCCGTAGATCTCGGAGGACTGGAATATGAAACCCCGGCGCTTGCACAGAGCGACAAGCGTTTCCATCGAGACGGCGGGGGAGGTGGGTTCGGGCATGGCCGTCGATACATATCGCCTGGGACGGGCCCCGGTCAATTCCCGGGTTCTCCCGGCCTGGATATGGGGGCTTTTTCGCCCCTCAGGGCCGGTTCATAGCCTCGCGGAAGAGGTCGCAGACCTGCCCCCTCTGGTTCGTGAGGACGACCTCGTCGCCGGAAGTCGTGAAGGCGAGGTAGCTGCGCGCCTTCCCGTCGTGGGTGGGCCAGGGCGCGACGCCCGCTCCGTTCGGGTTCCCGGTCTTCGCGAAGTTGGTCCAATACGCCTGGATCGCGGCCGACAGCCTGTGGTCGGCGTCCTGGAAGTCGCCGCCCTGCCCCCCCGTCTTGAGGAGGTTCCCGAACACATAGGGCAGGTCGCTCGAATGCCCGGTCTTCGGCCTCGGCGGGATGGCCCGGTCGAACTCGTACTCCCAGGTCGCGTTGCCCGCGGCGGCGTGCCACTCGCCCTGGACGATGGCAGGGCAGCGGAACATGTCGCCCCCCCACTGTTCGGCCGCGTTGCCATAGAGGGGGTCGGCGGCGATCGAGGCCCCGTCCTTCTCGAGGCCAAACAGCCCGAAGGCCTTGGGGGCCACGTCCCCGAGGATGGTCCTCATCGACGCCCTGAGCTCCTCGGGTGCGCCGTTGGCCGGGAACTCTATCGCGGCGCTGCCTATGATCAGCGGCACCGGGGCCTCCCTCCCCTTGGCGAAGGACTCCGCAGGGGACGCGGGAAGGACCCAGCCGTCCGTCGTCAGCGCAAGCATCCATGGCCCCGAGCGGATGAGCGCGGCGGCGGGCAGGGAGCGCAGGAACGGAAGAGCGCCCGTGGCGGGCGCGCCCAGCTTGGCTGCCGCGTCGGCCCCGGCCCGCTCGCTCTCGGGGAGTGTCGGCGCCGACGGATAGTAGCGGGAGGGTCCGCTCTCCGCGATGGCCCTGTGGAACAGCCCCTTGGCCAGGGGCGACGTCATGAGGGCGAGGACGTCCATGGACCCCGCGGACTGGCCGAAGAGGGTGACGTTTCCCGGGTCGCCTCCGAAGCGGACGATATTGTCGCGCACCCATCGGAGGGCGGCGGCCTGGTCCATGATCCCGTAGTTGCCGGACGCGTGGTGGGGAGACTCCTGGGTGAGCTCGGGGTGGGCGAAGTACCCGAGGATGCCGAGCCTGTATTCGACGACGACGAGCACGACCCCGTGGCCGATGAGGGATTTCCCCTCGTAGAGGGGGTCGAAGCCGCCCGCCCCCGCCACGTTCGCGCCCCCGTGGATCCAGACCATCACGGGCAGGCCCGCCTTGGAATCGGCCCGGGGCGTCCACACGTCCAGATAGAGGCAGTCCTCGCTGCCCGCGGCTGCGAAGTCGTCGTTCCACCCGAGCGCGGGCTGCGCGGACGGCGGCCCTGACTTGTCCGCCTCACGGACGCCGTCCCAGCCCAGGACAGGCATGGGCTCACGCCAGCGGAGCGCGCCTGTGGGCGGCTGCGCGAAGGGGACGCCCCTGAAGATCGCGCCCCCGCCCTCGAGCAACCGTCCCCTCACCTGACCGCCCGTCACGGCGACGACTGGGTCCGGAACCGCGGCAGCGGCCGTCTGGGCGAAATTCAATGAGAGCAGGGCGCTGGCCATGGCCAGCGCACCGGCATGAAGGTGCCGGGCCAAGGGGAAACGGATACGTGTGGGATGGTTCATGGGGTGCGGGATTGGCGGCCAAAGCGTCTGCGGAGGGATGAAGGGTGAGGCCCCGGAATCCTGGGCCTAGCTCAAATCGAGGCCCCGGTGCCTGATGAGGGGCCCGACTTCCGGGTCCTTCCCGGTGAAATCGCGGAACTGGGTCATCGGCTCGACGCTGCATCCCCTGGACAGCACGGTGGCCCGGAAATGGTCGCCGTTGGCGCGGCTGAGACCGCCGGACGACCGGAACCACTCGATGCTGTCGGCGGTGATGACGTCCGCCCAGATGTAGGAGTAGTAACCGGCGGAATATCCCGAGGGGAACGCGTGCATGAAATACGTCGACCTGTAGCGGGGAGGCACGGGCCAAAGGTCGGCGCCATTCCTGGCCAGGACCGCGGACTCGAACCCGGCCACGTCGCTCGGTACCTGGTCCGGCCTTAGCGAGTGCCAGGCCAGGTCCAGGAGCACGGATTCCAGATACTCCGTCGTGTCGTACCCATTGTTGAATTTACGCGTCGCGAGCATCCTCTCCAGAAGCGCGGCGGGCATGGGCTCCCCGGTCCTGTGGTGCCTGGCGTAGTTCCTGACGACCTCGGGCCAGGAGGCCCACATCTCGTTGATCTGCGAGGGGAATTCCACGAAGTCGCGGGGAACCCTGGTTCCGGAGAACCGGGGGTACCGGACCCTAGAGAGCATTCCGTGCAGGCAGTGGCCGAACTCGTGGAAGAGGGTCACGACCTCCTCGAAGGTCAGCAGCGTGGGCTCGCTCGCCGCGGGCCTCCTGAAGTTCTGGTGGTTGGCGACGACGGGCCTGTCTCCAAACAGCGTGCATTGGGCGACATACTCGTTCATCCAGGCTCCTCCCATCTTCGAGGGTCGGGCGTAGAAGTCCTCCAGGAGAAGGGCGATCGGCAGGCTGTCGGCGTCAAACACCTCGAAGACGCGGACGTCGGGCCGATATACCGGCAGGTCGTGGCGCTCCCTGAACGTCAGGCCGAAGAGCCTGTTGGCGGCAAAGAAAAGGCCGTCCTGGAGAACGCGCTCGAGCTCGAAATAGGGCTTCAGCAGGGACTCGTCCACGTCGTAGCGCTCCCTGCGGACCCTTTCCGCGTAGAAATCCCAGTCCCAGGCGGCGAGCCGGGGGGCGCCGGGCTCGCGGTCCATGAGGGCCTGGATGTCCGCGGCTTCCCTGCGCGCCTTGGCGACAGCCAGGGGGACAAGCTGCGAAATCAGGCCCTCGACCGCTCCCGATGTCCGCGCCGTCTGGTCCTCGACCCGGTACGCCGCGTGGTTCTCGAAGCCGAGGAGGGCGGCGTGCTCCGCCCTCAGCGTGGCGATCCTGAGCAAGAGCGACTGGTTGTCATAGGGTCCCCCGTGGGCTCCCCGCGCGAGGGACGCCCCCATGACGCGCTCCCGGAGCGCGCGGTCTTCCAGCGACGAGAGCAGCGGCTGGCCCGTCGTGTTGCGCAGCCGGATGACATACTCCCCGGGCCTGTTGTCGGCCTTCGCCTCGTCCGCGAGGCCAGAGACCTCCGCCTCGGACAGGCCCGCCAGCTCGGAACGGTCATGGACCACCACCGAGGAGGCGTTCATCTCGTTGAGTATGTTCTGACTGAAGCTCGCCAGCAGCCCCGCGAGCTCCGCGTTCAATGCCTTGAGCCGTGACTTCCCGGAATCCGGCAGGCGGGCGCCGTGTCGCACATAGTCCCTTTGGTAGCGTTCGAGCAGCCGGAGCGACTCGGGATCGAGCCCAAGCTCCGCCCGCCGCGCGTTGAGCGACTCGATCCGCGCGAACAGATCGGCGTTCAGATGGATCGCATCATGGTGGCCCGAGAGCCTCGGGGCCATGGTGCTCTCGATCCTCTTCATCTCGTCGCTCGATTCGGCGTCCTTCATGTTGAAGAAGACGGATGAGACGCGCGTGAGAAGCCGCCCCGAGCGCTCCATGGCCGCGACCGTGTTCTCAAATGTGGGGGCGTCCGAATTGGAAGCAATGGCCTCGACCTCCCCCAGGTGCTCCGCCATCCCCTTTTCAAACGCCGGCTCGTAGTCCGATTCCCTGATCCGGTCGAACGGCGGCAGGTGGTAGGGCAGCGGGCTCTCGGCAAAGAAGGGGTTCTCGGACATCGGGGTCTCAATGAAGCATATCGCCCAGCCTTGGGCCAGCCCGGTCGCCTATCCCAGCAACGCGGTGAGTCCCGCCGCCATGGTATGGGGCACGACGTCGTAGTGGTCGTGTCCGGGGAACCTCTCCACGGCCACGTGAAGCCCCTCGAAGGGCCGCCCCTTGAGCCCCTGTTCCAGCAGGGCCAGGTCGCCCAACATCGAGGGCGTGTCCTCCTCGCCCACGCCCATGTAGAGCCTCCCCTTGAGCGCCGCCTGGCGGTCGCGCAGCCCGGACGCCAGGCCAAGCAGGCTCCTGTTGTCCCACCAGATCGACGGAGCGCTCGCGAGCGCAAGGTCGAAGAACGGGCGCTCCTGGAAGAGCGCGTGGAGCACGAGCAGCGAGCCGAGCGAGTGGCCCGCCATGACACGGCCCGTCTCCCTCAGCGGGAGGCTCCGGGCGAGCTCCGGCCAGAGCGAGCCGGAAAGGTAGGCGAGGAACCGGTCGGCACCCCCGCTTCCCGGCTCGTCGGGGGAGGCGGTGGGGGTGTAGTCGCGCCCCCGGAAATTCCCGGGCTTTCCAAACCCCGACCCGTATCCCACCCCCACGACGACGGTGGGAGGGATGCGGCCGGCCGCGGCAAGCGAGCGAGCCGCCCCCGCCGTGGCGTCGAAGAGGTAGTCCCCGTCCATGACGAGCACGGCGGGGAACGGTCCCCGCGCGCCCTTGGATTCCGGGGCGTCTATGTAGATAACGTAGTCGGTCCCGGTCTCCTCGGAGTGCGAGGTGAACGCGGGCCTTGCTTTGGTGATCGGGGGAGTCATGGCGTCAAACGGGTCCGGCGGCCTCCTCCCGGAGGCGCCGCGTCCTGCGGCTTGCGCCCTCGATGTCGGGAAGGAGCCACGCGAGGAGGCCTATCAGAGGAAGGTAGCCGCAAACGTTGAAAACGAATCCGATGCTCGTGAGATCGGCAAGTCGCCCGAGCGCCGCCGCGCCGACGCCGGCGCAACCGAAGGCCAAGCCGAAGAAGAGCCCGGAGATCATGCCGACCCTGCCCGGCACGAGCTCCTGCGCGTAGACGAGGATCGCCGAGAACGCCGAGGCCAGGATAACGCCGATGAAGACGGTCAGGACCACCGTCAGGGCCAGTCCCGCATGGGGAAGGAGGATCGAAAACGGCGCGACTCCCAGGATTGACACCCAGATCACGATCTTCCTCCCGAACCGGTCGCCGAGCGGGCCGCCCAGGATGGTCCCCGTGGCGACCGCGGCCAGGAAAACGAAGAGAAGGTACTGCGCCCCCTGGATCGAGAGGTTGAACCGGTGAATCAGGTAGAACGTGTAGTAGTTGGTGAGGCTGACCAGGTAGATGTACTTCGAGAAGACGAGGATGATGAGGACGACCAGGGACAGGGCCACCTTCCCGGGCGGCAGGGCTTGGGCGGCGTGCGCGGCCACGCGCTTCCTGAATGCCGGAAGGTGTTGCCCGTACCAGGCGCCCACCCGCGTGAGCAGCACGATCCCGCCGAAGGCAACCGCGGTGAACCACAGGATCGAGGACTGCCCGTTGGGCACGATGATGAGGGCCGCCAGCAGGGGCCCGAGCGACGAGCCCAGGTTGCCTCCGGTCTGGAAGACGGACTGCGCGAGCCCGTGCTTGTCTCCCGCGGCCATGTGCGCGACGCGTGAAGCCTCGGGGTGGAAGATGGATGAGCCCATCCCGACCAGGGCGGATGAGAACAGGATCATGGGGTAGCTTCCCGCCCTCGAAAGGAAGACGAGCCCGACAAGGGTCAGGCCCATGCCGAACGCAAGGGAGTAGGGCTTGGGATGCCGGTCCGTGTAGCGCCCGACCAGGGGCTGCAGGAGGGACGCCGTGAGCTGGAAGCAAAGTGTGATCATCCCGATTTGCACGTACGTCAGCCCGAAGGACGCCTTTAGAACGGGATAGATCGACGGCAGCAGCGCCTGCAGCGTGTCGTTGATCATGTGGGACACGCCGAGCGCGAGTAGTATCCCCATGAAGGTCTTGTGGCCGGCCGGGGCGGCCTCGGAGTCGCTTTGCACCGGACCTACCTATCCGCGGCCGCGCAATCCGCAACTCCCGCCGTCAGGTCGCCGCGGCCCTGGGCCGGTGCGCCGCCGGGGGCTGGGTGAGCCCGCACCGGCGCGCGAACCGGGCGGATTCCGCCCGCGAGCTCAACCCGAGCTTGCGCATGATGTTGAAGCGGTGCTTCTCGACCGTCTCCGGCGACAGCGTGAGCTGCGCGGCGATCTCCGCGTCGGACAGCGGCTCGCCGACCAGGCTCAGGATCGTCTGCTCCCGGTCCGTCAGGACCTTGTCGAAGGCGATCGGGTTGCGGCCGTGGGCGCGCCTCGCCTCGGTGAACGGCCTCGGGAAGTACGTGGAGCCGCCCTCGATCGCCGCGATCGCGAGGCTCAGCTCCTCCACGGTGTTCGTGGACTTGTCGATGAACCCCTGGACCCCCGCCCGCTCGGTGCGGCAGAGCGTGAACTCGTTGAAGTAGGACGAGATCACGAGCGTCCGGATAAGGGCCCTCTTCCTGCGCACCGTCCGCAGGACCTCGAAGCCGTCCATGTCGGGCAGGTGGATGTCCAGGATGAGGAGGTCGGGAAAGGTCGCGGGGACGACCACCAGGGCCTCGCGTCCGGTCCCCGCCTCGCCAACCACGTCGTGCCCCAGGTCCTTCGTGCACGCGTTGCGAAGGACGTCCCGGAAAAGGCGCTCGTCTTCGACAATGGCGATCTTCACGAGGCCCGGATTCTGCGCCAAACGGCGCGAAAGGGAAGCGATCTTGCTACCGGAATGCCGGTAACGGCGGCGCTCAGTACGCGTAGAACATCTCCTGGAGCCCTGCCGGGTCGGAGGTCTGGGAAAGGCCGAGCATGAGGAGGATCCGGGCCTTCTGGGGGTTGAGCTCGTCCGACGCGATGAACCCCAGGCGGTCGTCGTCCATCTCGATGTTGCGCTCGACGACGCCCCCGCCGGTCCGCGAGCTCCTGACAACCGCGATCCCGGCCCTCGCGGCGGCGGCGGCGGCCGCGATGGCCCCGGCCCCGAGGTTGCCGTTGCCGACGCCCGCGAGCACGAGGCCGCGGGCCCCGGCCCGCACCGAGGCGTCGATCAGGTCGCGGCCCATGCCGGCGTGGGCGTACACGATGTCCACCCGGGGGAGGGCCCTGTTGCCCGCGAGCCGGAACCCGCTCCCCGCGGTGTGGCGCCGCACCGGCGACCCGTAGAAATGGATCCGGGCCGAGCTCACGAGCCCGGCGAGGCCCCGGTTCGTGCTCTTGAAGGTCCCCACCTGGGTCGTGTTGGTCTTCGCCACCTCGCGGGCGAAGTGGATCTCGTCATTGGCGACGACCAGGACCCCGCGGCCCCCCGCGCCGGGATGGGCGGCCGTCGCCACCGCGTTGTAGAGGTTCATCGGGCCGTCGGCGCTCATCGCCGTCGCGGGCCTCATGGCCCCCACGAGGACCACCGGCTTCTCGCTCGGGAGGACCAGGTTCAGGAAATAGGCGGTCTCCTCCATCGTGTCCGTGCCGTGCGTGATCACCACGCCCGCGACGTCGGGCCGGCCGAGCGCCGCCTCGGCCCGGCGGGCGAGCGAGCGCCACACGGACTCGCTCATGTCCTGGCTTCCGATTCGGGCCACGTGGACGGCGTCGAGCCTGGCGAGCGTCTCGACGCCCGGGGCCGCGGCGATCAGGGACTCTATTGAGAAGACGCCCGAGCGGTAGCCGTGCGCGGAACGGGCCCTCTGGGCGCCCGCGATCGTGCCCCCGGTCGCAAGCACGACAACGCAGGGGAGCGGAGGCGCGGGCCTGGGAGCGCGGGGTCGTGCCATGGCCCCACCATGGCCCGCAACGCCCCTGCTGTCTAGCCGCGCCCGACGGAGCGGCTTGACGCATCGGGCCGTTTGAGGCGTGTTGCAGCAGGATGGCCCCCACGCTCCTCGTCCTTGCCGCAGGAATGGGTTCCCGCTACGGCGGGCTCAAGCAGATCGACCCGGTCGGGCCCTCGGGCGAGACGGTGCTCGACTATGCCGTGTTCGACGCGATGCGCGCCGGGTTCGGGAGGGTCGTCTTCGTCATCCGCCGGGAATTCGAGGGGGCGTTCAGGTCCGCCGTCACCGCGAAGTATTCCGGGGGGATCGGGGTGGGGTACGTGCACCAGTCTGCGGACGACCTCCCGCCCGGCCACGGCGTCCCTCCCGGAAGGGAGAAGCCGTGGGGCACGGGCCACGCGGTCTGGTGCGCCCGCAGCGCGGTGGACGGGCCGTTCGCGGTCATCAACGCGGATGACTTCTACGGGGCCTCGGCGTTTTCCCGGCTCGGGGCGTTCCTGGGCGGAGCGGGGGATTCGCGGTTCGCGATGGTGGGTTTCCGGCTCGCCAACACGCTTTCCGAGAACGGCACCGTCTCCCGCGGCGTCTGCCGCGTGGAGGACGGCGTGCTCGCCTCGATAACCGAGGAGAGGTCGATCGCCCGCGGGGACGTGGGGCCCGGCCTCCGGTTCTCGGGCGGCGAGCTGGTCTCCATGAACTTCTGGGGCTTCACGCCGGCCCTTTTCGAGGGGCTGGGGAGGGGGTTCGGCGCATTCCTCTCCGAGCGGGGAGGGGACCCGGGTGCCGAGTATTTCCTCCCGTCCGCGGTCTCCGGCCTGATCTCGGCGGGCGAGGCCTCGGTGGAGGTGCTCTCCAGCGAGGCCACCTGGTTCGGGGTGACCCACCGGGAGGACCGGCCGCGCGTCGTTGCCGCCCTGGCGGAGCTGGTGCGCAGGGGCGACTACCCCGCGCGGCTCTTCGGCTGACGGGAACCTATCCCGGGAGGCGCGCCAGCAGGAGCCGCACGCCCTCGATCGGCGGCTCCGTGATCCGGGCCAGGGGGAAGGGCGCCCGGGACTCCAGGACGTGGTGGGCAAAGGCGTGGTTGAGGATATGGCCGCTGACCCCCGCGTGGAACGAGTCGGGGAGCTTCCCCGGGAAAAGCTGGCCCGTGACGGAGACGGCCAGCGAGAGAAGCTGGAGCACCGAGGAGGAGACGGCGTCGCCCGCGGCGGGATCCCCCGAGCTCGCGAGCCTGAGGACGTCGGGAGCGAGCGCGGCGACGCCGTTGTTCGTCGCGGGATCCCCGTAGAAGTGCCCCGCCACCGTGGCTGCGGTCGAGTGGCCCGTGCGCTCGCGCACAAGCGCGCCCAGGCCGGAGGGCGCCGCCCAGCCCTGGAGCTCGAGGAGCGCGCGAGCGATCGCGCGTCTCCCGAGGTCGTAGCCGCTCCCCTCGTCGCCAAACCTCCATCCTATGCCGCCGGCGTAGTGCACCTCGCCGTCGGGGGTCCGCGCGGCCACGAACGATCCCGTGCCGGCGTGGATCACCAGGCCCGGCCCCCCGCGGGTGGCGAGCTCGAGGACCGGGACCGAGTCGTCGACGGTCGTGAGCTTCCCGAAACCGGTGAGCCCCTGCCCGAACTCCCGCCAGGTGGAGCGGCTACCCGCCATGCAGAGCAGGGTCGCGGAGACCTCGGCCGAGGGATGCCACGCCCTGAGCGCCCTGAGCGCGTCCGCCGCGATCACCTGCGCGCGGGCGGCCCCGACGAGGCTCGGGCTGCAGCCGGGCGCCGTGTGGCGGGCCACGACCGAGCCCGAGGGGTCGACCAGGATGCACTCGGTCTTCGTCCCGCCGCCGTCTACGCCGATCTTCCAGGACATGCGAGCGTCAGGCGAGCTGGCGACTGAGGCGGCCCCGGTAGCGGGAGGCCACCTCCCGGTTGTGCTCAATCGCCCCGGGCACGTTCTGGCTCCTGAGCACGGGGAGCGGGTGGCCGTTCGCCGCCAGCCACTCCATGACCGAGAGCATGAGCCAGTTGAGCACGGAGCACCCGATCAGCGTCGAGGTCGGGCCGGCGCGGATCCCGCCCGCGGCCTCCACGATCGCGTCCCCGGGGACCCCCCCGTTGTCGAGGACGTGGTCGGCCACCTCGAAGAGGCGCTTTCCCGAGGGGTGCTGCGATGCCAGCTCCCTGGACATCGCCATGCAGGTGAGGGCGGCGACGGTGAGCCCCTTGGCCTTGGCGTAGAGGGCCACGTCGACCGGCGACGCGTTCTTTCCCGAGTTCGAGATGACGATGACGGTCTCGCCCGCGATCATCTGGTACTGGCGGTCGTAGCGCTCGACCAGCCTCTCCCCGAATCCCGGCAGGTTCTCCACGAAGCCGCCGGTCGGGTCGATGATCCCCGTGACGCACACGAGGCCGCCGGCCCGCCCGATGATCTCGCGGGAGATGAGCTCGCTGTGGCCGCTGCCGAAGGTGTGGACGACCCCGCCGCGCGCGATCGACTGGCCGATCACCGGCGCGAGCCGCGCGATCACGGGGGCGTTGGATTCCCGGGCGCGGGCGAGGAGGGCCCCCGCGCGTTCGTAGTAGGTGTCGGCTAGTGAGGGCATGGGAGGATGGGTCAGGGCGTCGCCGGACGGGAGGATTCCCAACGGCCGTAGATCCCGCAAGGAAGGACCTTGCCGTCCCGCTGGACCGGCAGCCCCACCTCGCCCGCGGAGAGCGTCCCGGGCACGTCCCTCATCAGCTGGGAGAGGAGGTTTGCGACGACGGTGGGCGACAGGCGCGCCGTGTAGGCGTTGATCAGGAAGAACAGGGGGTTGTCCGAGAGGAGCGCCCTGCACTCCTGGAGGAGGTCCCAGAGGTGGTCCTCGAGGCGCCAGAGCTCCCCCGTGCTGCCCCTTCCGTAGGTCGGGGGGTCCATGATCACCGCGTCGTAGTGCCTGCCACGCTTCACCTCGCGCCGGACGAACTTGAGGCAGTCATCTGCGATGTAGCGTATGGGCTTGTCCTCGAGGCCGCTGAGGAGCGCGTTTTCCCTGCACCACTTGACCATCCCGTCTGCCGCGTCGACATGGCAGACCGCCGCGCCCGCCGCCGCTGCGGCGCAGGTCGCAGCCCCGGTGTACCCGAAGAGGTTGAGCACGCTCACGGTCCGCCCGGCCCCCTTCACCTTCGCGTGGATCCAGTCCCAGTTGACCGCCTGCTCGGGGAAGAGCCCCGTGTGCTTGAAGGAGGTCGGGCGGATCTTGAAGGTCAGCCCGAGCGCGTCGTAGCGGACCTCCCAGTGCTCGGGCAGGGGGCGCCTGAACTCCCACCGGCCCCCGCCGGCCTCGCTCCGGTGGTAGAATCCGTCCCAGTGCTCCCAGCGCGCGCCGGGGGCGGCGCCCTGCCTCGGCCAGAGGACCTGGGGATCGGGCCTGACCAGCGTGTACGGCCCCCAGCGCTCCTGCTTCATGCCCTCGCCGCAGTCGAGCAGCTGGAAATCCTTCCACCTGTCGGCGACAAGCAGGGGGGGGCGTTGCACTGCGGTGTTCATCGGGTCGGGCTCGCCCCGAGGCAATCGCCGGGCTCCCTGCATGTAAAGACGCGAGCGAGGGGCCCCCGGAAGCAGGGCGGCAGCGCCGGCCCCGTCACTTGGTAGGCCCGCCGGCCGGCGCCGCAGCGGGTGGCGCCGCCGGGGCCGCGACCGGGGCCGCTTCCCAGAAATAGCGCCCCCGGCGGTTGTGGTCCATGCGCGTCCAGAAGGCCGCCGCAGTGAGCAGGAGGGCGCCCAGGAGGACCAGCCCCTGGATCTCGCGGCGCCTCGCCGCAGTGTCGTCGTAGGGGTCGTCGAACGAGCGCCGGGCGTTGGCCGGAAGCGTCGCCACCCTTGTCAGCGCGGTGCCAAACGGAATGTTGATCTTCACGCGCCCGTTGATCGCCCAGCCGTTGCCCTCGAGGATCGGCCCGAGCGTCCGCTGGCGGAGCTTGAGCTTTGCAATCAACATCGAGGGCAGGGAGACGAGCATCACGAGGCCCACGAGGATGAACGGGATCTGCCAGCTTGGGAGTTCCACGAACTTCGCGAACAAGGCCGCGCAGAACGTCCCGATCGAACCGATCGCGACGCCTATCCCCGTGATGAGCGCCAGGTCGAACTTCTTGGGCTCGGGCGCGGCCGGCGCCTGCGCGGTGGCCGCCAGCTTGGCGCCCTGTTCGGTGTTCGCGTTGGCGGCCCGCTTCGCGAGCTGCTCCTCGATGAACCGGAGGAACTTCTTGTACGGCGCCAGGAACGCCTCGCGGATGCTGATGGGGTTGTCCAGGATGCTCGTGACGACCGCATACCAGAGGTTGCCCTGCCGGTCGTAGAACACGCCGTTGCGGCCCACGAAGAGGTAGTCGCTCGCGCCCTGGGTGAAGCACGCCGCGATCATCATCGTGGCGCCCCCGCCCGCGCGCGTGCAGGAGCAGTAGGCGATGTAGAATTTGCTCATCGCCGCGAGCGGGCTCACCCCGTCGACCTTCAGGCACAGCTCCGTCGAGCGGCTGTCGAGGTAGAGGGTTCCTGCCTGGAACGCCGCGTCGCGGTCCCTCGAGTAGAAGTCGGCGAAGTTGACGAAGTTGTGGAGGAGGGCGCGCAGGTCGCGGTGGTAGCGCACCAGGCGCTCGATGTCGCTGATCGCCCTGAACTGGGGCTCGAGCTCCCGGTCCCGCGCCACGAGCGCGTCCAGCGCCGTCCGCCCGCCCGCCAGGATCTCCATCGTCCTTCCGAGCCCGATCTTGGCGACGGCGCGCCCTGCGTTCTCCTCGGTCCAGGCCTCGTAGGCCGCGAACCTGTCCCTGAGGGTCACCCAGTCCGCCAGCACGATGCTTGTCTTGCCGGCGCCCCACGTGGGCCGCACCGCCTTCTCGTACAGGTTCCTCAGCCCGGTCGCCCAGGCGGGATTGACGCCCTCGAGAAGTCCCAGAGGCTTAGCCGCCTCGACGTACTCCAGGGGGAGGCCGGAAAGTTCCTCGCCGGAGAGCTTGAGGTCGCGGGACGCGAGGGGAAGGTAGTCCGACTCGCTTCGGTTGAGCGCAGCCAGGGATCGCGGGTCGAAGGCCGCGATCTGGCATCGGGCGAAATAGTCGTCGACCTTGGGGCGGACGGCCCTGATCGCGTCGAACGCGGCCTCCGTCGAGTCGCCCAGGAGCGAGACCTCGATCTCGGCCTTCTTCTCCGACCACGCCCCGTAGGCCGCAAGCTGGGCAAAGAAGGAGTCGATCTTCTCGAGGGTGACCCCGGTCACGCCGGTGCGCCGGTCCACGCCCCCGACGCACGCGATGATCTCCCCGATCAGCTGGCTGGTCGCCGGGTCCCCGGCGGCGGCGGCCGGTACGATGCCGTCCCCTATGAGCGGGCTGGCCGCGAAGATCCTCGCCGTGTCCGCGGCCTCGGCGACCCTCACCGCGTCCGCTTCCGCCTTGCCGGTGCCGGCGAGGATCAGCCGCGCGGCCGCGACCAGGAGGCGCCCCTCGGGTGTGCCCCCCCCGATGGCGGCCAGCGGGAGTCCGTCGACCCCCTTGAGAAGGTCCCCTGCGTCGGCGAGGCGCTCCGCGGCCCACGTGACGGCGGCGATGACCTCGGGAACGCCGATCCGCCCGTCGCGATCCGTGTCGATCATCCCGAGGGAGCGTTCGTCCAGCTCGAGCCCGCGGACCGGGCAGCTGAGCGCCACCCAGAGCTCCTGGTCCAGCTGGCCGAGGGCGAGCAGGTCCGCGCCCGTCTCGAGCGCGACCTGGTCGATGCCGCCGGTGCGGAAGAACTTCCAGACGTGGGGGGACTCGGGGGGCGGGAGCATGGGCAGTTTGAGTTCTTCCGCGCCAGGGGCGCGCGGACGGCGTCGCCAAGTCGAGCATGGGAGGCCCCAAAAAGCCAGTTTTCAGCTGCCTGTTCACCGCGGCGCGGGAATCTCTTTTTCATCCGGAGGCGATTGGTATTGGCCGACGCGCTTTTTCCTCAATAGTGGGGCCAAATCCCCTCTTGCATTTGGATCAAAATCACTTCCGTCCGGTCCGATAGGACTCCCACACAATGACGATAGCCCAGATAAACCCGCTTTTGAGCCGCTCCGCCCTCGTGGCGGCACTCTTCCTCGCCCCTCGCCTGCTCGCCGACACCGTCGTGACGGCAAACGGCGCGCGCATCGTGGGGAAGATCACGGGCATCCACGCCGGAGTGATCTCGATGGAGACGGACTACGCGGGCAAGCTTGAGGTGAAGCAGGCCCTGGTGACCTCGATCGAGACCGATCGTCCCGTGGCGGTGCGCCTGGCGGACGGCTCCAGGGTCGTAGGGATCATGTCCTCGCCGGGGCCCAGGGCCGTGCATATTTCGAGCCCGACAAGGACCGTGGACTCGACCGTCGCCGAGGTCGCCGGCTTCTGGGCGGCCGGCCAGGAGGACCCGGAAGTGGTGGCCCTCAGGCGCAAGTGGAGCTACGAGGCGGGTGCGGACGTGAATGGGAGAAAGGGCACGCAGAGCCAGCTCGCGACGAGCTACCATTTCCGCGCCAAGCTCGCGGGTCCCGCGGACACCTTCGAGTACTACACGGCCTACACGAGGCAGGAGACCAACGGGCAGGTCTCCGCGGACCAGTTCAAGGCGGGTGTGGACTACACCGACAACTACTCGCCCAAGGAGAACTGGTACGTGAGGGACGAGGCCGGGTTCGACCGCGTGAACTTCATCACGCTATACGACCTGGCCGCAGGGGGCCTGGGACATGATTTCATCAAGACCAAGGACGAGGTCTTCACGAGCCGGGTGGGCCTCTCGTACCGGTACGACCAGTATGCGGCGGGCAAGGGCCCGGCCCTGAGCTCCGCGGGCGCCGATTTCGGGCTGGCCTATTCCAAGAAGTTCAAGAGCTCCCAGCTGTCCGACAAGATATCATTCGACCCCGCGTTCCAGGACCTGGGCAACTACGTGTTCAACCACGAGTTCGACTTCGAGATCCCGGTCTACAAGTCACTATGGAAGATCGGCATCGGGGTCTCCAACACCTACTACAGCAGGCCCGTCGGGGGGGTCGACAAGCTGGACACCCTGTTCTTCTCGCGGCTCATCCTGACCTGGGGCGCGCAGCCTTCCAGCTGAGCTCAGGTCCCGTACAGGCGGTCGCCGAAGTCGCCGAGCCCGGGAAGGATGTATTTGCGCTCGTTGAGCGCCCGGTCGAGCACGGCGACGTGGACCGAGGCGTCGGGGTGGTGCCTTGCCACCTCTGCGACGCCCTCGGGTGCTGCGATGATGCAGACCAGGCGGGGGGCCACCGCGCCATTCTGCTTCACCACATCGATCGCCTGGGCCGCCGAGCCCCCGGTGGCCAGCATGGGGTCAACGACGAAGACCCGCCTGCCCGCGAGGGGCGGCAGCTTGCAGTAGTAGTTCCTGGCGACCGCGGTCGTGTGGTCCCGCTCGAGGCCGACGTATCCGACGCTCACGTCGGGGAAGATGTCGAGAAACGGCTGCACCATCGAGACGCCCGCCCTCAGGATCGCGACCACGACGATCGGCTGGGCCGACAGGATCCGGCCGGTCGTTGGCTCCAGGGGGGTCTCGACCGCCTTTTCCTCGGTCGCCAGGTCCCGCGTCGCGTCGATCGCGAGCATGAGCGTGAGCTGGTAGGCGAGAGTCCTGAAGGTCGCCGGCTTCGTCTTCCGGTCGCGCAGGTGCGTGATCATGTGGTCGGCCAGCGGGTGCTTGAGGACGCTCAGCATGGGCGTGTCAGAGAAGATCCCGCTGCACCTTCTGCTCGAGGTAGTGCTCGAACTCCTTGCGGAGGGCCTTTTCCTTGCCCCGAAGCCCGGGCATCATGGGCAGCCAGTTGTAGACCTCCTCGCGCAGGTGGCGGGGCATCACCGGCGGCAGCTCGCGGACCCGGTCGAAGGCTCGGACCACCGCCGCCGCAACGTCGTCGCACATCCGCTGGGCGTCGGCCGAGCTGTGCTGGCCGGCGAGGCGTATGACCTCGTCGAGCTTGCGGTGGCGCTTCTTGAGGATGGCCTTGTAGGAGCCCAGCCCGTCGAGGGAAAGGATCGCTGTCCGCGGGTAGTAGTTCGCCATCGGGTTCCACTGCGGCGCCCGGGTGCCGGCCCCCCTTCGGTCGCTCCGGAGGATGACGGACGGGATGTCCGCGAACTTCGCGATCATGAACTCGGCGAGCGTCCCGCTGTCGAGGTCCGGCCCGTCGAAGCTGAAGAGCGCAAGGTCGCAGCTCACGAGCGAGCGGATGTGGTGGTCCCGGATCGTCCGCGGGGTCGTGCCCCGCGGGTCAAAGTCCTGCGGAAGCTGGCAGAGGTACCTCCCGTGGGATTTCTCGTAGATCGCCTCGGCGAGGTACGCGTTCCCGATCAGGTGCTTGAGGTTGAAGAGCTCGCCGGCGAAGAAGACGTTCAGGCTCCGCTGTTTTTTCTTCATGGCGCTCAATGCCCCTGACTAAGCCCCGATGGGCCCGCCCGGACAATTCAATTCAACAGGCCCCGCGGGTCAGGGGCTGAGGACCAGGGAGTGCTCCGCGGCCCCCGGAAGGAAGGGCGTGGGCTTGCCGCTGGCCCAGGCGTCGAACCCCGAGCGGAAATACGGGGACATGGGGTTCGAGCATTCTCCCCCGGGCATCTGGAATATCCCGGCCGCCTCGCGCCCGGGCGAGACGACGAAGCGCATGCTCGCGCCGAAGGACGGCTCCTGGATCCGGGGCATGTTGGAATCCCCTGCCAGGGGCACGGCGGGCATGCTGAGCCAGTGCGAGGCCCAGCCGGGCAGCATGCGCGCGAACGGGTGGGCTATCCTTGCCGTGTTCTGTGCGCCCCACGTTGCGCCCCTCGGGTCCGCACCCTGCCTGCCGTAGGTGGCCGACACGTCGTCGACCGCCGCTGCGAGCAGGTCGTCCCAGGTCGCGAATGCGGGATCCAGCAGGTGGGGCGGCCTCGCCCTGAGGATGGCCTCAAGGGGCTGCTCGTAGTTGAACTTCGTCCACGTGAAGTCGGGGTCCTCCTCGACGCACGGGGCGAAGATGGGGTCGAAGACCCGGTGGGCCACGGCGAGCCGGAAGGTCCGTACGACCCGGTAGCTGACGGATCCGGGGTCCGCGCGCCCCTCCCATTTCCGGACGGACTCGAGGATGGCCGCGCGCGACGGCTTCTGGGCGACCGCCCCCGGGCCCAGCGCCGAGAGGAGCAGCGAGTGCCAGCCCTCAAGGAGCCCCGCCCTGTCGTCAAGCTGGATGGCCAGCAGGTCCCCGGGCTCGGCCGGCCGTCCGCGGCGCGCGAGCTCCCCCAGGTCGTCGCGGATCTGGCGCGCCCGGGCGGCGATGGCGTACCCCGAGTCACCGAGCGCGGCGAGCGCCTTGCCGCCCACGACCCGGTTGTTGGCCGTCCAGAGCATCCCGTCCGAGGGATCGGCGACCGTGGGGACCTCGCCGGGGGCGAGGAACCCGTCCCAGCGCCGGTCGCCAAACGACCAGTTCACGGGAAGGCGCCCGTCGTAGCCGATCCTCCTCGGGATCGCCCCGGCGACCGTCCAGGCGACGTGGCCGCCCGAGTCCGCGACGACGAAGTTCTGCACGGGTATCCCGATGTGGTGGGCGATCGCGACGGCCGACCCCGCATCGGGCGCATCCTCAAGGTCCAGGATGTCCAGGTTGGTGGCGGAGGGGTCGTCCTCCGTCCAGTGGAACACGAACTTCCGCCCCTTGGGGCCGTCGCCGACCAGCGGTCCCCACGCGGTCCACATGAAGTCCATCGATACCGGCTTGGACCCCCGGACGGGCACGGTCTCCGTGCGCTTCTCGTAGGGCACGAGGGCGCCATTGTCCGGTCCGTGGTAGAGCTCGGGCGAGACGCTCGGGTTGATGACGATCACGTCCCCGACCCCAGCGTTGGCGTTCGTGAAGCCCCAGGCGATCCTTCCGGTGCTGCCCGCGACCAGGAGTGGCGTGCCCGGGATCGTGATCCCCGTCTCCTCGTGCCCCGGCCACCTCAGCGAGAGCCGGTACCAGATGTTGGGGACCCCGAGGCGGAGGTGCATGTCGTTGGCCAGGATCGCGCCGCCGCCGGCCGAAAGGGGGCCCGACACCGCGAAGCTGTTGGACCCGGGCGCCTCGCCGCCCCACGGGTCCGTGTCGGAGACCCGCGCGGTCGGGTGGTCCTCGTCCGACGCGGGCTTCCGGAGGTCCACCTCGGAGGGGGGCGGCAGGGGCGCCGCTGGCGCCGGGCTGCCGTCGAGCGGGGCGTCGGCCTCCGTCGCGAGCGGGACGAAGAAGGCGAGGGACATGGGGCCGAGCGTGTCGCGCACGGCGGCGAGGCTGCGCACGAAGTGCCCGGTGCCCTCCTGCAGGTCGAGGGTCATGGCGTAGCTGATGAGGATGCAGTCCTCGGGCTCCCAGGGCCGGGGCTTCATCCTGAGGACGGCGTACTCCCAGGGCTTGGCGCCGAGCCCCGCGAGCCCCGCGTTCACACCCTGCGCATACGCCTCGATCAGGGCCCGCCGCTCCGGTGCCTCCCGGGCCAGGACGGCGCGGGCCAGGCTTCGGAAGCTATGGAGCCTCGCCTCCCGGTCAAGCGGGAGCGCGGCGGCCCCGAAGAGCTCCGAGAGCTCCCCCGCGCCCCTGCGCCGCAGCGTGTCCATCTGGAAGAACCTGTCCTGGGCGTGGAGCCAGCCCGTGGCCCTTGCGATGTCAATCCGGCTGGAGCCTGCCACCGTCGGCACGCCGAGGGCGTCGCGGGTGACCCTGACCGGGGCGGAGAGCCCGTGCAGCGCCGATGCCCCGTCGAGCATGGGAAGGCAGGCCGAGATCCTTCCCCTCAGCCAGATCGCCGCCCCGCCAGCGGCAAGGACGGCCACCGCGGCGAGGACGCTCGCCGCGCTGAACACCCTCCCGGCTGTGGAGCGCCCCCTCATGGCAGGGCCAGGACGCTTAGTATCCGTTGTGCCAATACATCGGGCGCCAGGGCCGCGTCCAGCGTCAGCGCGTCGGCGGGCGCCTCGAGGGCCTCGAACTGCGAGCGCAGGAGGCTGTCCTTCATGAAGTGCCCGCTCCGGCCGCCGAGGCGGCCCTGTATGAGGTCGAAGTCGCCGCGGAGGTGGACGAACCGGGTGCCGGACGGGTCGGGCGCAAGGACAAGGCGGTACGCCGCCTTCAGCGCCGAGCAGGCGACGACCGTCTTCCCTCCGCGGACGGTGCAGGACTCGACGCCGGCCCTGACCGCGGACAGCCACGGGGCCCTGTCCGAGTCGTCCAGGGGGATTCCCGCGGACATCTTCTCGACGTTTGCGGGGGGGTGCAGGGCGTCGGCCTCCAGGTACTCCCAATGAAGCCTCTCGGCCAGGAGGCGCCCCACGGTCGTCTTGCCGCATCCGGACACGCCCATCACGACGATGACCGACAGGCCGTGGGGCTCCCACGAGCGGGTGCCGCCGGCGGGCCGGCCCTCGTCGATGTCGACGAGCTCGAAGAACGTCTCGGGTGCGCGATCCTCGAGCCCATACTCGATTGTGCGCTCGCGAAGGAGGTCCGTCCTGTCGTCGCGCCACCCTATCTTCGTCATGAACCGGTTCCAGATAAGGCACTCCTCGTCGTTGCGGGGCGTGCCCCGCGCGTGCGCCCACGCGAGGATTTCCTCGTCGCAGCCCCCCTCGAGCACGCGGGCCCGCAGCTCGCCGTAGGCGACGCCCAGGAAGCGGCAGCAGCGGGCGTCCAGGAGCGGCTGCCTGACCTCCCCCAGGTTTGGGAGGTACTCGGGCGGGAGGGCCCCGCGGGCGTGGAGGCGGATCTTGTCGAGCATCCTCCCGAAGAGCACGATCCGCCCCACTTTTGCGTGGGGGCTCCTCAGGCCGGTGACTCGGGGCATGTGCGGGGGGGTTGGCCTCAGTCCCGAAGCAGGTAGACCAGCGTGCACAAGGCGGCAAACACGATCGTCGGGGCGATCACCCAGAGCGGGTTGACCTGGACATGGTAGCGGTCGAAGGCCCAGAGGACGGCGACGCTCTTTATGAGGATGATCACCCACCCGGCCTTGATGACGCGCTCCACCCGGGGGTTCCGGGGCGATTTGCGCCTGACGAACACGCTGCGCACGAAGCCGCGCTCGTAGTCCCCCGGGGGGCGCCGGCTGACGAGGCGTACGAGCTCGGAGAACATCCTATCGTGCCGCGGCCCCGCCGGGGATCGCTCGGGTCATGGGCTTTGGGTTGTTCATTTGACGGGACGCCCCCGTGCCGGGGCCCTGGCCGCGCCGCAGCCTACGCGCTCACGCGCAGGTTTCAAATCCCGGGTGCTTTTCCCGCGGGCACGGGCCCCTTTGGGCTCCTGCCTGTGAGTTCACCCAGGCCGGCCAGGTAGGCCGCGGTCCCGCCTGACACAAGCTTCTCCATGTCCCCCTCGGCCAGGCGCCAGCGCCAGTTTCCCTCGGGCTTGCCCGGCGAATTGAGGCGCGCCTCCGAGCCGAGGCTCAGGAGGTCCTGCATCGGGACGAGCGCGATGCTGCTGACGGCCGCGTAGGCGGCCCGGATGAAGTCCCAGCCGACCTCCTTGCCGTCGACGCGGAGGTAGCGCCGGACGTGGTCGTGCGTCTTCTCGTCCGCGGCCGCGTACCAGCCGAGCGTGGTGTCGTTGTCGTGGGTTCCGGGATAGACGACCCCGTTCCTCCTCAGGTTGTGCGGCAGGTAGGCGTTCGAGGCGTCGCCGCCGAACGCGAACTGGAGCACTGCCATTCCCGGGAGCCCGGTCCCCTCCAGGAGGGCCTCCACGGAGGGAGTCATCAGCCCGAGGTCCTCGGCGATGATCCTGGCCTGCGGGAACTCCTCGCGGACCGCGCGGAAGAAACCGATCCCGGGACCCGGCACCCATTCGCCCGACCTCGCGTTCTTCGCGGGAAAGGGGACCCGCCAGTATGCGTCAAAGCCGCGGAAATGGTCGATCCTGACGACGTCGCACATGTCGAATGTCGCCCGCAGGCGCTGCTTCCACCACGCGTAGCCGTCCGCCGCGTGCGCGTCCCACCGGTACAGCGGATTGCCCCAGAGCTGGCCATCCGCCGAGAAGTAGTCGGGCGGGACGCCGGCCACCGCCATGGGCCGGCCGTCGGCGCCGAGCTCGAAGAGCCCCGGGTTCGCCCACGCGTCGGCGGAGTCCGCCGCCACGAATATCGGGATGTCCCCGATGATGCCGATCCCGCGTTTCCCGGCCTCGGCCCGGATCCTGCGCCACTGCGAGAAGAAGGCGTATTGGTAGAACTGATGCGCGGCAACCTCGTCCTTCAGCTTGGCCCGGAGGCGGGCGGGCAGGCCGGAGACCGACCGCGCCTCGGCGGGCCACTCCCACCACGCCTTCCCGCCAAAGTTGTCCTTGAGGGCGCGGAACCATGCATAGGGCTCAAGCCACGCGGCCTGGCCGGCGTGGAAGGCGTCGGGGCCCTGGTCCCCGAGGGAGGGCGATCCCGCGAGCCTGTGGCGGTCGAACGCGCGGCGCAGCAGGGGCCACTTGAGCGTGTAGAGCGCCCCGAAGTCGACCGGGCCGGCGCCGCCGCGGCCAAGCGGGGCGATCTCCTCGGCGCTGAGCAGCTTGCGCGCGACGAAGTCCTGGAGGTCTATCAGGTACGGGTTGCCGGCGAACGCCGAGAAGCACTGGTAGGGCGAGTCGCCGTAGCCCGTGGGGCCGAGCGGGCAGACCTGCCACCACGACATCCCGGCGGCCTTGAGGAGATCCAGGAAGCGCACGGCCGCCCCGTCCAGGGTGCCTATGCCCTGAGTGCCCGGCAGGCTCGTGGGGTGGAGGAGGACCCCGGCGGATCTCGAGGAGAGCCAGTCAAACAGCCTGCCGTTCTTCGTCGGTCCCGGTATCATGGGAGTCCATCTTGGCGCGTCCTTCGCCGGGGCGAAGCCCAAAAAGCCTGGGCTCTGGCGGCCGAGGGAGCCGCGAAAAGGGCGGAATCATTGGAAATGCCGGCGCAAAGGGCTATATTGGAGGAGCGACGGGCCGTGGGCGCCGATTCACAGCGGATCGGCGCATTCGGCGGACGACGACGGAGGAACCTTCCCATGAAAACGATTCACCTGCTAGCGATCGCCCTTGCCGGGATTGCCGCCTCGGGCTGCGCGACCCAGGGGGCCGTGAAGGCGGGCGGCCCCACCAAGACCGAGGTGGTGTTCGACCATCCCGAAAACTTCACGGACGTGAAGGACTCCTCCACGCCGACCGACCGGGGCCGCGACTCGATCCTGTCCAACCTCCGCGGCTTCCTCGAGGAGCGCGCCGACCCCTTGCTCCCGGACGGGTACAGCCTGAGGATTGTCTTCACCGACATCGACCTGGCGGGCGACTACGAGCCCTGGAGGGGCTTCCAGTGGAGCGACGTGCGCGTCGTGAAGCCGATCTACCCCCCGGCGTTCAAGTTCACCTACGCGGTCACCGACTCCTCGGGCAAGGTGGTGCGGCAGGGGACGGAGGACATCCGCGACCTCGACTTCCAGATCCGGATGGCCTTCCCGCAGAGCGATCCTCTGCGCTTCGAGAAGGACATTCTCGGTGACTGGGCCCGCTCGACCCTCCGGGACCTCAGGAAGGCTTGATTCCAGCGCTTTTCCGGGGCCCACCGTTTAATCTTGCGCCCTGATGGCAAGCATGCACCTTTGTACCCATCGTTAGAGATAGCGTTTTGGTGACNNGGGAACGGACTGGCAGCGGACGGTGCCTCTACAAACATCACATCATGAGCAATTCCAAACTATACGTTGGAAACCTCTCGTTCAAAACGACTGAAGACGAGCTCCGCTCGCATTTCGGCCAATTTGGCACCGTTACCGACGTTTACGTCGCTATGGACAAAATGACGGGCCGCCCGCGCGGCTTCGCATTCGTCACCATGGGTACGGCCGAAGAGGCCAAGGTTGCGGCCGAGAAGGTCAATGGCGTCGAGCTCGGCGGCCGTCAGCTGACGGTCAATGAGGCGCGCCCGAAGGAAGACCGCCCCAGCGGCGGCTTCGGCTTCGGCGGCGGCGGTGGTGGTCGTGGCTTCGGCGGCGGCGGCGGCGGTCGCGGCTTCGGCGGCGGCGGCGGCGGTCGCAGCGACCGTGGCGAGCGTCGTTACTAAGACCCGCGCACAGCGAGATTTTGCAAAGGATGGAGAGCCCTCGCGGGCCTCCATCCTTTTTTTTCGATGCCCGCGAAGGCCATAGAGAAACACCAGGCGGAGCTGCTCAACTGCACGCGCTGCCCCCGGATGCACAAGCCGGTCGTCGTGGGGCGGCCCGTGACGAGCTCGATCATGCTCGTGGGCCAGGCTCCCGGGGACAAGGAGCCGGTATTGGGAAGGCCCTTTGCCTGGACGGCGGGTAAGACGCTCTTCAAGTGGTTCTCGGGCGCCCTGGGATGGGACGAGGAGCAGGTCCGCAGCCGCATCTACTTCGCGGCGGTCTGCCGCTGCTTCCCGGGCAAGCACCCCAAGGGCGGCGACCGCGTGCCCGAGCCGGAGGAGATCGAGGCCTGCTCGCACTGGCTGGAGCGGGAATTCAGGCTGCTTAAGCCGGACCTCGTGATACCGGTGGGCAAGCTTGCGATCGGGCGGTTCCTCGAGCCCGCCCCGCTCCAGGAGATCGTCGGCAGGAGCTTCAGGGTGATCCTCGCGGGCCGGGAGGCCGACTGCATCCCGCTTCCCCATCCCTCAGGGGCCTCGCCCTGGCACCGGATGGAGCCCGGAAAGACGCTGCTGGGGCGGGGGCTGCGGCTCATCGCCGCCCATCCGTCGGCCAAGCTCGCACCTTGACGAGGGCGCCGCCCTTTGCGCTTATTCCAACCATGTCCCCACTCAGGTTTGCCGCGGTCGCCCTCGCCCTGTTCGCAGCGCCTGTCCTCCTCCACGCGCAGCGCGAGCGGATCCCGCCGGACGACCTGGACATCGTCGAGAAGAGGTGGCCCGACGCCAAGAAGACCATCACGGGGATCCGTTACGTGGTGGAGCAGTCGGGCAAGGGCGCGCTCCTTGAGTCCGGGAACAAGGTCATGGTCACCTACGTGGGCTCCCTCCTCTCCGGGACGGTCTTCGACAAGCAGCTCGACCGGGACCACCCGTTCACGTTCAGGCTCGACCGGGGCGAGGTCATCGTGGGATGGGACCAGATCTTCCAGCTGATGAGGCCCGGGGACAAGTGGCTCCTGATAATCCCGCCGGAGCTTGCCTACGGGAGGCGCGGGAGTCCGCCGAAGGTACCCAGCTACGCGACGCTCGTCTTCGAGGTCGAGGTCGTCGGCATCAAGAAGGACAGCTGATCACTGCGCCTGCTTGGCCAACTTCATGTAGGTATACGTCGCCTTAAACTCGGCGACGGCCTGGGCGTGGGCGGCCGCCGGCGTACCGCCCTGCGCCACGAGTTCGCCCGTGCGCTTGTCGAGCCAGCGGCGCATGAAGTCCTTCTCGGTGTCCGTCGCCACGGTCTTGCTCTCCTTCGGGGCCGCGGGGTTCTTCTTCGAGGAGAACATGTGGCATGCCGGGCTGAGCAGCACCGCGGCGGCTAGGGCGATCGGAACGAGGCGTTTCATGGGCAGTGGGGGTTAAATTGGGACGAGCCCGCTTTGACCGCGAGTGAATCTTTTTGGTTTCGTGTTTTACCGGGTAAGTCGTTTATATGCCATCCAATGAGCGACGAGCCGCAACCGCTGCGCCTAAAGCCGCGCCCTCCGGCAGGGGGCGGACCGCCGTCGACACCCGAGCCCCCACCGCCCCCGCCGCCCGCTCCTCCCGCGAGCGCCGACCCAGGTGATGGGACGGCGCGCCTTCGCCTGAAGCCGCGGCTAAATCTTTCTGGAGAAACGACTTCCAAAGCGGAAGAGGCACCCCAGCCCCCCGAGCCCGCCCTCCCTCCTCCTCCTCCTCCCCCCGGTGTGATGCATGCGTCCCGGCCCGCGCCCGAGCCCGAGGCGGATGACGGGCTGCCCAAGTTTAAGCTGAGGCCAAAGGCCGGCACGCAGGCGCCTGCCCCGGCCCCTCCTCCCGACGCCCCGGAGCCCTTCATCGCGCCGCCCCCGCCCCCGGCCCCGTCGTATTCCGCTCCCGTTTCGGCGCCGCCCGAGCCCCCGGCCTATGCCGGCAGCGCCTCCGCTCCTCCCGAGCCCCCATCGTACGCGGCGGCTGCGCCGCCCCCGCCGCCCCCCCCCCCCCCGGGGGT
>PLXR01000165.1 GCA_003151495.1 Opitutaceae bacterium
CTTCATCGACCTCGACCACATGATCATCCCCGACGGGTTCACGATCGGACTGGCGATCGTCGGCCTGGCGCTTTCCGTCCTCGTGCCCTCGCTCCACGGGCAGCACACCGGTTTCTACCTGATCGACGGCCTGCGCGCGGGCTCGGCCTCCGTGGTCGGGCTCGTGGCCGGCTCGGGGGTCGTGCTGTGGATCGCGCTCGTCGCGGAGGCCGCGCTCAAGAAGGAGGCGATGGGGTTTGGCGACGTGAAGTTCGTGGGCGCGATCGGGACGTTCTGCGGGTGGCACGGGGCGGTCTTCTCCATCTTCGGCGGCGCCGCGGTCGGGACCGTCTGGATCGGGCTGGCCCTTGTCTGGCAGAGGCTCGCCGGCAGGCCGGGCTCCGGCGCCCCGCGCGCCGAGACGCCGGAGGGCGAGCCGGCGGACATGGGGCTCGGCGTCCACGTGCCCTTCGGCCCGATGCTGGCGATCGCCGGCGCCCTCTACTTCCTATTCCTGCGGGGCCGGGTCGACGAGTGGTTCGACCAGCTCACTTCGCTCCTGTGACGAGCGTCGCCCCGTCGCCCGTGCGGGCGTGGATGATCTCGGGCTTCGAGCCGAACCTGGCAAGGTAGGCCTCCGAGATCCGGTTTCCCGCCTTCTCCCCGAACTGGTCGGACGTGAGGGCCATCGCTGCCCCCCCGAACCCGCCCCCGGTCAGGCGCGCGCCGTAGACCCCCGGCTCCGCCTCCAGGCAGTCGACGAGGAAGTCGAGCTCGGGGCTGCTGTTCTCGAACCACGTCCGGGAGCTCCGGTGCGAGGCCAGAAGGAGCTTGCCGACCGCCGGAAGGTCCCCGGCCCGCAGGGCGGTCACGGCCTGCCCCACCCGGGCGATCTCGTCGATCACGTGCCGCGCGCGCTTGTACGCCGTCCTCGAGAGGTTCTTCTCGGTCGCCGCGAGCATCGCGGGGGTTGCGTCGACAAGGAGGGGGACGCCAATGACCTTCGCCGCCTCCATGCACTCCTGGTGGCGGGCCGAGTAGAGCCCGTCGATCAGCGCGTGCTTGGTGTGGGTGTTGAAGATCCAGAAGTTCGATCCCGCGGGGAGGGGCACGGAGTCGAACCGCGGGCCCCTGCAGTCGATGTACACGAGCTGGTCGACCCGCCCGAAGCCCGAGACCCCCTGGTCCAGGATCCCGCACGGGACCCCGACGAACTCGTTCTCGGCCTTTCGCCCGATGGCGACGAGGGCCTCGAGCGGCACGCTCGCTCCCGCCGCCGCCAGGAAGGCCAGGCACGAGGACAGCTCTATGGCCGCGCTGCTGCTCAGGCCCGCACCCATCGGCACGCTCGACGCAGCGAGGTAGTCGAACCCGGCCGGGACCGCGGTCCCGGAGGCCCGCATGGCGGCCAGGACGCCGATCGGGTAGTTGGCCCAGGAGCCGGAACCCGTCTGGCGCTCCGTCGTCCCGGCGGGGATCTCCAGGATCCCGGGCCTGATGTCGCACGCGAACCGCCGCCGCCCGTCGTCCCTCCTCGCCAGGGCGACCCACACGCAACGGTCGAGCGCGGCGCCGAGCACGGGCCCCCCGTTGTAGTCGGTGTGGTTGCCGATGAACTCGATCCGACCCGGCGCCTTCGCAATGATCTCGGGATCGCGCGAATAGACCTCCCGGAATCTCTTTGAAAGGACCTCCTTCATGGCTCAGCGCAGCCCGCGCAGGCTCGAGCCCGCCTTGAAGCGGACAAGCTTCATGGCCGGGATCTTCATCGGCTTGCGCGTGTGCGGGTTGAACCCCTTGCGTGCCGAGCGCTGCGCCACCGAGAACGTGCCGAAGCCGACGAGGTGGACCTCCGCGTCGCGCTTGAGGCCGCGCCTGACCGCCTGGAGGACCGAGTCCGCAGCCCGCTCGGCCGCGGCCCGGGAAGTGCCGTCACCCAGCAGTCTCTGCACCTCGTCTACCAGTTCGGCCTTGTTCATGGGTTGAGCTTTTTCCGAGGCAAGGGGCTCGAATCGAAGCGGTCAAACGCAATCCTGAAAATCATGCCGCCGGCGCCCGGAGGCGCTCGACCGAGAGGGTCGGCGGGGCGCCGCTCCCGAGCGCGAGGCCGCCATCCTCGGCCGCCGCCGCCACCGAGACGAGGGCAAGGCCCGCGAAGCCCCCTGCGTCACCGGCGACCGACCGCAGCTCGCCCTCCCTGCGCGCGCCCCGCCAGAGCGCCGCGGGAACGGCCGGGGCCGGGCCCGGCCCCCTCACGCGGACGAGCGCCCTTCGCACGCGCCCGAGCGCCTTGATCCTGGCCATCACCTCCTGCCCGATGTAACAACCTTTTGAATACGAGATGGCGTCCGCCTCGAGGCCGCCCTCGCTCGGCAGGTCGCCGGGACCGATGTCGGCCGGCACGGCGGGGATGCCCGAGTTGATCCGCAGGAGCTCGATCTCATCCGGGCCGGCGGCGCGCCCCGCCGGGGCCGCGGGTCCCGCGTGCGCCGGCCCGGCCTCGGGGAAGACCCACTCCCAGTTCTCCGCGAGCGCCCTCCTGCCCGGAAAGAAGTGCCCCGGGCGCTCGCCCTGGGCGAGCCAGGCGCCGGTACCCTCGCCCACAAGCGCGAGGCCCCGCCACCTGCCGGACTCGTCGGCGACCTCCACCTCGTCGGCGATGAGGTGCGCCGAAAGGTGGCGTGCGATCGCGTCGCCTCCGGAGGCGACGCTCACGACCCAGAATCCGTCGCCGGCCGCGGCGCGGATGACATGGCTGTCCCCCAACACCCGGCCCTTCCGGTCGAGCCAGAGCCCGTAGGCCGATTTTCCCATGGAAACGGTGCTTAAGTCGTTGGTGAATTGACCCTGTAGGAATGTCGCGGCATCGGGTCCCGTGATCCGGAGCACGCACGCCGGGGAATAGGCGTGAATCCACGTCTGGTCCGAAAATTTCATCAATTATAAGAGACTAATGGTAAAAAGCTTAGCAAGCAATGACGCTGTTTTTCCGCACATTCCTTGACGATTACCGCAAAGCGATTACCTATGTGCCAGTAGATTTTTCCACTTCTCCCGCCTAGCGGGAGTTTTGGGGTAACTAAGAAAGCAAAGGCGGGCCGTCTAGGGGTAGGCGGCCCGCCACTTTTTTGCCCAAATCCCGGGGTCGGGCGGGGCCCGGCTCCAAAATCCCTTGCGGCCCGCCCCATTGCGGGCTTCTTCACGGGACCCCATGCAAAAGACCTCGGACATCAATGTCGTCGAGACAAGGCCCCTGCCCTCGCCCGCGGCCCTCCTCGCGGCGACGCCCAAGAGCGAGGCCCAGGCCGAGTTCGTGACGCGGTCGCGCCAGGACATCCACAGGCTCATCTTCACCGACGACAGGCGCATGCTCCTGATCGTCGGCCCGTGCTCCATCCACGATGTCGACGCAGGCCGGGAATACGCGGGCCGGCTGGCGGCGCTCGCCCGCGAGGTGGCCGACCGGGTCATGGTCGTCATGCGGGTCTATTTCGAGAAGCCGAGGACGACGGTCGGCTGGAAGGGGCTCANNGCTGGAAGGGCCTCATCATGGACCCGCGCCTCGACGGGTCCAACGACATCGCGGAGGGCCTGCGGATCGCGCGGGGGTTCCTGCGCGACGTCCTCGACCTGGGGCTGCCGACGGCGACCGAGCTGCTTGACCCGATCACGCCGCAGTACATCGCCGACCTGGTCTGCTGGTCGGCGATCGGCGCGCGCACGGCGGAGTCCCAGACGCACCGCCAGATGGCATCCGGGCTCTCGATGCCGATGGGCTTCAAGAACGGGACCGACGGCTCCGTCCAGACCGCGATAAACGCCATCCGGGCGGCCTCGCAGCCGCAGACCTTCCTCGGGATCAACCTGGAGGGGAGAGCGTCGGCCGTCGTGACCAAGGGGAACCCCAATTGCCACATCGTGCTCCGCGGCGGTGCGGGCCACCCCAACTACTCGCGGGAGCACATCGCGAGGACGGAGGCGCTTCTTGAGAAGGCGGGCCTCCTGCGCTCGATCCTGGTCGACTGCTCGCACGACAACTCGGAGAAGAGGCCGGAAAGCCAGCCCGAGGTGATGCGCGCCCTCCTCTCCCAGGTCGCGGAGGGCAACACCTCGATCATGGGGGCCATGATCGAGAGCAACCTGGAGGCCGGCAGCCAGGCCTTCCCCCAGCCCGTCGAGACGCTGCGCCGCGGCGTCTCGATAACCGACGGCTGCATCGGCTGGGACACCACCGCGGCGCTTGTCCGCGAGGTGCACGCCGCCCTGGCGGGGCGCTTCCGGTGACCGCCCCCGGAATTTCCTCCGTGCGCTCGAGCCGACAATCACTACATTGCCCATCCCCATGATGAAACCCCCCCTACGCGTGGCCGTCACCGGCGCGGCCGGCCAAATTGGATATTCCCTCCTGTTCCGCATAGCGTCGGGCTCGATGTTCGGGGCCGACCAGCCCGTCATCCTCCACCTTATCGAGATCGAGCCGGCCCTGCCCGTGCTCGGCGGCGTCGTGATGGAGCTCCAGGACTGCGCATTCCCGCTGCTCGCGGGGATCAAGCCGACCGCCTCGCTCGACGAGGGGTTCAAGGACGTCGACTGGGCGCTCCTGGTGGGCTCCGTCCCGCGCAAGGCGGGGATGGAGAGGAAGGACCTCCTCGGGATCAACGGCAGGATCTTCACGGGGCAGGGCCAGGCGATCGCGAGGAACGCGTCCCCCGGCGTCCGCGTCCTCGTCGTCGGCAACCCCTGCAACACGAACTGCCTGATCGCCATGAACAACGCGCCCAAGGTCCCGAGGGACCGCTGGTTTGCGATGACGATGCTCGACCAGAACAGGGCCGTCGCCCAGGTCGCGCAGAAGGCGGGCGCGGAGACGGCCGCCGTCACCAACCTGGCGGTCTGGGGCAACCACAGCTCCACGATGTACCCCGACTTCTACAACGCCCGGGTCGGCGGCAGGCCCGCGATCGACGTGGTCAAGGACGACCCCTGGTTCAAGGGCACCTTCCTCCCGACGGTCCAGCAGCGCGGCACCGCGATCATCAAGGCCCGCGGCCTGAGCTCGGCCGCCTCGGCCGCGAACGCCGTGGTCGACACGGTGCGGGCGCTCACCACGGCGACGCGCGAGGGCGACTGGTTCAGCGTGGCCGTTTGCTCCGACGGCTCGTACGGGATCGAGAAGGGCCTGATGTTCTCCTTCCCCGTCCGCTGCGACGGCTCAAAGTGGGCGATTGTCCAGGGCGTCAAGCTGACCGACTTCTCGAAGGCGCGGATCGCCGCCACGGAGGCCGAGCTCAAGGAGGAGAGGGACCTGGTCTCCGAGCTCCTCCCGAAGTAGACGGGGCCCCTAGAGTCGGGCCTTGATCGCCCGCGCGAGCCCGAGCGTCTCCTCGATGTCGGAGCCCTGGACGGTGAAGTGGCCCATCTTGCGGCCCGGCCGCGGGTCGGGCTTGCCGTAGAGGTGGAGCCTCGCCCGGGGCTCGGCGAGGACCGCGCCCCAGTCCGGCTCGGCCATCGCACCGCCCCCGCGCAGCCACGCGTCGCCCAGGATGTTGACCATGACGGTCGGGTTGCGGGCGCCCGACGGCCCGAGGGGCAGGCCGCAGACGGCGCGCACGTGCTGCTCGAACTGGCTCGTCTCCCCCCCGTCCATCGACCAGTGCCCGGAATTGTGGGGCCTCGGGGCGACCTCGTTCACGAGGAGGTCGCCCGGGCGGGTGAGGAACATCTCCACTGCGAGCAGCCCGACGACTCCGAGCGCGCCCGCGAGGCGCTCCGCTAGCCGCCTGGCGGCCTGCTCGACCTGCGGCGCGATTCGCGCGGGCACGATGGAGAGGTCGAGGATGTGGTTCGCGTGGAGGTTCTCCGCCGCGGGGAACGTGCGCGTCTCACCGGCCGCGGTCCTCGCGCAAATGACCGAGATCTCGCGCTCGAAGTCGACCCACTGCTCGACGACGCAGCGTCTCCCGCGGAAGATCGCCGAGGCCTGCGCGAGGTCCTGCTCCGTGGCTATCCTCATCTGCCCCTTCCCGTCATATCCGAAGTCGGCGGTCTTCACCACGCAGGGCAGGCCCACGGCCCCCGCCGCCTCGCCGATATCGCCCCCGAGCGCCTCGGCGTAGCGCGCGTGCGGGAACCCGTTCGCGCTCAGCCAGGCCTTCTCCCGCGAGCGGTTCTGGCAGACATGGAGCACGGAGCTGGCCGGCCGCAGCGCGACGATCCCCTCGACGACACGCAGGGGTTCCGAGGGGATGTTCTCGAACTCGTAGGTGACCACGTCCACCGAGCGGGCGAAGGCCTCGAGCGAGGCGAGGTCCTCGTAGGGCGCGCAGGTCTCCCTGTCCGCCACCGCGCCCGCGGGGCTCGGGCCCGACGGCTCGTAGACGTGGACCCGGTAGCCCAGCCCCTGGGCCGCCTGGGCGAACATGCGGCCGAGCTGGCCGCCGCCGAGGACGCCTATCGCTCGTCCCGGGGCGATCACGGAAGCCGGGCGCCGAGCACCTTGCGCGTCTGGGCCTTCCTCCGGGCCGCCAGGGCCCGGGCGATCGCCGGGTGGTCGTGGGCGAGGAGGGAGGCGGCGAAGAGTCCCGCGTTGACCGCGCCGGGCCTGCCGATCGCGAAGGTTGCGACGGGGATGCCGCCGGGCATCTGGACGATCGAGCAGAGGGAGTCGAGGCCCTTCAGCGAGGCGGTCTCAACCGGGACGCCGAGCACGGGAAGGGAGGTGAGCGAGGCCGCCATGCCCGGCAGGTGGGCCGCCCCGCCGGCGCCCGCGATCAGGACGCGCAGCCCGCGCCCGGCGGCCTCGGTCGCGTATTCAAACATGAGCCTGGGCGTCCGGTGGGCGCTGACCACGCGCTTCTCGAAGGGGACCCCGAGGGACTCGAGCTCCCCGGCCGCGTGGCGCATCGTCTCCCAGTCGGAGGTGCTCCCCATGATGAGCCCGACGAGCGGGGCGGTCCTGCGGGGGCTTTTCCTGGGGGCTGGGCGCGGGTTGGGCATCGGGGGCGTCGCCTACCTTGCAACGCCCCGCGCCCAGAGTTCAACCCGCTTCTCTCTAGACCAGAGAGACGGCCTTGGGGTGGCGGACGACCACGGTGCCCGCTATCTTGTCGTGCCACGCCTGCTTGTTGGCGTCGAAGGCGATCCAGATGAAGCCGAGGCCCGCCGCGATCATGGAGAAGAAGCAGGCCAGGGCGCGGACGATGGACGTCGTCCAGTCCATCGGGCGGTCGTCCGTCCTGACGACCGAGAGCCCGAAGATGATCCCGCCGATCGTCGATCCCTTCAGCTTCCAGAGTATGGCCCCGTAGGCCGCGATCGCTATCGGGAAGAGGTTCCCGCCGGAAATGTTGCCCTCGCCGTGGGTCAGGTGGACCGTCGTGTGCTCCAGGCCGGACACGACGATGGCTACGAGGACGATATCCAGGAGAAGCGCGGTCATGCGGATCCAGAAGCCGGCCCGCGGGAGCCCGGCCTGGCTGGCCACGGCCGCGTGGAAGACGGGGGGGACGGGGGCTGCGAAAACCCCCGCCTGCGGGGCGGCGGCGAGCGGAGGAGGAACCGCGCCCAGGTCCTGCGCCACCGGGGAAACCGGGGCGGCCACCGAGGGGTCCTGGGGACCCGCGGCCGCCATGGCCGCGGGCGCGGCGGGGCCGCCCGCCAGGGGCGGGGGTGGGGGCAGGTTCGACTTGGTCGATGCGAAAAGCGTCGTCACGGCGCAGGCGAACCCGAGGAACCCCACCAGAAGCCAGATTGCCAGGCCGAGGAAGGGGATGAGGTAGATCACCATCATGATCGCCACGCCGACGAGGAGCGCGACGGCGGGATGGAGCTCCCTGCCGAGGATCGAGCGCCCCAGGTACGAGTAGATCGACGCCTTTCCGAACACGACGGCGGCCATGACCGAGAGCGGCAGCACCACCAGGGCGACCGGGATCCCCACCACCGTCACGAGGAGCAGGATAAAGAGGACGGGAAGCCCGAGGATCGCAAGGACGCCGGTGAGGAACGTGATGCCCGGCCGGTGGGCGAGCGTGTCGCCGCACTTCGCGATCCCGCGGGGGAACGCCGCCGCGAGCAGCAGGTAGAGGGCGACCTGGCACAGGACGAAGAACCAGAACACGAGGAGGTGCGGCCCGAATGCCAGGGGGCGGCCGAGCCTCAGGCCGTGGTGCCACCAGGAATACGCCCCGGAATCCTCGGAGAGGCCCTGGGCCTGGGTCACAACGTGGCCGCCGACGTAGGAGCCCGGCTCCCTGATGACGTTGCCGACGACGCACACGACGTTCCCGTCGACGCGGGCCTTTGGCCCGAGCCTCATTATCCCGAGGACGCACACCGTGTTCCCGTGGACGGTGCCGTTGACCGTGTTTGATCCCATGACGGCGACGGCGTTGCCCTCGACCGTGCCGTCGACCTTGACCGGGCCCATGACCGCGACGGCGTTGCCCGCGACGGTCTCGTCCGGGCCCACGTACGTCGAGCCGCTCACGGAGACGCGGTCGTCTTCGTCGCCGCCGCCGTGGCGGGGGCTCGGGGGCGGGGGAGGAATGATCGCGTCGGCTTTCGGAGCGGGGGGGACTGCGGGCGCCTGGGCCGCGTCCGCGGCGCCGATCTCGTGCATCGGTGTCTCGGCTGCGGGCGCGGGGGCCTGAGCCTGGGCCTGGGGGGCCTGCGCGGCGGCCGGGGGGGTGTCCTGCGGCTTCGCGGGGTCGGCCGCCCATGCGGCCGCTGATAGGGTGAAGAGCGCCGCAAGCAGGAGGCCTGCGCGGAGCGTCTTTGAGTGGGGGTTCATTGTAATTCGGGGGGTTAGGAGGTCTGGCGCGCGAACGTGACGGCGCGGTACGTCGCGGCGCCGATGGCGGCGAGGGCGGCGTAGCATATCGCGACCGTCCCGGCGGCGCCGTAGAGCCAGAGGGGCGGGACCGCGGCGATGAGCATCCTCACCTTGCCGTCGAAGGTGGAGACGATGTCCCTTGCGAAGGCTATCCAGGCGAGGGAATTGGAGATGCCGCCGGCGACCTGGAGGGCGCCCCGGCTGCCGCCCAGGGCGAAGAGGCCGTACACGAGGGCGAGCGCGGCGACCGCGGAGCCCGCGACAAAGCCCATGCGGACGAAGGAGGGCCAGTGGGCGAACGACTTCCTCCACCATGGGAGGGCGGCCCTGCGGGCCAGCTCGGCGAGCACGCGGCCCTCGAAGCCCGCCGGTGCCTTCCGGTCGGGGAGCCTCCGAAGGACGCCGTGGATCGCGGCCTCAAGCTTGTCGGAATCGTGGGGGTTCATGGGGAATTTCAGTTTGCGAGCATCTTGAAGGACGCATCGTCGCGTGACATGATCTTTGCGAGCGCCGTGCGGGCGCGGAGGATGTCGGTCTTCACCTTCGCGAGCGAGACGCCGAGGCGCGTCGCGATCTCGTCGTACGGGATCTCCTCGAAGTGGTAGAGGACCAGCGGGACGCGCTGGTGGTCGGGCAGCTTGGAGAGGGCGTCCTCGACCCACGCGCGCCGCTCGTCGGAGTCGACGGCGTCGAAGAACGTGTCGGGCGCCGCGAACTCGACCGGGGGCGAGTCCTCCGCGCCCGAGTCGCCGCCGAACTCCGAGAAGAACTTCCAGCGCTTGCGGTAGCGCTGGAGGTGGTTGAGCGAGAGGTTCGTCGCGACGGTCTTGAGCCAGCCGCCCGCCGACGGGCTCGTCGAGAGCATCTCGAAGTTCTCGTGGGCCTTGATGAACACCTCCTGCGAGATGTCCTCGGCCTGCGCCTCGTTTCTCACGAGCCGAACGGAGGTGGTGAAGACCATGTCCTGGTATTTACACATGAAGGTCGTGAAGTCTGCCGGCGGGCCTAGCCCGGGGGATGGGTTTTGCACTGGAGGTTCATCGTTCATCTGCAAAACACCTTGGGGACCGCCAAAGTCGCACAATTATCACAAACAAAGAAGCCCGCTCTTTCGGGCGGGCCTCGTTAATATCAGGGTCTTATCAACCCATTAAAGATTGTAACCCTCTTCCTGGTGCTCGGTTATGTCCAGCCCCTGGCGCTCGACTTCCGTGGTGGGGCGCAGCCCCATGGTGGCCTTCAGGGCGAACCCGATAAGGGTCGTGGCCGCGACCGCCAGGACCAGGGTGATGCCCATCGCGATCAGCTGCTCCTTCCAAAGCCCCCCCTTTGCAACGAGTTCCGCGAGCCCGTTGGCCTTGGCCGCCGGATTGACCGCGGTCAGGTTCGGGTTCACGGCCGCCGTGGCGAGGATGCCGGTCAGGAAGGCGCCGATCGTGCCGCCCACGGCGTGGACGCCGAAGGTGTCGAGCGCGTCGTCAAAGCCGAAGACCGCCTTCAGCTTGACGCAGAAGAGGAACGGGACGGTCCCCGCGAAGAGCCCGATGATGACGGCGCCTGACGGGTCCACGAAGCCCGTCGCCGGGGTGATCACGACCAGGCCCGCGACCGCGCCCGAGCAGAACCCGAGGATCGATGCGTGCTTCTTGACGATGTACTCGAGGGCGCCCCACGTGAACGACCCGACCGCGGTCGCAAGGGTCGTGGTGGTGAACGCGTTCGCGGCTATCGTGTCCGCGGCGAGGGCCGAGCCCGCGTTGAACCCGTACCATCCCACCCAGAGCATCCCCGTGCCGACCATGCAGAGCACCGTGCTGTGCGGCAGCATCATCTCGCGGTTGAACCCGATCCTGGGCCCGACGATCATGCAGAGGATGAGGGCCGACCAGCCCGAGGACATGTGGACGACCGTGCCGCCCGCGAAGTCGAGCGCGCTGACCCGCGCGTCCGCGTTGCCCGTGCCGTTGAGGAGTCCGTCGACGCCCCAGACCATGTGGGCCAGCGGGAAGTACACGAGGAACATCCAGGCCGCGACGAACACGAGGATCGCGGTGAATTTAACGCGCTCCGCGATCGCCCCAACGATCAGCGCGGGCGTGATGATCGCGAACATGAGCTGGTACATCGCGAACACGTTGTGCGAGACCCAGGGCCCGTAATCCAGGTTCGGCGCGGAGGTCACGCCCCTCAGGAAGGCGTACTTGAGCCCCCCGAGGTAGGGGGTCCCGGGGGCGAAGACCAGGCTGTAGCCCACCATCCACCAGAGGATCGTCACCAGGCCCGTGATCCCCAGGCACTGCCCGAGCACCGAGAGGACGTTCTTGCGCCGGACGAGGCCGCCGTAGAAGAGCGCGAGCCCCGGCAGCGTCATGAAGAGCACGAGTGCGGCGCTCGTCATCATCCAGGCGTTGTGGCCGGGCCCCGGGCCCGCGACCCGCGAGGCGACGTCCGGCGTCCTTGCGCCGTTGTTGACGTAGGCCTCGAGGTCCGCGACCCGCTGCTCGAGCGAGGGGTCGGCGGGCTTCGCCTCCGCGCCGAGCATCCCGGGCGCGCAGGCAAGGAAGGTTAGGACAAGGGCCGCGAAAGTCACGCGGAGCCAATGCGTTCGGGTGTGTCGGGTCGTCATGGGGTTGGGTGAGGGGTTCCTGGACTGGCTGGCGGGCGCTTACCCATCAAATTAGCGCTCGTTAAATCCTTCTCACGCCGCCCGGTACCCTTGCAAACACTTAGCGCGGCCATGACGATGTTCGCCATGATTCGGGAACCCCTTTGGTCATGAGCGCGGACGCATCCTTTCTTGTGCCGGACCCCCGGGTGGAGGCCGCCGTCCGCTCGGTCGGCGAGCGCATTTTCGGGCTCATGGACGCCCATCCCTCGCCGGGCATCCTCTCCAAGAAGGGCGCCTACGCCCGGATCATGGAATGGTCCATGAAGGACCCCGCCTTCAAGGCCCAGCTGTTCCGGTTCGTGGACGTCCTGCCCTCGCTCGACTCCTCGGCCGAGATCGTCCGCCACCTCCGGGAGTACCTCGGCGACAAGGCCGTGGAGCTGAGCCCCGCCATGAAGACGGGCCTCATGGCGGCCTCATTCGCACCCGCCATGGTCGCCGGGCCCGTGAAGGCCAACGTGACCTCGATGGCGGGGCAGTTTGTCGCGGGGGCGACCCCCGCGGACCTTGTGAAGCGGTTCCGGAGCAACGCGGCCGCGGGGATCGCCACGACGATCGACCTCCTGGGCGAGACGGTGGTCAGCGGGCCCGAGGCGGACGCCTTCCTCGCGAGGAACCTCGAGGTCCTGGACACCGTGGGCAGGGCGGCCGCCGAGTCGGGCGCCCCCTCCTTCAGCGACATGGGCCCGGCGGGGCCCCTGCCCCGCCTCAACCTCTCGGTGAAGGTCTCGGCCCTCACCCCCGAGGTCCTGCCCTCGGATCCCGAGCGCTCGATCGCGGCCCTGAAGGAGAGGCTGCGCCCCATCCTTCGCAAGGCCCGCGAGATCGGGGCCTTCGTCAACTTCGACATGGAGAGCTACGCCCTGAAGGGCCTGACGCTCTCCCTCTTCCGCTCCATCCTGTCGGAGGACGAGTTCCGCACGGCACCGGCCGTCGGGATCGCCGTGCAGGCGTACCTGCGCGACAGCGAGGCCGACCTCCGCGCGCTGGTCGCGTGGGCGAGGAAGGCGGGCCGCCCGATCGTGGTGCGCCTGGTCAAGGGCGCCTACTGGGACTTCGAGACGACGCTCGCCGGCCAGCGCGGCTGGCCCGTTCCCGTCTGGTCGCACAAGGCGGAGAGCGACGCGAACTACGAGAAGCTCTCGGTCCTCCTCCTGGAGAACGCGGACATCGCCCCACCGGCGTTCGCCTCGCACAACGTGAGGTCCTGCGCCCACGCGATCGCGCAGGCCGACCGCCTCGGGGTCGACCCGAGGGCCTATGAGTTCCAGGCCCTCTACGGGATGGCCGACGAGCTCAAGTCCGCGCTCGTGGCGACCGGCCACCGCGTGCGGGAGTACTGCCCGGTGGGCGACCTCCTCCCCGGGATGGCCTACCTTGTCCGAAGGCTCCTCGAGAACACCTCGAACGAGGGCTTCCTGCGCGCGAAGGACGCCGGCGGCGCATCGCGCGAGGTGCTCCTGCGCAACCCCGTCGATCTCCTCGGCGCCCGCCCCCCCGCGGCGGGGCCCGCCCCCTCCCCCGGGTTCCGGAACGCGCCCAACACGGACTTCAGCCTCGAGGCGAGCCGCGCGCGGATGCGCGACGCGCTCGCGAGGGTCGGCGGCGAGCTCGGGCGGCGCCACCCGATCATCATCGCGGGCAGGAGGATCTCCGACCGGGAGATGGTCGCCTCCGTGAACCCCGCAAGAACCTCGCAGGTCGTCGGCCACTGGGCGCGGGCCACCGCGGCCGACGCCGACGCGGCGGTCGCCGCCTGCCGCGCCGCGTGGCCCGCGTGGGCCG
>PLXR01000127.1 GCA_003151495.1 Opitutaceae bacterium
CCCATGAGGAGATCGAGCGCTGCGGCAAGCGGCTGGTCGGGATCAATTTCGGGATAGCCAAGCACTTCCGGGGCAAGAAGGACGAGATCCAGGTGATCTTTCACCCCGCCGGGCACGTCGCCGGCGCGGCCGGCGTCGAAATCCGGCACAAGCACCGGGGAATTTTCCTGACCGGCGACGTCATGTTCGAGAACCAGCGCACCCTCCTCGGCGCCAAATTCCCCAGCGGGCACTTCGACACCCTCGTCACCGAAACGACCCGCGGCACGACCGAACGCGCGGCCCACAAGAGCCGCGGCGCCGAGATCGCCCGCCTGGTGACGAGCATCAACGATACGATCCAGCGCGGCGGCTCCTTCCTCCTGCCGGTCTTCGCCCTCGGGCGCATGCAGGAGATCCTCTCCGTCATCCACGACGCCCGGCGCTTCGGCCGCATCGTCGAGTGCCCGATTTTCGCCTCCGGCCTCGGCCTCGATCTCGTGGACTATTTCGACGAGATCAGCCGTAAAACGAAGCATCTCCAGTTCAGCCGCAGCATCATCAAGGACCTGAAGATCAAGCCGCTGCCCCGCCAATTGAAGCCGGGCGAGGACCCCGCGCAGAAGGCGCTCTACGTCGTCAGTTCCGGCATGATGGTCGAGAAGACGCCGAGCTACACCCTCGCCTCGGGCCTGGTGGGCCACGCGCGGAACACGGTCGGTTTCGTCGGCTACTGCGATCCCGACACCCCCGGCGGCCAGCTGTTGCTCGCCAAGCCGGGCGATGCCTTCATCTTCGAGGCGGCCCATGTGACCACCAAGATCAAGGCCCGCGTCGAGCGCTTCGAACTGAGCGGCCACGCGGACCGGCACGAACTCCTGCAGTTCGCGCTCCAGACCAAGGCCCGCGCCATCGTCCTCACGCACGGCGATGCGCCGGCCCGCGCCTGGTTCGCCCAGGAGATCGCGGCGGCGATGCCGGAGGCCAAGGTGCTCGATCCGGTCCCGCTCCAGCCTTACCAGGTCTGACCCGCGGGCATCCGGGTCAGCTCCTTCAGCCGGGCGCACATGGCGGGGCTGCCGGCGACATAGATGATCCGCTTCATCTTGAGGTCGAAGACGCGCAGCGGGAGCTGCGCGCCATTCAGGAACTCCACGGTCCCGCCGGCCGCCAGGCAGAGGGGAATCGCCGCGGCCAGATCCCAGATTTTGACATTATAGTCGACGGCGCCGTCGAAGAGCCCCGCCGCGACGTAGGCCAGGTGCAGGGTCGCGCTGCCGAGGCCGCGAATCTTGAACTGCGACAGGACACCCGTCGGGAGCGGCAGGAGGGCCTTGTCGAAGGGGCTATGCAGGCCGACGATGCTCTGGGGGTGCGGTGCGGCGGTCGTCACGTGCGCGAGGCGCTCGCCGTCGTGCATGCCGAAGCCGGGGCCGCCGTGCATCAGGAGGCGCCGGCTGAAGTCGTAGACGACGCCGTAGACCGGCTGGCCGTATTCGAAGAGGCCGAGCGAGATCGCGCAATGCGGGATCCCGAGGGCGAAGTTGTTCGTGCCGTCGATCGGGTCGAGCACCCAGCAGAAACGGGCCGTGACAGGCACTGGCTCAGGCGTGTCCGCCAATTCCTCGCTGAAATACTGGTCGGCGGGGAAGCGCGCGCCCAGCTCGCGGAAGATATTTTCCGAGATCGCGATGTCCACCGCGGTCACGCGCGTCCCGTCGCTNNTTCCAGCGGCTTTCGGCCTTCCCGAATTCACGGTGGAGCAGTTCGGTCTGGGCCATGACCGCGCGTTGGGCCGCCTCGATGCGAGGCTTGAGTTCATTCATAGTCGTAAAGTTTCGGATCGCGCACCGGGAGCCCGCCACGCGCGCGCGGGCGGCGGGGAGATTCCTTTGCCTCCGGATCGGGCAGGGCACCCGCGCCCGGGTCCTCCCCTTCTCCCGGCATCCCGCCCGCGAGCTGCTCCTCGAGCGCCTCCGGGTCGGTCCCCTCCTCCAGCCTGCGGACCACCTCCTCCATCTCCCCGTCGATCTTCTCGCCCGTGGTTTCCGCCATGCGCCGCATCATCCGGCCCATCGCCCGCGGGTCGTTCTCGTCGACCCCCGCAAATTCATGCTCCATCGCCGCCATGGCGGCGTCCGCCCGGGGATCGTCGGCCGGGCCGGCCGAAGCAGGCGCCTCCCCGGTCTTCTTCGCCACGGCGAACGCGGAAATCGCCTTGATCATCCGGTACCGGGGATTGTCGGGGCACTTCGGCACCGTCCGGCCTTGCGCCAGGGTCTTGGCGTAAAACTGGTAGATCCGGTGATTGTCCGGGCAGTAGTATTCGTAAATCGGCATCGGTCAGGAAAAGTACGTTTTGACCGCGGCGAGCGGGCGGGTGTTGAAGACCTGCTCCCGGGTGAGCCAACCCTTCCGCGCAGCGGTCACGCCCGCGAGCAGAAAGGCGAATCCCTCCGTCCGGTGCGCGTCGGGGTTGATCGCGCAGAGGAGGCCCCGTTCGGCCGCCTTCCGCCAATAGCGCCGGTCCATGTCCAGCCGCTGCGGATTCGCGTTCAGTTCGACGATGACCTCGTTGGCGATCGCGGCGTCGATCACCTTGCCGACGTTGACCCGGTAGCCCTCGCGGCGCAGCAGCAGCCGCCCGGTGAGATGCCCGAGGATCGTGGTCCGCGGGTTCTCGAGCGCGCGAATGATCCGCGCCGTCATCACCGTCTCGTCCTGGGTCATCGCATTGTGGACCGAGGCCACCACGCAGTCGAGCTGCGCCAGCACCGCGTCGTCGTAGTCCAGCCGGCCGTCCGCGAGGATGTCGCATTCGGCGCCGGAAAATACATGGGTCCGAAACCGCTTCGAGGCGTTGAGGGCCTTGATCTCCCTGACCTGCGCGAGCAGGCGCTCCTCGCCCAGGCCCTTCGCCTGGACGCTGGACTTCGAGTGGTCGGCGATCCCGAGGTACTCCCAGCCGAGCTTCTCGGCCGCCGCGGTCATCTCGGCCAGGGTGTTGTGGCCGTCCGAGGCGGTCGTGTGATTGTGGAAGGCGCCCCGCAGGTCCGCGAGTTCGATGAGCCGCGGCAGTTCGCCGCGCTCCGCCGCCTCGATCTCGCCCAGCCCCTCGCGCAATTCCGGGGGGATGTAGCACAGCCCGAGGAGCCCGAAAAGCGCCGCTTCCGTGCGGGCCTCCTCGCCCTGGCCGGCCATCGGCTGGCCGCCGGCCACCTTTTCCTTGACGCTCTCCTCCCCGCCCGAGGCCACCAGGCCCCACTCGCTCAGGCTCAGTCCGCGCGCCAGGGCGCGCTGCCGCATCTGAACGTTGTGGTCCTTCGAACCCGTGAAGTGGTGCAGCGCGAACACGAACTGCTTCGCGGGCACGACCCGCAGGTCGGCCTGCAATCCGCTCTCAAAGCGGACGCTGCCCTTCGTCTCCCCCTTGGCCGTGACCTCCTTGATTTCCGGGAGCGAGGTGAACCAGTCGATCACCGGCCCGGAATCGTCGGCGGCGACGATGAAGTCGAGGTCGCCAACGGTCTCGAGCCCCCGGCGCAGGCTCCCGGCCGCCTCCGCCCGCCGCACCTGCGGGAGCGCGCGCAGGCTCCCCAGGATGGATTCCGACACCTCCCAGGCGTCCCACCACAGGTGCCGGCGCCCGTAGGCCTCGCGATTCTTGATGCCCGCGAGGATTTTCTCCTGGGTCTTTTCGCCAAACCCGTCGAGCGCCGCGACCCGGCCCTCCGCGCAGGCCTGCGCGAGCCCGGCGATGTCGCCGATGCCGAGTTTTTCATGGAGGGCCTTGATCTTCTTGGGCCCGAGCCCGGGGATCTGCAGCATCTCGACCAGCCCCGGCGCGATCGACGCCTTCAGATCCTCGAAGAAGGCCAGCCGCCCGGTCGTGGCCAACTCCGTGATCTTCTGCGCCAGGGCGCCGCCAATCCCCTTAACGCTCTCCAGTTCCTCCGCCGCGATCAGCCGGCGGAGCTCCGCCTCCTCCAGCGACTCGACGACGCGCGCGCCGGCCTGATACGCCCGCACCTTGAAGGGATTCTCCCCCTTCAATTCCAAAAGGATGCCGATGTCGCCGAGGATCTCCGCGATCTCCTGTTTCGTCATGAGGGTAAGCAAACGCGAATGCGCGCCGAAGTAAAACAGGTTAGGAATCCAGGGCCGCCAAAAGGGCACGGCGGTTCAATTTTCCCTGCGCGTTGCGCGGCCACGGATCGATTGGAAGGTAGCGGCGCGGGTGCTTGAAGCTCGCGAGCGGCGCGAGAGCGGCCGCCAGCCGGCTCAAGTCCGGAGGGGGTTGCCGCCCGGGGTAGCAGGCGGTCACGGCCTCGCCCCAGTCGGCGTCCGGAACGCCGATCACCGCGACGTCGGTCAATTCGCCGCTGGATTTGAGGGCCGCCTCGACCTCCGCCGGGTCGACCTTCCTGCCGCCGGTGATAATGATCGCGTCGCGGCGGCCGAGGACGCGCAGGCCGCCGCCGTCCTCCCAGGCGCCCAGGTCCTCCGTCGTCAAGGCGCGGGCGGCGCGCCAATCCGGGTAGTAGCCGCGAAAAATCGATTCGCCGGCCAGCGCGATCCGGCCGTCCGCGGTGAGGTCGACCCGGGCGTGCGGCAGGGGCCGGCCGCTGCTGCGCCCGCCGCCGAGAAACTCCCGAGGGAGCAGGGCAGTGACCATCGCGGCGGTCTCGGTCAGGCCATAGCTCAATGAAATCGGAAGACCTGAGCGGGCCGCCCGCTCCGCCAGCTCGGGCCAGATCGGGCCGCCCCCGACAAAGACGGCCTCGAAGCCGCGCAAGGGAGCGATCGCTTCGGGCCGGGCCAGCAGGCGCTGCAGCTGGGTCGGCACCAGGGACAGAAACCATCCCTTTCCCGGAAGCGGCGGAAAGTCCCCGGCTTCGAGCCGCTTCCATTCCCACGGAAGGTAGCTTCCCCCCGTCAGCGCCGCCCGCATCCAGGCCATCAGCCCGCTGACATGGTGCAGCGGGAGGACGCCGACGCTGTTCGCCCGCGCGACCTGGAAATGCGCGCGGAATCCGCGGACGGCGGCCTCGATCGTGGCTTCGTCGTGCCGGGCGAACTTCAGCACTCCGCCGGTTCCGCCCGATGGAATCATCAGCCAGCCCTTCCCCTGCGAGCGCTCCGCCGCGCGGTCGGATTGCGCGGCCAATTCAGCCAGCGCCGCGCATTCGCCGGGACCCCAGGCCGGATCGGCCAGAAAAACCGGCCGGGCCGACCCGGCCGCGGCCGCGAAAGCGGCCATGAACCGGGCGGGATCCCGCTCCGCAATGATCACGGGCGTGCGATCGGAATTGGCGACCGCCGCGGACGGAGGCTTCGCCGCCCCCAGGAGGAGGGCTAGCTCAGCGCGTTCCACAGGGCCTCCGGATCGATGCGCTCCACCTCTTCCCAGCGCAGGAAGGGGACCGCCGCCGGGCCGTCGAAGCGCGAGTCGACGAACATCGGCCAGACGCCGAAGCCGGACGCCCGCGGTTCACCCGTCCAGAGGAAGGCGGCGCGGAGCGCCGTCTGCGCGCCCAGGGCGGTTTCCAACGCAGCGGAAAAGACGACGGAACTCCGGGCCGCGGCCAGGCGGGCGACCGCGGCGGGCAAATCGGCGAGCAACGCCGGCTTCACGATGAAGACTCCCGGCCAGCCGAGGCCGAGCCAGCGCTCGATATCGCCGTCCCCGACCAGCGACTCGTCGAGCGCAAGCGCGGTCGGGTAATCCGCGGCGAGCCCGAGGAGCAAATCGTCCGCGCCGCGGGCGCCGGGCGCGATCGGCTGCTCGACAAATTCCACGGGGCGATCCGCGCAGCGCGTCAGCCAACGCTCCGCGCTGCGCCGGTCCCAGGCCCCATTCGCGTCGAGCCGGAGCTTCGCGCTGGCGGGGAGAACCGCGCAAAGGTCGTCGAGGATCACCAGTTCATCCGCGACGTCGGTGACTCCGACCTTCCACTTGAACACCCGAAAGCCCGCTTCCAGCGGGGCGGCCGCCGCGGCGAGCGCGGCGCGCCCGGCGGGCAGGAGGGCCGCGATCGGCAGGACGGCGGTCCGGGGAACGGCCGCCCTTTCCGCCAGGGCACTGGCGAGGGCACTGCGGAGGCGGCCAAGCCCAGGCGGGAGCTTCGCGATCGCCTCTCCGTCAAGGTTGGGTCCCAGGCCGCGGCAGGCGGCCTCGATCTCGTCGGCGGTTTCGGTTCCGAACCAGGGAATGGGCGCCGCCTCGCCGTAGCGCGCCATCCCGGCCGCATCCTCAAGGCGCACGTAGACGCCCTCCCGCTCCCTCCATTCGCCATGGGCCGTGCGCAGCGGGCGGCGAAAGGGAAGCCGATAGCGGCGGTAGGAAAAACGCCAGTGCATGGGGTCAATAAACACAAAGCGGGCAGCGCGCCCAAGCTTTCCCGCGGATAAAAAGATTGTTTTTTTGCAAAATAGCCTTAATCCGATAACGGCAACTTATGACAAAGGTTGCCTCGTCCGTAGACTCCGAGTTTTTCGTACCCGCCGACGCCTTCTTCCGGGCCAATCTGCCCACGGCGCTGACCTTCGACGACGTTTCGCTCGCCACCCTTTATTCGGAGATCCTGCCCAAGGAGGCGGACACCGCGACGAGCCTTTCAGACAGCCTGCGGCTGCCGATCCCGATCATTTCATCGGACATGGACACGGTCACCGAATCGCGCATGGCGATCGCCATGGCGCTGAACGGGGGGCTGGGCCTCATCCATTACAACATGGCGCCCCGGGACCAGGTGAAGGAGGTCGCCCGGGTGAAGCGCCACATCCACGGCCTCATCCAGGACCCGATCACCGTCACGCCCGGCCTGGCGATCGGCGACGTCCTGGCCCTCATCGAGGAGAAGCGCTACGGCTTCTCCACCTTTCCCGTGGTCGACCGGGAGGGGATCCTCTGCGGCCTCCTCTCGGGAAACGTGGTGAAGGAGCGCTACCGTGCGAAGAACGTCGCCGAGGTGATGACCCCCCAGTCGCATCTCAAGACGGAGCTGGAAAGCGATGTCTCAAAGGACCCGATCAAGGCCGCCGACAAGTTCTTCACCGCGAACGTGGGGATCAACAAGATGCTGGTCGTCGACCGCCGCGGCCGACTGCGCGGGCTCGTCACGGCGTCCGACGTGGAGCGGATAACGGGCGAGATCAAGTCGCGCCGCAAGCCGGCGCGGGACGGGCAGTTCAGGCTCGTCGTGGGCGCCGCCCTCTCCCCGAAGAGGACCCCGGCCGGCTCGCTGGACCGGGAGGCCATCCTGGAGCACGTGGGCCACCTCGTCGACGAGCACGTCGACGCGGTCGCCGTCTCGACTGCCCACGGTCACACGGCGGGCGTCGGCGAGGTGGTGAAGCTCGTGCGCAAGGCCTTCCCCTCGCTCACCCTCATCGCGGGCAACGTCACCAGCGGGGCCGGGGTGGAATTCCTGGCCGACTGCGGCGCGGACGCGGTCAAGGTCGGCCAGGGCCCGGGCTCGATCTGCACGACGAGGATCGTCGCCGGGGTCGGCATCCCGCAGCTGACGGCCCTCTATGTCGCGATGCAGTCCGCCCGCGGGCGCGGGGTCCGGATCCTCTCGGACGGCGGGATCGCGAAATCGGGCGACATCGTGAAGGCCCTCACGCTCTCGGACGCGGTGATCTGCGGCGGAGTCCTCGCGGGATGCCGGGAGGCCCCGGGCGAGATCATGGAGATCGGAGGGAAGGTCTATAAGCAGTACCGCGGCATGGGCTCCCTCGCCGCCATGAAGGCGGGGAGCGCCGCGCGCTATGGCAGGGAGAGCGACGACACCCGGAAGGTCGCCGCCGAGGGGATAGAGGCCCTGAAGGAGGTCAGCGGCTCCGTGGACGAGGTCCTCACCAATCTCATCAGCGGCGTCCAGAGCGGGATGGGCTACCTGGGCGCCAGGAATCTCGCCGTCCTGCGCGAGAAGGCCCGGTTTGCGAGGGTGAGCCCGGCCGGCCAGAAGGAAGCGGCACCCCACGACGTGGTCGAGGTTTCCACTCGCGCAAACTAGGGGCGAGTTGAGGCTTGCCCTAAGGCCCCGCTTATCCATTCCAATCCCCTGCAGCAGGGGTCCATGACTTCGGTTGCAGAATCCTAAATGGCGCTCCTCCCCTTTTCCAGCCAGCTCATAGCGGACGTCGGCATCTCCCTCGGCGACGAGGGCAAGGGCCGCCTGGTACCCGAGATCGTCGAGGAGCTTCGCAACACCCCGAGGCCCGTGACGGTCGTGATCAAGGTCAACGGGGGCGCGAACGCGGGCCACACGGCGGCGGGCGTGAAGCTGAACCTCCTGCCCTCGGGCGTCGTCGAGAGGGAGATCCCCCACCTTGCGATCGGCAGCGGCGTCGTCGCCGACCCGCGGAAGTTCCTCTGGGAGGCGGCGCCCCTGGAGCGGAAGGGCTACTCGGTGCTCGACCGGCTGCTGATCGACGAGCGGACGATGACGTCCGACCTGACCCACAGGCTGATGGACCTCGCCGAGGAGGACTACCGCGTCAACGTCCTCGCCGAGGAGCCCCGGGGATCGACGGGCCGCGGGATCTCGGCCGCCTACAGCGAGGAGACCGGGCACTGGCAGATGTACTTCTCCGACTTCCTCGCGGGCCCTAATTTCTTCGCGCGCAAGCTGGCCCAGAGGGCGGACAGGGCCTGCCGGGTGATCCAGCACGTCTACCGCGCCAGCGAGGCCTCGTGGAACGGGTTCTTCGACAGGCTTACCGAGGCCGAGCGCCGATCAAACGCCGAGACGATCGCCGCCGGGGTGTTCGGGCCGGAGGAGTTCGACTTCACGCAGTTCCGCGGCAAGCGCCCGTTCGAGCTCGATCTGGAGAGGCTGACAGAGGTGTACTGGAAGGCCGGGACGGCGCTCCGCGGGAACGTGGGCGAGGTCCGGGAGCTCGTCCTGCGCGAAATCAGGAGGGGGCACACAGTCCTCGGGGAGTTCGGCCAGGCCTACTGGCTCGACAAGCGGCACGGGTTCTCGGGGACGTCGTCCCACACCTTCACCCCGGAGTTCTTCGAGAGCGCGAACATCCCGGTGCAGGCGATCCACACCTTCGGTGTCGCCAAGGCGTACGACACCAAGGTCGGCACCCACACGTTCCTCACCGAGATGGCGGAATCCGAGCCCCTCGGGGCGAAGCTCAAGAAGCTGGAGTTCGGCACGAGCACGGGCAGGCAGCGCATGGTCGGCTGGTATGACGCCGTGGAGAAGGGCGACGCCCTGCGGTACGGCGGGTTCCAGGACCTGATGATCAACAAGCTCGACGCCCTGACCTGGTCGGGCGACTGGAAGGGGGACCTTCTCATCTGCACTGGCTACGAGGATGCCGACGGGAACCGCTGCCTCCATGTCCCGAGGAACGAGGCCGTCCGGAAGGCCCTCAGGCCGGTGTACAAGCGCTATCCCGGCTGGGCGGAGGACATCTCGGACGTGCGCCGGTTCGCGGACCTGCCCGCCAACGCCAGGCGCTATGTCGGGGCGATGCTGAAGGGGATCGTGGACGTCGCCTACGCAGGGGAGCCGCTGCCCGCGGTGCTTCCGAACCTGCGCTACCTGGGCGTGGGACCGGGGCCCTCGCAGATCATCAAGGACCTGCCCGCGGCCCCCGAGCTGATCGCGCTCGCCTGAGCCCTTTCGGCCCGCGGTCAGAAATCCTGAAGCCGCCCCTCCCCAGGGCCGCGCTGGGGCTCGAGCCGCCCCAGCACCTCGCCCAGGAGGTAGATCGACCCCGTCACGACCACCATGTCGCCCGGGCCGCCGGCGGTGCACATGTCGGGCGACGGAAACAGCCCCTCGACCGTGGAGCGGAACGACCTCCCGCGGAAGCCGGACGGGATCAGGGCCTCAAGCTCGGCGTGCGTCGAGGCCCTCGCCTGCTGCGGCACGACGAGATGAACCTCGCGGCAGTGCCGGCAGAGCACGTCCAGGAGGGGCCCGGCCCTCGACGAGCCCAGGGCCCCCACGACCGCGACCACCGGGCGGCCCGTCTCGTTCCTGAGGCGGGTGAGGTTTGTGTCAAGGACACCGGCACCCTCCTCGTTGTGGGACGAGTCAAGCATGGTCAGGCGGCCCCCGAGCTCGATGCGCTGCCACCTGCCCGGCCAGTCCACGGCCAGAAGGCCCGATGCCATCGTCTCCGGCGTCACCCCGAACCTCGCCGGCAGCAGTTTGGCGGCGAGGGTTGCCGTCGCGGCGTTCCACCTCTGGTAGTCCCCCTCCAGGTTGGGCCTCGGATAGCGGGCGATCGCGTCGCCGTACTCCTCCCGGACCGACACGACCCTGGAACCCGCCCGGGCGGCCACCGCGCGTATCGCGGCCTCCGCCTCGGGCGGCAGCCTGCCGATGACCACGGGGCGACCCGGCTTGATGATTCCCGCCTTCTCGCCGGCGATCTCAGTGAGCGTGTTCCCCAGCATGTCGCAGTGGTCGAGCCCGATCGAAGTGATGACGCTCACTTCGGGCTCCACGATGTTGGTGGCGTCAAGGCGCCCGCCCAGGCCCACCTCGATCACGCTCATGTCGCACCTCCTCCTGGAGAACTGCAGGAATGCCATTGCCGTCATGAACTCGAAGAAGGTCGGCCTGTCGCCCGGCCCGCCCTCGCTCCCTATGCGATCGGCCAGGGGCTGCAGCTCGCGGACGTACGCGATGATCTCGTCCTCGGTGAGGATGGCGCGGTTCACCTGCACCCGCTCCCCGAGGCGGACGAGGTGGGGAGAGGTGTAGAGGCCGGTCCTCCGGCCCGAGGCGCGCAGGATCGACTCCAGTATCGCCGAGACAGAGCCCTTCCCGTTCGTGCCGGCCACGTGGACGCACGGCACCCGACTCTCGGGGTTTCCGAGCTTGGACGAGAGCAGGCGCATCCGGTCTATGCCGAACTTGACGCCCCCCGCCTTGAGGCCAAAGAGATAGTCCTGTACGGCCGCGTAGCCGGCCAGCGGCAATTCGGACGTCATATCGGCGGGGTTCAGGCCCCGGCTGCGACAGGTTCCTTGCGGAGGTAGAGCGCCGAGAGGATGTCCCGCATGCGGTCCCGCATGTCGGTGCGGCTGACGATCTGGTCGACGAGGCCGTGCTTGAGGAGGAACTCCGCCGTCTGGAAGCCCGCCGGCAGGGTCTGCTTGGTCGTGTCCTTGATGACCCTCGCCCCCGCGAACCCGATCAGCGCCCCGGGCTCGGCGATGATGACGTCCCCGAGCGTCGCAAAGCTCGCCGTGACCCCCCCCATCGTGGGGTGGGTGAGAACGGAGATGTACGGGAGGCCGGCCAGGGCAAGCCGCCCGAGCGCGGCGCTCGTCTTTGCCATCTGCATCAGGGAATAGATCCCCTCCTGCATGCGCGCCCCTCCCGAGGCGCTCACGATGACGCACGGGATCCGCTTCTCCAGGGCATGCTCAATGGTCCGGGTGATCTTCTCCCCGGCCGCGGACCCCATCGCGCCCCCGCAGAAGCGGAAATCCATGACCGCTATGGCCAGGGGAATGCCGTGAATCGCCCCGGTGCCGCAGATGACCGCCTCGGGCAGGCCGCTGTCCCTCTGGTAGCGCTTGATGCGCTCGGAGTAGGGCTGCGAGTCCACGAACTTGAGCGGATCATCCGAGCGCACCTCCTTGTGCAGCTCGACAAACGACTCCGGGTCGAGGAGCTTGGAGAGCCGCTCGCGCGCACCAATCGGGAAGTGGTGCCCGCTCTTCGGGACCACCATCTGGTTGTCCTCTATCTCCTTGTTGAAGAGGATCTCACCGGTGACAGGGTCCTTGGTGTAAAGGCCCTCGGGGATGCCCTTTTTCTTCGTCTTGCGGACCGAGTACGTCGGCTTGTCGAAATGCATGAAGCGTGGGGTGGGTAGGGTGCGATCAGCACCTTTGGGTGGCAACCGAATTCGGGGCCTAGCGGTAGCGGACCCGCAGCAGGAAAAGGCCGTGCGGCGGCGCGGTCTGGATCGTCGCCGTCCTCACCCCGGTCCTCAGGTACGCGGCGAGCTCGCCAGGCGCGAGCCTGCCCTCCCCCGCCGCGACCAGAGCCCCGACGAGGCTCCGGACCATCTTGTAGAGGAAACCGTCCGCCTCGGCCACGATGCGCAGGCCCCGCCCCGTCCCGCGGACCTCGAGGCGCCTGAGGTCACGCGTGGTGCCCGCGGCGTCCCCGGGCTCCGCGCCATTGGAGGCCGAGAAGGCCTTGAAGTCGTGGCGCCCCTCGAGGACCGACGCCGCGGCCTTCATCGCACCGACGTCGAGCGGCCTGGGGATCACCCAGGCGTACGGCCTCGTGAAGGGATCCGCGTCGCCGAGCCTGATGCGGTACTCGTAGGTCTTCCCCTTCGCGGAGAAGCGGGCGTGGAAGTCGGGCGCCGCGGCGCGGATCGAGACGATCTGGATGCTCCTCGCCAGCCTGTGCGCCAGGCTCGCCGCGAGCCTCTCCTGCCCGTGGCGCCAGCTCGCGTCGAAATGGAACACCTGGCCCAGGGCGTGCACGCCGGCGTCGGTTCTCCCGCTGGCGTGGATGCGCGTCCTGACTCCAAGCACCTCCAAGAGGCGCGCCTCGATCGCGTCCTGGACCGAGTCCCCCTTCGGCTGACTCTGCCACCCCGAGAATCCCGTCCCGTCGTAGGCGCAGACGCACTTCCAGCGCCTCATGGCTCGGCCCCTTCCCGCTCGTCCATCGGAATCCGCCCGTCGAGGTAGTCCTGGAGGATGATCGTCGCGGCCCTCGAGTCGATCAGGCCCGACCTCCGCACCTCGCGGCGCTTCGACGGGGCTATCGTCGACTCCGCCTCGTAGCTCGTGAGCCTCTCGTCGACCAGGTGGACGGGGAGCCCGAATTCGGACCGCAGGCGGCCCGCGAACTCCTCGACCTCCTTTGCCTTCGGCCCGCTGGAGCCGTCCATGTTCAGGGGATGCCCCACCACGACCTCCGTGATCCGCCTTTCCCTGAGCACCGCGGCGAGGCCGGCCCACTGCTTCGCGGCTTCC
>PLXR01000153.1 GCA_003151495.1 Opitutaceae bacterium
ACGCGAAGAAGATCGTCGAGGTCGACCTGAAGATGAAGGGCACCCCGCTGCACGCCGCGACGGTCGTAGGCGACACGGTCGGCGACCCGTTCAAGGACACCTCGTCGGTGTCGCTCAACCCCGTCATCAAGTTCACCACCCTCTTCGGGCTCCTCGCCGTCGAGATCGCGGTGAAGATGGAGCCGGCGCTCAAGCACGGCCTGGGCGCCGCGATCTTCGTCGTCGCCCTCGTGTTCGTCTACCGCAGCTTCTACTCGATGCGGATCCCGACGGACTGAGGCTCGGCAGGGGCGGCCACCGTGCACTCGACCTGCACGGTTCCGGGCTGCACGCGCCCGAAGATCGTCGTCAGGCCGGCCGTGGACGCGTCGCGCCCGCGGGTCGCCTCGACGATCAGCCCGGGCGCGATGTGGTCCGTGGGGTCGAACACCCTCCAGGCGCCCCCGAGGTAGGCCTCGAAGCAGGCGTGGAAGTTCATGGGCTCGAGCCCCACGGCGTAGCCCCCGACGTAGCGCGCCGGGATGGAGAGAGCGCGGCAGAGGGCGATCGCAAGGTGCGTGTAGTCGCGGCAGACGCCCTTTCGGCTCTGCCAGACGTCCCACGCGGAAGTCCTGCCGTCGGTCGAGCCGGGGGTGTACGCGACGTTCTCGCCGACCCACTGGCAGATCGAGCGCGCCTGCTCCGCCCTGTCCTCGACCTTCCCGAAGAGCTCCCACGCCGTGGGCGTGAACCGGTCGCTCTCGCAGTAGCGGCTCGGGAGCGTGTAGGTGAGGATGCTGAGCGGGAGCCTGCCCGGCCTGTCCGCGGCAACCGAGGCCGGCATCGGGGGCCGCTCGACGTCGACCGTCGCCGCGTACCGGAGTTCGAAGGGCCCGGTCGGAACCTCCATCCTGAGGACGCGCTCCCCCTTTGAGGTCGTCGCGATCTCGGCCGGGATCTCCGGCGAGCTCTTGATGCTCTCCGACAGCAGGCGCTGCTCGGGATTCGTGTTGGCCAGGACGTAGAAGGTGAAGGCCGCGCTCGGTGCCACCACCTGGTAGCGCAGCGTGCAGCCGACGGCTATGTTCATCGCCACGGACTGTGGAGGCCTGCGGCCCGCTGCACAACCCCTGCCTTCCGATTTATGTTTGTTGTTGATGTCCAATCGTTCGCAATCTAGCGCATCCAGAGATGATCGAACCCCCCGAAGGCCAGGTGCGCATGAAGTGGGAGATGTTCGCGCTCTCCTTCACGGCGCTCTTCCTGGAGATGATGGTGATCCGCTGGGTGCCCTCGGTCGTGCACCTGGTGGCGTACTACGCGAACCTGATGCTGCTGAGCTCCTTCCTCGGCCTCGGCGCCGGGGCGATGGCCGGCGGCCGGAAGTGGAACCTCTTCGGCTGGTTCCCGGTGCTCCTGGCGCTGGACATCGGCATGCTGCTCCTGGACCGGAACGTCGTCCTCGGGACCTCCAAGAGCGAGTCCCACTTCTTCTCCCTGCCGCCGACGATGTTCGACGCCCTGGCCCTCGTCAGGATCTTCGGGGTGAACGCGCTCCTCTTCGTGCCGCTCGGCCAGAGGATGGGCCGCCTCTTCAACGCGCTGCCCGGCCTGACCGCCTACGCATGGGACCTGGCCGGCAGCCTCTCGGGCACCCTGTGCTTCGGGCTGTTTTCGCTCAGGCTGTTCTCCCCGGTCCTCGGGATGGCCGGCGTGATGCTCCTCTACCTCCTCGTCTCCTCCAGGCGACGCTGGTACCTCGACGTCCCGCTCTTCGCCGCGGTCCTCACCGCGATCGTCTGGTCCGGCGACCGGAACGCGATCTGGTCCCCCTACTACTACATCACCGTCATCAACCAGGACTCCCCGACGGTGTCCGACTCGGCACCGCCCAAGGACCTGCTGACGATGCGCGACCCCCCGCTGTACATGGTGAAGGTGAACCAGTTCGGGTACCACATGGACGCGGCCCTCGACTCGAGGCGCTACACGGAGGGGACCCCGACCTACGGCAAGGTCCGATGGCTCGAGCTGCAGTACGCCCTTCCCTACGCGTCGGGGGGACCCCTCGACCGGGTCCTCGTGGTGGGGGCGGGCGGGGGCTGCGACGTCGAGGCGGCCCTGGCGGCGCACGCCGGGCACGTGGACGCGGTCGAGATCGACCCGACCATCATCGCCGTCTCGCGCAGGTTCAGCGCGGGCGCCCCCTATGCGGACCCCCGGGTCACGGTCCACATCGACGACGCACGCTCGTTCATCGCGAAGGCGACGCCGGGGTACGACCGCGTCGTGTTCGGCTTCCTCGATTCCCAGGCCCTCTTCAGCAGCATGAACAACGTCCGGCTCGACGGGTATGTCTACACGGTCGAGAGCATGCGCTCGGCGTTCCGGCTCCTCAACGACCACGGGATGCTGACCCTCTCGTTCTACCTCGGGAAGCCGTGGCTCGGCGTGAAGCTGAGCCAGCTCGTCCTCGAGGCCACCGGCCGGGAGCCGGCCATGTACTTCGACAACTGGGGCAACACGCTGATCCTGTGCGTGCCGAAGGACCCCTCCACCGTCCTCCCGGCGACGGTGAACCAGTTCCACCGCGCCAGCTACGGGAAGCCGCCCGCGATGGACCTGCCGACCGACGACTGGCCGTTCCTCTACCTCATCCGCAAGACGATCCCGTCGGACTACCTCATCGCGATCGCAAGCCTCCTGGTGTTCTCGATCGCGTCGATCGCGTTCCTGCGGGGCCGCTCGTTCGGCCGGGGCGACATCCATTTCGGGCTGCTCGGCATGGGCTTCCTCCTCCTCGAGACAAAGAGCATAAGCGACTGCACGCTCTTCTTCGGCGCCACCTGGTTCGTGACGCTCGTGGTGATCGCCGGGATCCTCATGATGGTGATCGGCGCGAACCTCGCGGCCGGCCGCGTCAGGGGCACCTCGCTCTGGATGTACGCCCCCCTCTTCGCGAGCCTCGCGCTCCTGCTGCTCGTGCCGCGCGAGAGCATCCTGCCCTTCCCCTTCGCGGGCCGCATGCTCTGGACGCTCGTCGTCGTGCCGCTCCCGATCTTCTTCGCCGGGATCATCTTCTCGACGACCTTCAGGGAGTCCTCGTCCAAGTCGGCGGTCTTCGGCGCGAACCTTATCGGCGCGATGCTGGGCGGCTTCTGCGAATACCTGGCGATGGCGATCGGCAACCACCGCCTGTCGATCCTCGTGATCGTGGCCTACCTCGGCAGCATGCTGGTCCTCGAGGCCTCGAGGCGCCAGGGCAGGCCGATATAGCGTGGAGTTGAACCGCCCTGGGGAAGGCGCGGCTCCTGCCCTGCGGGAGACGTGGCTGACGCCGGAGTCGGTGCCGACGATTGGCTAGACCGGTTCGTCAAGAACCGCCTCGATACGATAGCCATCTGGATCGACGACAAACGCCGCGAAATACTTCGCGCCGTATTCGGGATGGAATCCCGATCCCCCGTTGTCGGTTCCACCGTTTTCAAGCGCGGCTTTGTAGAACCTACCAACGGCCTCTTGGGACGGTGCGCTAAAGGCAATGTGAAATCCATCTCCAGGTATTGTAACACCGCGCGGCCTCAGCTTGATCGCGAACTTATCCTCGCCACCCCGAGAACCATAGCCCACGGCCGTCTCGTACGCCCAAACGCGGACATAACCTATCGTGGGGAGCACGGCATCATAAAACGTGGCCGAACGCACAATATCGGAGACCGCAAACGAGAGGTGGTGGAGCATGTGCACGAGCGCGGAGAGGCCTAACGGGCCCTATCCCTCGCGGATGTCGCGCTCGTTCGTCTCCGGCAGGACAATGCAGCCGACGACGAACGACATCGCCGCCACCCCGATCGGAAACCAGAGCCCGGCATAGATGTCGCCCGTGAAGACAACGATGGAGGCCGCGATCAGGGGAAGGAAGCCGCCGAACCATCCGTTGCCGATGTGGTAGGGCAGCGACATCGACGTGTAGCGTATCCGGGTCGGGAAGAGCTCGACAAGGAACGCCGCGATCGGCCCGTAGACCATGGCGACGTAGCAGAGGAGGATCGTCAGGAGCGTGACCACCCGGGGCTTGTTAACCTGGGCCGGGTCCGCCGCCTTGGGATAGGCGGCGGGGGCGAGCGCGGCCTCGAACGCCTTCTCGTCGAATCCGGCGACCTGCCTGCCGCCGACCGACAAGGCGACCCCCGCGCTGGAACCCTCGAGCGGGGCCAGCGTGAACGGGATGCCGCGGCCGTTCAGGTAGTTGCGGGCCTTGTCCGTCTCGGTCCTCGGCTTGCTCGGGAGCACGATCTTCCTGGCCGCGTCGGCCAGCGCCTCGAGGGCAAGCGCGCCGCGGCCCCTGTACTCGGCGGTCGACAGGACGACCGGGGACCTCTCCATCGCGTCGGCGAGCGCCGGGTTCGCCGCGCGGGTCAGGTTCCGGAATATCGGCTGGTAGGTGAGGACGGCGAGCAGCATCCCCGTCATCATGATCTTCTTCCTGCCGATCGCGTCGGAAAGCTTGCCGAAGCTGACAAGGAGGAAGGCGCCGATCACGAGGGAGACCGCGATCAGGAAGTAGGTCGTCACGTAGTCCACCTTGAGGGTCGAGGAGAGGAAGTAGAGGGCGTAGAACTGGCCCGCGTACCACACGACGCCCTGTCCCGCGGTCGCGCCGAAGAGGGCCTTGAGCACGATCTTGCCGTTGTCCCAGCGCGCGAAGCTCTCGGTCAGCGGCGCCTTGGAACCCTTGCCCTCGGCCTTCATCTCCTTGAACACCGGCGACTCCTCGAGCTTGAGGCGGATGTAGACGGAGACCGCGAGCAGGATGAAGGAGAGCAGGAACGGGACGCGCCAGCCCCACGCTGCGAACTGCTCCGGCGTCATGACCTTGCGCAGGGAGCCGATCACGATGAGCGCAAGGAACAGCCCGAGGGTCGCGGTCGTCTGGATCCAGCCGGTGTAGAGGCCGCGCTTGCCCTGGGGCGCGTGCTCGGCGACGTAGATCGCGGCGCCGCCGTATTCGCCGCCGAGGGCCAGGCCCTGGGCCAGGCGCAGGAATACCAGGATGATGGGCGCCATGAACCCGATGCTGGCGTAGGTCGGGAGAAGGCCGACCAGGGCCGTCGAGATGCCCATCACGATGATCGTCACGAGGAAGGTGTACTTGCGCCCGGCCATGTCCCCGAGCCGCCCGAAGACGAGCGCGCCGAAGGGGCGCACCGAGAACCCGACGCCGAAGAGGGCGAGGCTCGAGAGGTAGCCGGCCGTCTCGTTGCCGGCCGGGAAGAAGAGCTTGCCGAAGAAGGCGGCCAGGGTCCCGTAGATGTAGAAGTCGTACCACTCGAACACCGTGCCCAGGGAGGAGGCGATGATGACGAGCTTGTGTTTCCGATCCAATGAGGCTTCAGCGGCCATGAGGGGGTGATAGGGGGTTCCGATCCTGAGGGGCGCCCGAGGCAACAAAACGAACCGCCCCGACGCAAGCACTCCGATGCGACAATCGGGTCAGGCCTGCACGAACGCCGAGACGGTCTCGCGCTTGAGCTCCCGCATCATGAGGGCCGAGATGGCGGCCTTGGGCCTGCTTCCCTTGAAGAGGATTGCGTTGGTCTCGACGAGGATCGGGGCCTCGATCCCCTTCTCCGCGCACAACCCCGCGAAGGAGCGCGTGGTCTCGTAGCCCTCGACGACCGTCCGGCGGCCGGCCAGCAGCTCGGGGATCGCCCTGCCCTCGCCTATCCTCTGCCCGAATTCGCGGTTTCGGCTCCACGGGCCGTGGCACGTCGCCACGAGGTCGCCGAAGCCGCTCAGTCCGTAGAAGGTCTCCGGCCGGGCGCCCAGCGCACCGCCCACCTTCACCATCTCAGCCACCGCCCGGGTCATCAGCGCGGCCTTTGCGTTGTCCCCGAGGCCCAGGCCCTCGCAGCACCCTGCTGCGATCGCATAGACGTTCTTGAGGCAACCGCCGAACTCGACGCCCGCCAGGTCGTGCGTCGTGTAGACCCTCAGCGTGGGCCCGCTGATCGCGGACTGCACGTCGGTGGTCACCGCGTCGTCGCCCCTTGCCGCAAGCACCATCGCCGCGGGCAGGCCGCGCGCGACCTCGGCCGCGTTGGTGGGCCCCGACAGGGCACCCACCATGGGGCCCGGAAACGCCTCGGACACGACCTGCGACGCCCGGAGGTGGCTGCCGAGCTCGAGACCCTTCGCGAGGCTCACGATGAGGCGGGGCCCGGGCCCGCCGCCGAGGGCCGCCCGAATGTTGGAGGCGGTCTGGCGGAGGGTCTGCGCGGGACAGGCAAGGAGGACCACGTCCGCCCCGCAGAGCCCGTCGGCCAGGTCCGCGGTCACGAGAACCTCCTGCGGGAGCATGATGCCCGGGAGGTACTCCCTGTTCTCCCGCGACTGGGATATCGCCGCGGCCTGCTCCGGCCGGCGCGGGACGAGCGCGACCGTCCGGGCACCCCGGGCGAGGTGCAGCGCGAACGCCGTGCCCCAGGCCCCGGCTCCGACGACGCAGAACTTCATGGGGTCGTTCTAACCCCCCGTTCCCCCGCCTGCTACTTCAAAAACGAGGGGACCCTCTCGTTGGCGACAAGCTGCTCGAAGGTCTCCCGGGCCGTGACCAGCTCGAATGCGCTGCCCTTCACGAGCACCTCGGCCGGGATCGGGCGGGCGTTGTAGCGGCTCGCCATCACGTGGCCGTAGGCCCCCGCGCTCATCAGCGCCAGGTATTCCCCCTCGCCCACCTCCTGGATCTGGCGGTCCCTGGCGAAGCAGTCGGTCGACTCGCAGATAGGGCCCACGACGTCCGCCACAAGGGCCGGCCGGGTGGTGTCGCGGCGCAGGGGGACGATCTCGTGGTAGGAGTCGTACATCGCGGGGCGCACGAGGTCGTTCATGGCCGCGTCGAGGATCAGGAAGTTCTTCCCCTCCCCCCGCTTGAGGTACTCGACTCGCGACAGGAGGACCCCCGCGTTCGCCACCATGGACCGTCCAGGCTCAAGCAACACCTTGAGCCCCAGCTGCTTGAGCGCGGGGGCAAGCGCGGCGCCGTAGGCCTCCGGGGTCAGGGGACGCTTCGCCTCCGGCATCGTCTCCCACCAGGAGAAGGGACCGCTCGCGAGGGCCTCCTTGTAGACGACCCCTATTCCCCCGCCAATCGAGATGTAGGTGATCCCGTACTTCCGCTTCAGGTCCGCGGCGAGCGGCGCCAGCTTCTCAAGCGTCTCGACGAAGGGGGTCACCTGGGTGATCTGCGACCCGATATGGGACTGGACCCCCCTGATCGTGATGTTCGGGTACTTTGAGGCCGCCTCGTAGGCGGCGGCGGCCTTCCCCAGGGGGATGCCGAACTTGTCCGCGCTCGTGCCGGTCCTGATCTTCGCATGGGTGTGCGCGTCGACGTCGGGGTTCACCCGGATTGCGATCGGCGCCTTCACGCCGAGCTTGCCCGCTACGTGGTTGATCCTCGCCAGCTCCGGCTCGCTCTCGACGTGGAACGAGAAGATGCCCGCCTCCAGGGCGAGCCTGATCTCGGTCTCCGTCTTGCCCACCCCGGCGAAGACGCTCCCCTTCACGCTCGCACCGGCGGCGACCACCCGGCGCATCTCCCCCGCGCTGGCAAAGTCAAAGGAGGACCCGAGGTTTCCCAAGTGCCTGAGCACCGCTAGGTTGGCGTTCGCCTTGACCGCGAAGCACACCCGGACGTCGAGTCCCTTCATGCTGGCCGCTATCCGGGTGTAGTTGTCCTCGATCGTCGCGGCGCTGTAGACGTAGGTCGGGGTGCCGTAGAGCCTGGCCACCTCCGCAAGGTCGACGGACTCGCAGCGTAGGTTCTGGCCCGCGTATTGGAAATGGTGCATGGGGGGCGTGTGGGACGACTGGTAAAATTCCGTGAAAGGCCGAGATTAGCGAGTTTCCCCTTGAAAAAACGACCTCAAAATACCGATAGTGGACTCCCAAGGCCGATGCAGTCCCTGCTCAAGTACCTCCTCCACCGTCCCGCGATCCGTTTCGGATTGGCGCGCGACTCCCGCGGAAAGTTCCGGGACCCGAGGTTCGTGAGCTTCATCTCGCAGAGCAACCGCAAGACGCTCAACACGGATTTCCAGGATGCGGTCCTTCGGGGCCGCAAGGTGCTCAGGTACGCACTTGTCGCCGGCGTGGCCGTCGGCGGGGCCTGGGTCGTCATCGAAAGCGCGCACGCGCTTTCGATGTTCTGAGCTAGGCCGCCTCGCGCGACCCGCGCGGATTCGCCTCGGCGTCGCCGATCGGGACCACGTCCGCGCGCACGCGCAGCGGCTCGATCTTCCGGCCGTAGTCGGCGTAGAGCATCGCAATGACACCCAGCGTCGTGAAGGCGACCCCCGCTGCTCCGGCACTCGCACGCGTCCCGAGGAGCGCGGCCACTACGGCAAGGGTTGCGATGGAAAGGGCCTTCATGTGTCTTTCAGGTTGGGCGGCCAGGAGGAGGAGGCTGGGTCGGAAATGATCCGCGTTCTTCCTGGGCCGGTTGGTTGATCAGGCCGCCTGCCGGAGCGCACCGGCGCAGGCGTGTGCCTGGAAGGCGACGGTTGCCGCGGTGTAGCGGACCGGCTCGATCGTGCGGCCGTAGTCGGCCGCGAAGACGGCGAGCATGCCGGCGGCGGCGAGGGTGGTGCCCGCGGCGACTGCGCCGACCGGCAGGAGGATGAAGGCCGCGAGGGCGGCGAGGAATGCGATGACGGGCAGGATTCGTGTGTTCATTTTTTTGAGAGGTTGATTGTTGCTGAGAGAACACGGGCCAATTCGGAAAAGTTACGGGAAAATGAGGGATAGTCCCCAGGCCCCCGCGGCGGCGGCGGCGGGCGTGCGCGGGGCGTCTCGCTTTCGGGAATGGCGGGTTTCGGATTCGAGATGCCCCGTGGGTTCCGGTCGACAGGTGAATTCATTAGAAACCAGATACCAACACCTTGTGATTGTCACTGGCAGTGGCATGGGACGTGCAACCCCTGGATGGCTCCACGCGCCGACCGGAAACCCCGCATCTTTTTTTTGTCGGGGGATACCGAACCGCAGAACCCGACACCCACCATGTACTCCGACCTCAGGCACGCGATCCGGCAGCTTGCAAAATCCCCCGCGTTCGCGGCGGTCGCGATCGCGACGCTCGCGCTGGGAATCGGCGCATGCACCGCCATGTTCAGCATCGTCGACGCGGTGCTCCTCAAGCCCCTCCCCGTCCGCGAGCCCGCGCGCCTCGTGTGGATTGAGAACATCTTCGGCGGCGGCCTCTCGGGCCGCACCAGCAGGGTCGACGTCTTCAACGGCTGGCGCGACCAGAGCAAGAGCTTTGAGTCCCTCGGGGCCTACTTCGCGTTCTCCGACTACGGCAGGAAGACGATCACCGGGTCCGGCGAGCCGGAGCACCTCCGCACGGTCGGGGTCTCGAGGGACTTCCTGCCCACCCTCGGCGTCAGGCTCCAGCTCGGCCGCAACTTCACGGCCGAGGAGTGCGCGTACAACGGCCCCGCCGCCACCATCCTCACCCACGCGTTCTGGATGCGGCACTTCAACGGCGACCCGGCCGTCGTCGGCCGCACCATATCGCTCAACAACAATCCCGCGACGATAGCCGGCGTGCTCCCGCCGGAATTCAACTTCGCCTCGGTTTTCACCCCCGGCTCGGGAGTCGAGATCCTGGAGCCGTTCCCCCTCACGGCCGAGACCGCCGCCTACGGCAACACCGTCTTCGGCGTCGGGCGCCTCCGGCCCGGCGTGACCGTGGCGCAGGCGCAGGCCGAGCTCACCGTGATAAGCGAGCGGCTGCGCAAGACCACGCTGCAGAACATCGGGACCTTCGGCGCGATCGTCAGCCCGCTGGACGACGCCATGCGCGGCGGGTTCCGCGGATCCTTCATGATCCTGGCCTGCGCCGTCGGCTGCGTGCTCGCGATCGCCTGCGTCAACCTCTCGAACCTGCAGCTCGCCCGCCTCAACTCGCGGAGGCAGGAGTTCGCCGTGCGGATCGCCCTCGGCGCGGGCCGCGCGCACCTCATCCGCCAGGCGCTGACCGAGAGCCTGCTCCTCGCGGCCTGCGGCTCGCTCCTCGGCTTGATGCTTGCGATGTGGGCCACCGCCATGATGTCGCGCATCCAGGCGTTCGGCATCCCGCTGCTCCAGACCGCCTCCGTGGACCCCTCCGCCCTCGCCTTCACGATCGGTCTGACGACCCTCGCCGGCCTGGCCTGCGGCATCCTGCCCGCGCTGCATGTCGCGCGGGCCCAGCGCGGCAACGCCCTCCAGGAGTCGACCCACCAGCGCAGCGCGGGCCGCTCCGCGGCCGCGGTCCGGAACGCGCTCGTCGTCGCCGAGCTCGCCCTCGCCTGCGTCCTTCTGGCGGGCGCGGGCCTCCTCTTCCGGAGCTTCAACGCGCTCCTCCAGGTGAACCTCGGGTTCCAGCCGCGGCACGCCATGGCTTGGCGGCTCGACACGCCCCGGAGCTTCAAGAGCTCGGCAGAGGCGGTCCAGTATGTCGACGGGGCGCTCCAGCGGGTCGCCGCCCTGCCCGGGGTCGAGGTGGCAGGCCTGAGCGACACGCTTCCCCTGGGGAGGAACCGGACCTGGGGCGTCGCGGCGGCGGGCGTCGTGTACCCGCCCGGCAAGGGCGTCTTCACCTACCCTAGGATCGTCGACCAGCACTACCTGCAGGCGATGCAGATCCCGCTGAAGGAGGGCAGGTACTTCGACGACCGCGACACCGCGACCTCCGAGAAGACCGTCATCCTAAACGAGAGCCTCGCCAGGCAGCTCTGGCCGGACCGCGACCCGGTCGGCCAGTCGATCACGCAGGACGGCGGAAGGAGGGTCGTGGGCGTGGTCGCCAACGTCCGCCACGGCTCGCTCGAGGAGGCCGGCAGCAACGAGATGTATATCAACTACCGCCAGACGGACGACTGGGGCGGCATGGAGATGGTGGTCAGGAGCTCGCGCCCAACCGCCTCGCTGGCGTCGGAGGTCCGCTCCGCGCTCGCGGCCTACGACCCGAGCCTCCCGACCAACGGGTTCTACGAGCTCGAGCAGCTGATCGACAACGCCGTCGCCCCCAGGCGGCTGATCACCAGGATCCTCAGCGTCTTCTCGTCCCTCGCGATCACGCTCGCCGCGATCGGGCTCTACGGGGTGATCGCCTACTCGGTGACGCAGCGCACGCAGGAGATCGGGATCCGCATGGCGGTGGGCGCGCAGAGGCGCGACATCCTTGAGCTCATCCTCACGGGAGGCCTGAAGCTCGCCGCGGCCGGCATCCTGCTCGGCCTCGTGGGCTGCCTGGCCCTCACCCGCCTTCTCCGTACCATGCTCTTCGGCGTCACCGAGCATGATCCCCTCGTCCTGGCCGGAATCGTGGCGGTGCTGGTCACCGTGGCCGTGACTGCGTGCATCCTGCCCGCCCTTCGGGCCACACGGGTCGAGCCCGTGACTGCGCTGAGGTCCGAATAGTCCGGGAGGGGCGGCCGGGCGGCCTCGGCCGCGACGGCTGCGGGCGCCGCCCTCGCTCCCGGATCAGGCCGCGGCCCGGAGCCCGGGCCGCCGGCCGGGGATTTCCCCGATGGAGATTACACTGGCCCGGGCCCGCAGGGGCTCCACATCCCGGCCGTAGTCGGCGTGGAGGATTGCGAGGACCCCCGCCGCCACGAAGGCGATGCCGGAGGAGGCGGTTCCCGCGTGCGCCACAAAGTACGCCGCGGAAAGGGCCAGAGTTGAAAGGGTGATTATGAGGCGGGTCTTCATGTTCGTTGGTCCCTGTATCTAGGAGAACACGGCTCGCGTCGGAAAGTTACCGGGGAATGCTCCGTGGCCCGGGTGCTCAGGCGGCCTGGCGCTGCTCGACCGCGGGACGGTTCGGCGCGTTGAACGGGACCACCTCTGCTTGAACCCTGACGGGCTCCAGCGCCCGGCCGTAGTCGGCGGCTAGGACGCCGAGCACTCCGGTTGCAGTTACGGCGGCGCAGGCTGCGGCCGCCCCGACGGGCAGGACTATGACCGCCACGATGGCGGCGAGAATGGCTTGGGCGGGAAGGGCGTATGTTTTCATGTTGTTTGGAAGTCTAAGCTTCCAAGAGAACACGGTCCCCGCCCTGAAAGTTGCGCCAAACCGGGGGGAATCCCCCAGGCCGCCGCCTAGTCCCCGGCTCCCGCGGCGACCGGCCGGAACGCGGAGCGGAAGACCGCCTTCGCGTAGTCGCGGTTCATCCGCGCGATGAAGTCGTGGGAGATCAGCTTCGGGCACGCCGCGCTGCACTCGTACTGGTTCGTGCAGCTGCCGAACCCGAGCCCGTCCATCGTGCTCACCATCGCGAGCACGCGCTTGTCGCGCTCGGGCTGGCCCTGGGGAAGGAGCCCCAGGTGGGAGACCTTCGCGGCCACGAAGAGCATCGCGCTCGAGTTCTTGCACGCGGCGACGCAGGCGCCGCACCCGATGCACTGGGCCGCGTCCATCGCAAGGTCGGCGACCTCCTTCGGCACCGGCACCGAGTTCGCCTCCGGCGCCGAGCCGGTCCGCGCCGAGATGAAGCCGCCCGCCTGCTGGATCCTGTCAAAGGCGCTGCGGTCCGTGACCAGGTCCTTGATGACCGGGAAGGGCCTCGCGCGGAAGGGCTCGACCACGATCACGTCGCCCTCCTTGTAGCTGCGCATGTACGTCTGGCACGACGCGACGCCGTGGTGGGGGCCGTGGGGCTTGCCGTCTATGACGAGCGAGCACGTGCCGCAGATCCCCTCGCGGCAGTCGTGCGCAAAGGCGACGGGCTCGTCGCCGCTCCTTGTCAGGCCGTCATTGAGGACGTCCAGCATCTCGAGGAACGACATGTCGGGGTTGACGCCCCCGACCGGGTACTCCACGAACCGGCCCGGCTGGCCGGGACCGGGCTGGCGCCACACGCGGACGGTTACGCTGAAGGTCGTCGTGCTCATCACTTGTAGTTGCGGACGCTCATCTTGACGGTCTCGTAGTTGAGCGGCTCGACGTTGCGGACGGGCTCCCTGCCCTCGCCGGCGTACTCCCAGGCCGCAACGTGGCCGAAGTTGTCGTCGTCGCGCTTGCATTCGCCGTCGGGGTACTGGTGCTCCTCGCGGAAATGCCCGCCGCAGCTCTCCTCGCGCGCCAGCGCGTCGCGGCACAGGAGCTCCCCAAGCTCGAGGAAGTCGGCCACCCTCCCCGCGTTCTCGAGCGACTGGTTGAGCGCGAGGCCGGAGCCGGGCACCTTGACGTTTGCCCAGAACTCCGAGCGCAGGGCGGGGATCTCCTTGAGGGCCTTCGAGAGCCCCTCGCGGTTGCGCGCCATGCCGCAGTATTGCCAGAGTATGTGCCCGAGGCGCTTGTGAAAATGGCTCACGGGCTCCTTGCCCCCGATCGTGAGCAGGTGGCTCGTCATGAGGGCGACGCCCTCCTCGGCCTGCTTGAACTCCGCGGCGTCCACCTTGGGCCGCGAGCCCGGCTTCTGCGTGGCGAGGTAGTCGCCCACGGTGTACGGGATGACGAAGTAGCCGTCGGCCAGGCCCTGCATGAGCGCCGACGCCCCGAGCCGGTTCGCGCCGTGGTCCGAGAAGTTCGCCTCACCCAGGACGAAGAGCCCGGGCAGGTTGGACATCAGGTTGTAGTCCACCCAGAGGCCGCCCATCGTGTAATGGACAGCCGGGAAGATCCGCATCGGGTCCCGGTAGGCGTTCTCGTTGGTGATCTCCCTGTAGATGTCGAAGAGGTTGCCATAGCGCTCGCGCACGCCGGCCTCGCCCACGCGGCCGATCGCGTCCGCGAAGTCCAGGTAGACGCCGAGCCCGGATGCTCCAACGCCGCGGCCCTCGTCGCAGACGCGCTTGGCCGCGCGCGAGGCGACGTCGCGCGGGCACAGGTTCCCGAAGCTGGGGTAGATCCGCTCGAGGTAGTAGTCGCGGTCGGACTCGGCTATCGTCGCCGGGGGCTTCAGGCGGTCCTCTTTCCTCTTGGGCACCCAGATGCGCCCGTCGTTGCGCAGCGACTCCGACATGAGCGTCAGCTTCGACTGGTAGTCGCCCGTGACCGGGATGCAGGTCGGGTGGATCTGGGTGTAGCAGGGGTTCGCAAAGCAGGCACCCCTCTTGTAGGCCCGCCAGATCGCCGTGGCGTTCGAGCCCCGCGCGTAGGTGGAGAGGTTGAAGACGTTGCCGTAGCCGCCCGTGGCGAGGATCACCGCGTCGGCCGCGTGCCTCGAGATCTGGCCGGTCACCAGGTCGCGGACGATGATCCCCTTCGCGTGCCCGTCGACGACCACGAGGTCCAGCATCTCCGAGTGCGTGTTCAGGGTGATGCCGCCCGAGGCCACTGCCTTGGAGAGCGCCGAGTAGGCCCCCAGGAGGAGCTGCTGGCCCGTCTGCCCGCGCGCGTAGAACGTGCGCGAGACCTGGGCGCCCCCGAAGGAGCGGTTGTCAAGGAGGCCGCCGTACTCGCGGGCGAAGGGTACGCCCTGGGCGACGCACTGGTCGATGATGTCGACCGACACCTCGGCAAGGCGGTGCACGTTCGCCTCGCGGGAGCGGTAGTCGCCGCCCTTGAGCGTGTCGTAGAAGAGCCTGTGGACGCTGTCCCCGTCGTTCTGGTAGTTCTTCGCCGCGTTGATTCCGCCCTGGGCCGCGATCGAGTGGGCGCGCCTCGGGCTGTCGTGGAACACGAAGGTGCTCACCTTGTAGCCGAGCTCGGCGAGAGAGGCCGCTGCCGAGGCCCCCGCGAGCCCCGCGCCGACGACGATGATCTCGTACTTGCGCTTGTTCGCGGGGTTCACGAGGCGGATCTCCGCCTTGTGGCGGCGCCACTTTCCCGGGAGATCCCCCGCCGGTGTCCTGGATTCGAGTTTCGCCATGGCTTCCGTTCCTACCTGAGCACGCCGAGGAGGACGCCGCCCGGGATTGCAAGGTTGCCCAGGAAGTAGGCGGCGCACAGCAGGGTCACCGCGGCCCTGAGCCCTCCCTCCCACCTGCGGTTGCGCCAGCCGAGCGTCTGGAAGAGGCTCTCGGCGCCGTGGAGGAGGTGGAGCGAGAGCAGTCCCACCGCGACGATGTAGAAGATCGAGACGAACGGGCTCCCGAACCCCCGGATCATCATGGTGCGGACGTCGAGGACCTCGGTCCCCGCCGCCGTCACGGTGACGCCCAGGACGTGGTAGTCCCCCTTCATCACGTAGTGCGCTATGTTCTCCTTGAACGAAGCCGGCTGCGCGAGGCCGACCGTGAAGTGGGCGAGGTGGTAGAGGATGAACGCGAGGACGACGTATCCGGTTCCGCGCATGTAGCGCGAGGCGAAGGTGGCGCTGATCCACCGCTTCACCCTGTAGGGCTCGTCGCCCCGGGCGCCCTGGCTCTCGAGGGTGAGCACCGTCGCGGCCCATATGTGAAGCCCGACGCAGGCGAGGAGGAACATCCTGGCGAACCAGAGGGCCGGTCCCAGCGACTGCAGGAAATGGGCGTACCCGTTGATCCGGTCGGGAGACTCGAAGACCTGGAGGTTGCCAACCAGGTGGCCCGCGACGAACCCGATCAGGACCACGCCGGTCACGGCCATGACGAGTTTCCGGCCTATCGAGCTGCAGAAGAGGTTTCTGACGAGGTCCATCGGTTGGGGTCGCGGGGATGCAGTCCAAGGGGTGTGCCGCCGCGAGTAAAGAGCGACCGTCAGGAGGGCGCCCCAGACATAAGCCACGCTAATCGCGCCTATAAGTCAGGCCTCCCGCGCGAGTGGCTTGAGAAGCGCGAACTTCCCGCTGGCCGCCGGGGCGATCGACTTCCTCCTGAACGCATTCACCCGCACCCCGGGGCCCATGAGGCGCGACAGCGCCTCCTCAAGCGCCCGGTGGTCGGCGGTCTTGTCCGCGACATAGAGGAAATCCCATCGGCTCTCGCCGGTCTGGCTCAGCGAGAAGTGCCAGCAAGCGAAGTCGGGCGGCAGGGCCCGGTCGACGTCGGTGGCCGACACGAGCGAGCCGTCCGGCCTGAAGAAGAGGTCGCGCTCGCGACCCAGGATCCGGAAGCCGAGGGGCGTCTCCATCACGATGTCCCCCGTGTGGTAGCGCAGGAGCGGCATGGCCTCCCTCCCCCGGGTGGTCACGAGGATCTGGTGGACCCCGGGCGCGCCGGGCCTCCATGGAGCGAGCTCCACGAACGCGTTCTCATCGATGACGCGCGAGTCGTCACGGAACGCCTCGCCCACGAAGAGGTACCCGGCCTCGGTGGACCCGTAGAGGTCAACCTGCGGCGCGGGAAAGGCCTCCGCGATCCTCCGCCCGTGCTGGAGGCTCGCCTTCCCGTAGGTCAGGATGACGGCCCGGATGCTAGGGACCCTGACCCCGCGCCGGGTCGCGGCCCGCGCGAGGAGCGCCAGGTAGACGGGCTCGCCCTCGAGGATCTCCGGCTGCGTCGCCTGGAGCTCAACGACGATCCGGTCCCACTCGGCCTCGGAGAACGCAAAAGGGTCGCTCGAGAGGTTGAGGTATACGGTTCCGTCGAAGTAGCGGTGGGGAAAGGGGTGGTCCTCGTAGGGGCAAAGGTTGCTCGAGCACCCGACCGGCGCCAGGACGCACTTGCGGTGGGGCCTTCCAGCAAATTCGCGGAGTATCGGGGACGCCTGGTAGGCCCGCTGGGTCTGCGCGGCCCACCAGCCGTCCTCCATGATGACGGTCATGGGCGCCGACGTCGTTCCCGAGGTGTTCTCGTACTCGAACTGCCTGTCGGCCAGGCCCCTCTCTATCACGGAATAGTCCTCGAAGAAGGACTGGTGCCCCCTCTCGACGATCTCGCGCTTCGAAAGGGCGGGCATCTCCCGGTAGCACGCCCAGCGGAGCGCCTCCTGGTGCAGGGGGAACCGCCGGCCGTAGATCGGGCTCCTCGAGTATATCCTGCGGATCTCCCGCTCGAGGGTCTCGGGAAGGGTCCCCGCTGCGCCGGGTGCTCCGAGCACCTCCGGGGCGTTGGCGAATTGCGGGGGGTTCATTCGGGGTGTGCGGGTGTCAGGAAAAAGGTGAAGCCTAGATAACGCGCCCCAGGCTCTAAGTCAAACGCCCCGGGTTCCCTCGAAGAGCATAAGCGCCGCGACCGAGAGGCTGTGCGTGATTCTGCCTGAGCGCGCCCAGGCGAGGACCTCGCCGGCGGGTGCGGTTGAAACCTGGATCTCCTCATCGTGGTCCCAGTGGACCGGGCCCGAGGGGACGGCACCCTCCACGAGCACGATATGGCACCGGTTGTCCTGGATGGCCGGGTTGGCGTGCACGCTTCCGAGGAGCCTGACCTTTCCCCCGCCGTAGCCCGTCTCCTCCATGAGCTCGCGCACGCCGCCGGCGACCGGGTCCTCGCCGCTCTCGATAACGCCCCCCGGGATCTCCAGCGAGAAGTCGTTCGAGCCGAAGCGGAACTGCCGCACGACGACGATCCGGTCGTCGGGCGTGAGCGCCACCACGTTCACCCAGTCGGGCGCGTGGGCGACAATGAATTCCCGCTCGGTTCCCCTGACGGGATGGCGGAAATGCTCGCTCTTGAGGTCTAAGATCTTTGTCGAGACGAGCACGCGCTCAGTCCCGCGAACCCACCGGGAGGGCTCCCCGGAGGTCACTTCTTCTCGGGCAGCTTGAGCTTCTCGCCGACCTTCAGGTGTGTCCAGCTGACGCCCGCGTTCACCGAGGAGAGGTCCGCCAGGCTGCAGCCGTTGGCGCGGGCGATCTTCGCGCCCGTGTCGCCCGCCTTGACAATGTATTCGCCGGGTCCAGCGACCGCGGGCTCGCCCTTGGGCCCCTTCGCGGCCTTCGAGACCCGCGACTCCTCGATGTGCTTCATCTTCTCGTCGAGGGTCGCCAGCTCCGTTCCGAGCTGGTTGACCGCGGCCTGCGTCGAATTCTGGAGCGTCGTGATGTCCCTCGCGGCCTTGTCGCTCGCCGCCGATGCGGAGGCAACCTGGGAGGCGATGTCGTCGATTTTCGCGACTTTGTCGGCCTGTTGGGCGAGCGTGCGGTTCACCTTCGAGAGGCTGATCGCGGAATAGCCGCCGATTATGAGCGCAACGGCACCGATGATGACGCCGCCCATCGGGAGCAGGCTGTTATTTTCGCGGGAAATGGTATCCATGGAGTGTAGTTTGAGAGGTAGGAGGAGAGACCTAAAAACCATGGTACGCAAGCAGATTGCGCACCGGGGGACATCGTGTCTTGACTCTCCCGGCAAAGGGTCGTGCCGTGGCCCCTCACACCCGGGGTGTAGCTTAGCCTGGTAGAGCGCCTGGTTTGGGACCAGGAGGTCGCAGGTTCGAATCCTGTCGCCCCGACCATTTGCCGGGCGGGCCCGTGCCGGGAGGCCTGGCACAGGGCGGGCGGCAACCGCCAGTTAATGGCGAGGCCGCGGAAACGCGGGACCGGCAGGGACCCGAGTCAATGCTTGACCCCTTTTTCGGCGTGGGCAGTGCTCATGGCCAGAGTGCCCAGCGCCCCAGAGAACGCCGTTCCATCCTCGGAGGCGACGAGGTCGTCCGTCTTCATCAGCTATGCCTCGGAAAACCGCGAAGCGGCCCGGGCGTTGCGCGACGCGCTCGTGTCGTCGGGCCTGGAGGTCTGGTACGATGAAAGCGAGCTCGGCGGAGGGGACGCATGGGACCAGAAGATCAGGCGCCAGATCCGGGAGTGCACCTATTTCATGCCGGTCATCTCGGCGCAGACCGAGGCCCGCAGGGAGGGATACTTTCGGCGGGAATGGCGCCTTGCCGTCGACCGCAGCCACGACATGGCCGATGACGCCATGTTCCTGATCCCCGTCGTGATCGACGGCACCACCGAGGCCGTCGCCCGGGTTCCCGAGAAGTTCAAGGGGGTCCAGTGGCTCCGGTGCACCGGAGGGGCGGAGACGCCCGGGCTCCGCGCTCTCGCGGCGAAGCTGGCCTCCGGGACGCACCTGGCGGCGCCCACCGCCGCGCCCCCCTCGATCGCGCAGGCCCGCAGGGATCCGGTGCACCCTGCCGCGGCACCCTCTGCCGCGGCCGCGGGGCATGCCGGACCGCCGCCGATGCCCCCGTTCCCGAACAGGCCCCCGGAGCGGCGCGACCGGCTCCGCTACATCGCCGAGGTCGTGTGGTGGGTCATCACCTCCGCATGGCTCATCTTCCTGCGGCTCCCCAAGTGGGCCCGCATCGTCGTGGGCCTTTGGCTGCTCTTCGGCGTGGGGCTAAAGTCATGCCGGATGAGCTCGGACTCGCCGGAATCCGGACGGGGTGCTGCGACCCAGGTCAAGTCCGAGCCCGACAAGGCGGCGCAGGCCGATTCGCTCAAGGAAGCCGCGAGCAAGCTCGACAAGCTCGCCGAGGACCCCTCAGCAGGCGACCTGAAGGCCAAGTTCGCCAAGGCCGGCGCCGAGATCGCGCGCGCCGTGTCGAAGGAGGTCGACGACGACATCGAATGGGAGGGCCAGCTTGAGCTGGAGCCGTTCACCGCCGACGGCGGCGGCGCCGCGCAGAAACTCGCGGACGAGGTTTTCGGACGGGTCTTTGGCCAGCTCTCGCAGGCGCGTCCGACCCAGGTGCGCGTCCGACCGGCGGGCGCCGCGGGCGGGGATGACCCGGCTGTGGCCCAGGCGGCGGCCAAGGCGGGCGACGACTACTTTCTCGCTGGAAGAAATGACGGCATCGAGATCGTGGTCCGGCTCGTGAGGGCCGAGGGGGGCGCCACCCTCTGGACGGGGCGCTATGCTACGGCAATGGGCCCCTCCGAGGTCTCAGGCCGGATCTGCCGGGACCTTGTCGCAGCCATTCCCAAGAAGGTCGCAAATCCCTAGGAGCCCCGCGCCTCGGCCGGGAGCCCATGTAAAATCGCGACGACGCCCGCCCGCTCTTTCTTGCGTATGCCCGAAAAGGCACCCTTCATTGCCACCCTCCACCCTCGGAAACCGCCCACGAAGAACCGTCCCAACCTCACCTCCAGCGAATCATGATCGAATTCAGCAAAAAGATACTGTTTGTCGGCTACGGCGCCGTCGCCGAATGCACGCTCCCCATCCTCTTCAAGCACATCAAGGTCGACCCGAAGAGCGTCACCGTGATCGATTTTGAGAGCAAGGAGGAGAAGCTGCGCCAGTGGACCTCCATCGGCGTGCGCTACGTCCGCGACAAGGTGACCGAGGAGAACATGCACGCCCTGCTCGGCAAGTACGTGTCGGCGGGCGACGTCCTGATCGACCTGGCATGGAACATCGACGCCTGCGAGATCCTGCAGTGGTGCCACGACAGGGGCGTCCTCTACATCAACACCTCGGTCGAGGTCTGGGACCCGTACGCGGGCGGCCGGAAGCACCCGACGGAGCGCACCCTCTACTGGCGCCACATGAACGTGCGCAAGATGTTCGGAAAATGGAAGGAGAAGGGGGCCACGGCGGTCGTCGAGCATGGCGCGAACCCGGGCCTCATCTCGCACTTCACAAAGCAGGGGCTCCTCGACATCGCGAACGCGTCGCTCGACGAGAAGAAGGTGAAGGGCCGCAAGGCGGAGGCCCTCAGGGGCCTCGTCACCGCACAGAAGTTCAACCACCTGGCAAGGGAGCTCGGGGTGAAGGTCATCCACTGCAGCGAGCGCGACACGCAGATCACCGACGTGCCGAAGCAGATCGACGAATTCGTCAACACCTGGAGCATCGAGGGCTTCCGCGAGGAGGGCACGACGACCTCCGAGCTCGGCTGGGGCACCCACGAAAAGACGCTCCCCAAGTTCGGCTACCGGCACAAGGACGGCCCGAAGAACCAGATCTGCATCGCGCGGATGGGCATCAACACCTGGGTCCGCTCCTGGGTTCCGAACTACACGATCCAGGGCATGGTCGTGCGCCACGGCGAGGCCTTCACGATCTCGGACAAGCTGACGGTGTGGGAGGGCAAGCGGGCGGTGTACCGCCCGACGGTCCACTATGCCTACTGCCCCTGCGACGAGGCGATCGTCTCCCTCAACGAGATGCGCGGCTACAACTACAAGCTGCAGCCGAAGCTGCGCATAATGAACGACGAGATCACCAAGGGGGCCGACATCCTGGGCGCGCTCATCATGGGCCACGGCTTCAAGTCGTGGTGGGTCGGGTCCGACCTGACGATCGAGGAGTCCCGCCGGCTCGTGCCGCACCAGAACGCGACCACCATGCAGGTCGCGATCTCGGTCGTCGCCGCCACGATGTGGATGATCGAGAACCCCTCGGAGGGCATCAAGGTGCCCGACGAGCTGCCCCACGGGTACGTCCTGGGGATCTCGAAGCCCTACCTCGGGAACTTCATATCGACGCGCTCCGACTGGACGCCCCTGCGCGACTACGAGAACGCCTTCAGCGGATTCAACAAGCCGGACTTCGACAAGAAGGACCCGTGGCAGTTCAAGAACTTCCTCATCAAGGACGGCGATTGAGCCCGGCCAGGCGGGGGCCCTTGTCCGACCCGAAACCATGATCACAAAGGCGCAGCTCCAGAAACTCGGGCGCAGGCACGGGACGCCTCTCTTCGTCGTCGACCATGAGGCGCTCCGGGGGAACTACCGGGAGTTCAAGAGGTACCTTCCCCGGGTCCAGGCCTACTTCGCGGTGAAGGCGAACCCGCTCCCGGAGATCGTCCGCACGTTCTACCGGGAGGGAGCCAGCTTCGACGTCGCCTCGATGCCCGAGTTCAAGATCGTCTACGCCAACATCAAGGGCATGGCGCCGAAGAGACGCCAGGACTGGATCTGGGACAAGATCA
>PLXR01000016.1 GCA_003151495.1 Opitutaceae bacterium
GTCTACCTGCTCGAGTACATCTGACAAGGATCCCCAAGGAAACACAGCCATGAGCGCACCCGCCACCCACGCCCCCTCGACCGGCCACGACCTCGAGCAGAACAAGTTCTGGATCTTCGTTCAGATCGCGATGCTCCTCGCGGTCATAACCGGGCTCGAGCTCGTCACGGTGTACATGCCCTTCATGAAGTGGATCCTCGTCTCGGCGCTCGTGATCCTCTCCACGGTGAAGTTCATGTTCGTCATCTTCTACTTCATGCACCTGCGCTGGGACAAGGCGTTCTGCACGATCCTGTTCTTCATCGGGCTCATCCTGGCGGGCGGCACGATGTGGGCGCTCCTGAAGCTCTTCGGCGTCGAGGACAGCAAGCCGCTCGCGATGGCCGCCCCCCCGGCGGCCGTGCTCCGGGTCGCCTGACCCGGCCGCCCGGCGGCAGCCCGGGCCCCCGATGATCGACTGGCGCCACTGGCACAACGAGCCTTTCCTGACGGGCGGCCTCATCCTCGCGGGCTGGCTCTACGCAATCCTCGCCGGGCCGCTCCGGCGGAGGCTCGCCCCGGGCCTGCCCTACCCCCGGGGCAAGGCGGCCCTCTTCTACGGCGCACTTGTCCTCTTCTACCTCGCCGTGGGCTCGCCCCTCGACCAGGTCTCCGAGCGGTTCCTGCTCTCGGCGCACATGGTGCAGCACCTGCTGATCATGTACCCGGTCGCGCTCCTGGTCCTCCTCGGGACCCCGGCGTGGATGGTGGATCCCGTGCTGTCGCGCAAGGGCGCACGGCCCCTGCTCGGGCTCCTCCTCCACCCCCTCACGTGCGCCCTCGTGTCGACCGTGGTGATCAGCTTCTGGCACGCCCCCTTCCTCTACGAGTGGACGCTCCAGGACAAGCTGGTCCACGTCGGCGAGCACCTCATGTTCCTTGCCGCGTCGCTGCTCTACTGGTGGCCGCTCGCCAGCCCCTCGGCCGAGTATCCCGCGCCCAGCTACGCGGCGCGCATGATCTACGTCTTCGGGACGGAGATCTCGATGATACCGGTGTCGGCCTACATCGTCTTCTCGGGGGACATCCTCTACCCGACCTACGAGTACGCGCCGCGCCTGATCGCAGGGTTCTCGCCCGCCGACGACCAGCTCACGGCCGGGATCATCATGAAGATCTCCGGCATGCTGGTCTCCCTGGCCGCGCTCGGGGTGTGCTTCTTCAAGTGGTCGAGGGCGTCGGCACGGGGCCCCTCGGGAGCCCCCTAGCGCCGGGCATGCCGATGCCGATCCCCGACGCGGTCCTGCCCTTCTGGAGGGAGTTCGAGCGCTCGCTCGGGTCCATGGCCTCGGAGCGCTTCTACGAGGCCTCCTATTTCGCCGACAGCGAGGCCTCGGCCAACCACCTTGCCGGCCTCGTGCTCGCGGGCACGAAGCGCGCGACGGCCAGCCTCGCCTGGGGCCTTGAATTCGACGGCAAGCAGGCCCCGTGGCCCGGCGCCCTGAGCGTGGTCACCCGGTGGGACGGCACCCCGGTCTGCGTCATCGAGACCCTCCTCGTGGAGACCGTGCCGTTCGAGGATGTCGGCGAGGCGTTCGCCGCCATCGAGGGCGAGGGGGACAAGTCGCTGCGCTACTGGCGCGAGGCCCACTGGGCGTACTACGGGCGCGAGTGCGCGAGGATCGGGAAGGTGCCGACCCGGCGCATGCCGGTCCTCTGCGAGCAGTTCCGCCTCGTTCACCCCGCCCCGGTCCCCCCGAGGGCCTGATGCGGCGGAGACCCGGCCCGACCCCCATTGGGGCCAGGCCGGGATTCCGGACGAGGATCAGACCTTGGCCGCAGGCAGCAGGTCGTCGATCGAGTCGCTCTCGACGCTCAGGTCGGCGAAGAGCCAGGACGACAGGTAGCGCTCGGCGGACGAGGGGATGATGGCGACGATCTGCTTCCCCTTGTTCTCCGGCCGCTTGGCGACCTGGATGGCCGCCCAGATCGCGGCTCCCGAGGAGATGCCCACGGGGATGCCGTCCAGCTTGGCGACCTGCTTCGATATAGGCGCCGAGTCATCCTCCTTCACCGTGATGACCTCGTCGTAGATCTTGGTGTTCAGGATGGCGGGGATGAACCCCGCGCCGAGCCCCTGCAGCTTGTGCGGCCCGGGCTGCCCGCCCGAGAGGATCGGCGAGCCCGCGGGCTCGACTGCGATCAGCTTGAAGGACGCCTTGCGCGGCTTGATGACCTCGCCGATGCCTGTGATGGTGCCGCCGGTGCCGATCCCAGAGATGACGATGTCGACCTTGCCGTCGGTGTCGTTCCAGATCTCCTCGGCCGTCGTCCGCCTGTGGACGGCGGGATTCGAGGGATTGGAGAACTGCTGGAGGATCACGCTGTTGGGGATCTTCGTCGCGAGCTCCTCGGCCCTTGCGATGGCCCCCTTCATGCCCTTCGCGCCCTCGGTCAGGACCAGGCGGGCGCCGAGGACCTTCAGGATCTTCCGGCGCTCGGTGGTCATTGTCTCGGGCATCGTGAGGATGAGCTTCAGGCCCCTGGCCGCGGCGACGAATGCGAGCGCGATGCCCGTGTTGCCGCTCGTCGGCTCGATGAGGACCGTGTCCTTGTTGATGCGGCCGCTTTTCAGGGCGTCGTCTATCATCGCCAGCCCGATGCGGTCCTTGACGCTTGAGAGCGGGTTGAAGAACTCGAGCTTGAGCAGGATCTCGGCCTGCGCGCCATGGGCGGCTGCCGTCCGGTTGAGGCGAACGAGCGGCGTGTTGCCGACCGTCTCCGTGATGTCATTGTATATCTTGGCCATATGGATTGTGGGTTGAGTTTCGTTTTCTGGTTTGGGGAAAGCCTGCCGCCTAAATCGCGTAGTCCTCGTCGAACGAGTGCGTCTGCCGGAGCCGGAGCCTGATGAGGTCGTTCACCCTGAGGTTCAGGTCGGTGAGCTCCGAGCGGGAGATCTCGACCTCGACGTGCTCGCGCGTCTGCACCTGCTCGACGAGCAGCCTCGCCTGGGGGCCCGCGGCGTGGATGTGGCGGACGATCGCCGATAGCCCCGAGCCGCCCGCATCGTGGGGCGTCACCTCAATGTCGTGCGGCCGGACGAAGATCTGGCCGTCGGGAGCCGGCTCGTCCGGCCGCAGCCCGCGGCGGAGCGACCCGGCGAGCGCCGGGGCCCTGAGCACGTTCACGTTGCCAAGGAACTGGTAGACGAAGGGCGATGCCGGCTTGTCGTAGACCTGCTGGGGGGTGCCCACCTGCTCCACGTGCGCCTTGTTCATGATCACCACCTCGTCGGCGATCTCCAGGGCCTCCTCCTGGTCGTGGGTCACGAAGATCGTCGTCAGCTGGATCTCGTCATGGAAGCGCCTCAGCCAGCGGCGGAGGTCCTTGCGCACCCGGGCGTCTAGCGCGCCGAAGGGCTCGTCGAGGAGGAGCACCTTGGGCTCGACCGCTAGGGCGCGGGCCAGGGCCACCCTCTGGCGCTCGCCACCGGAGAGCTGGGAGGGATAGCGGCCCGCTAGCCCGTCGAGCTGCACGAGCTCGAGGAGGCGGTGGGCCCTCTCGGCGATCGACGCGTTCGTGGGCCGGTGGCTGCGCTTGCGCACCCGCAGCCCGAAGGCCACGTTCTCGAAGACCGACATGTGCTTGAAGAGGGCGTAATGCTGGAACACGAACCCGACCCTGCGCTTGCCCGCGGGCACGTCGGTCACGTCCTCCCCGTGGAAGAGGACGCGCCCGCTTCCCGGGTCCGGGAACTCGAGCCCCGCGATGATCCGCAGGAGGGTCGTCTTGCCCGATCCCGAGGGGCCCAGCAGCGCGACGAGCTTGCCCTGGGGCACGTTCAGGTCGACGCCGTCGAGCGCCGTGTAGGCGCCGAACTTCTTGCGGATGCCGTGCGCCTCGATGCTCATGCGGTGCCTGTCTGCCTCCACTCGACGAGCGACTTGAGGACCAGGGTGGCGAGCGCCAGGAGGGCCAGGAGCGACGCGACGGCGAACGCCCCGGCTATGTTGTACTCGTTGTAGAGGATCTCGACGTGGAGCGGCATCGTGTTCGTCTCGCCGCGGATGTGGCCGCTCACGACCGAGACCGCGCCAAACTCTCCCATGGCGCGGGCGTTGCAGAGGATGATCCCGTAGAGGAGGCCCCACCGGATGTTCGGCAGCGTCACCCGCCAGAATGTCTGCCAGCCGCTGGCCCCGAGCGTGACCGCGGAATACTCCTCGTCGGTGCCCTGGGCCTGCATGAGGGGGATGAGCTCCCGGGCCACGAACGGGAAGGTGACGAACGTCGTCGCCAGGATGATCCCGGGGACGGCGAAGATGATCCGGATGTTGTGCTCGATCAGCCAGGGGCCGAACCAGCCCTGGGCGCCGAATACCAGGACGTAGATCAGGCCCGAGATGACGGGGGACACCGCGAAGGGAAGGTCTATCAGGGTCGTCAGGAGGCTCTTTCCGGGAAAGCGGAACTTTGCGATGGCCCATGCGGCGGCGACCCCGAACACGACGTTCGAGGGGACGGCGACCGCGACCGTGAACAGGGTGAGCCTGATCGACGCGAGGGCCTCCGGCTCGCGGATCGCAGCCAGGAAATAGGCCCCGCCCTTCGCGAAGGCCTGGGCGAACACCGCGAGGAGGGGAAGGACCAGGAAGAATGCAAGGAATACAAGCGCGACCGCGGTCAGCGCCCAGCGCGCCCACGCGGGATCGCGGTTCGCGCGGTGTGTCGCGGGCCTTACGTGCCGGTTGGCAAAGGGGGCTGTGGTGGGGACTGCCAAATTAAGGGGGGATGGGCGTGAAGGGTCGGAAGGATGGGCGCCGGATCATTGGGCCCCGGGGCCCGGGCCCCAACAGGGAATCACGTCATATGGCATGGTAGCGGCGGCTCCACTTCTGGAGCAGGTTGATAAGGAGGAGCAGGACGAAGGACGACACCAGCATCACCACCGCGATGGCGGTCGCCCCGCGGTAGTCGTACTGCTCGAGCTTCGTGATGATCAGGAGCGGGACGATCTCGGTCTTCATGGGCATGTTACCCGAGATGAATACGACAGAGCCGTACTCCCCCAGGGCCCGCGCGAACGCAAGGGCGAAGCCGGTCAGGAGCGAGGGCATGAGCTCCGGAAGGAGGATCCGCGTGACCGTCTGGATCCGGCTCGCTCCGAGGGTCGACGACGCCTCCTCGATCTCGGGCTCCAGCTCCTGCAGCACGGGCTGCACCGTCCTCACGACGAACGGAAGGCCGATGAATGTGAGCGCCACGAAGACGCCGGTCCACGTGAAGGCCACCTTGAAGCCGAGGGGGACAAGCCAGCGGCCGATCCATCCGTGCGGCGAATAGAGCGAGGTGAGCGCAATGCCGGCTACCGCGGTCGGGAGCGCAAAGGGAAGGTCGACGAGGGCATCGACGATCCTCTTGCCCGGGAATGAGTAGCGCACCAGCACCCAGGCCACCACGAGCCCGAAGACCATGTTGACGAAGCCCGCCGCGAGCGACGCCCCGAAGCTGAGCCGGTACGCCGCGATCACGCGCGGCGAGGCGACCGCGACGACGAAGTCGTGCCAGCTCATGCCGGCCGTCCGGATGAACGCCGCCGACAGCGGGACAAGGACGATCAGCCCCAGGTACGCGAGCGTGAAGCCGAGCGAGAGGCCGAAGCCGGGCAGTATCGAGCGGGAGTCGCGGGGGCTCGCCATCGTGCGGGGTCAGTCCCCGCACCCGGGCGGCCGGCCCGCGGGGGGCCGGCTCCGGGAGGGGGAGCGGGATGGGTTGGGCGGGGTCATTTCTGGTAGATCTGGTCGAACACGCCTCCGTCGGCGAAGTGCGTCTTTTGGGCTACCGTCCAGCCGCCGAAGACCTGGTCGATCGTGAACAGTTCAAGCTTGGGAAACACCCCCGAGTACTTGGCCGCCGCGGCCGGGCTGCGGGGGCGGTAGAAGTTGCGCCCGGCTATGTCCTGGCCCTCGTCAGAGTAGAGGTATTCCAGGTAGGCCCGCGCCACCTCCGCGGTGCCCCTGCGGGCAACGACCTTCTCCACGACGGCCACCGGGGGCTCCGCGAGGATGCTCGACGAGGGCACGACCGTCTCAAATTTGCCCTCCCCAAACTCCTTCTGGGCCAGGAAGGCCTCGTTCTCCCAGGCGAGCAGCACGTCGCCAATCTCCTTCTGGGTGAAGGTGATCGTCGCCCCCCGGGCGCCCGAGTCGAGGACGGGGACGTTCTTATAGAGGGCCGTGATGAACTCCATGGCCCTGTCCTTGCTCCCGTACTTGCGCTCCGCGTATCCCCAGGCCGCCAGGTAGGCCCAGCGTGCGCCCCCCGAGGTCTTCGGGTTCGGGGTGACGACCGCGACGTCGGGCCGGACAAGGTCGTCCCAGTCCTTGATGTGCTTCGGGTTGCCCTTGCGCACCATCAGCACGATCGTGCTCGTGTAGGGAGTCGAGTTCTGCGGCAGCTTGGACTGCCAGTCGGCCGGGACCAGGTCGCCGTGCACGTGGATGTTGTCGATGTCGGAGGCGAGCGCGAGCGTCACCACGTCGGCCTGGAGGCCGTCGATGACGGACCTGGCCTGGGCGCCGGAGCCGCCGTGGGACTGCTTCACGACGACGTCATTCCCGGTCTGGGCCTTCCAGTGTCGCGCGAAGGCCGCGTTGTAGTCGACGTAGAGCTCCCGGGTGGGGTCGTACGACACGTTGAGCAGCTCGATCGTCTTGGCCGGGGCCTTCCCGGCCGAGAGGAAGGCTGCGAGGGCGAGCGCCGATAGGATCGCGCGCGCGGGGCGGAGTGTTGCGGGGGAATTCATGGAGCGAGGACGGGTTCCTGCCGGGGGCGTCCCGCGGACGGGTGGGCTCCCATGGGCATGCGAGGCGGTTCTTGTCGTGTCCTCCGGGGGTCCGGTCGTGTGAAAGGGGGGGCCATGGTGCTGCGCGGGTTTCGCCTAGTGGTGCGCGTGGCTGGCTCGGTCGGACGCCAGCCTGACCTTCTCGGTTCGCTCGATCTGGGTGACGCGTCCGTCGTGGACGACGAGCTGCACGACGCCGTAGCGGAGGTCGCGGACCTGGGCGCGCACCAGCGCGAGCCACTCGGGCTCGCCGGGCGCAGGGTCGGGCGCTGCTGTGTTTTCCAAAGCCATGAGTTCGGCCCTCGGGAGGCTATATGGAATACTCCCCGAGGATGTGGTGAAGGATGCCCTCGGCGGCCGTGGACCTGCCCCCGCGCGGGAACTTGCCCTTCTTGCCGAGGCGCTGCCGGGCGATCCTCGCCGGCAGCCGCGAGGGTGTCTCCACTCCGGCCACGGCGGCCGAGAAGGGAAGCGAGACGCTGTCGCGGCGCATCTTGCGGAGCGTGATCTCGACCACATCGGCCAACGTGTAGCGGTCGAGGATGGCGGCTATGGCGTTCCTGACGTCGAGCATCAGCATCCTGAGGCCGCAGTGCGCCTCGGCGGGGCAGGTGCACGGCTCGTACGCCGTCTGCGACACGCAGCCGATCGGGGCCAGTGGCCCGTCGATCAGCCGCACCACCTCGCCGATGTAGATCTTCTTCGCGGGCCTTCCCAGCCGGTACCCGCCGAACTTGCCACGCTGGCTCTCGACGATGCCCGCCTCCTTCAGGGCCTGCAGGATCTGCTCAAGGAACTTGACCGGAAGCTGCTCGCTTTCCGCCAATTCCGATACCTGGACAAGCTTTCGGTTCATCTCCGCGGCAATGCCCAGGTTGATCAGGGAACGCAGGGCGTACTCGCCTTTCTTGGAAAGCTTCATGCGTGAATTGCTTCAATCTACATTAATTAAGTATGAATTAAAGCAAGTCGATTTCCCGGGGCCGCGTCATAAATCGATTGCTGCCTCCCCGACCCGTGCTAACCAGCTACGGACCAGACATTTCGTACACCTCGACCAGGGCCGTTCCGCTCGCGCCTCCGGCGCCGGAGACAATGGCCGTGTAGGATCCCGGCGGAACCGTGACGACCAGGGCCGAGTCCGCCGAGCCGGCCGGCAGCGCAAAGGCGCCGACGGAGCCCAGGTCCGCGGACGTGGCCTGCCGCCAGGTCGCGGCAACCGTGGACGTCCCCGCGGCCGGGGCGTTTTCCCACCCGGCATTGCTCGCGATCAGCGCGTTCGTCGAGTCATAGAGGCCTATCGTCGGCCGCTCCAGGGTCCCGGAGAGCCCGAAATTCGCAAGCGCCGGGCCGATGCCCCTGACCAGGAGCTGGGTGGGCTTGTTCCCGTCCACGACGAAGCCCGAGATCGCCTGCTGCGAGCCCGACCCCACGAAGCACCGGGAGGAGAGGTTCGCGAGCAGCTCCGCGGGGGCCTCGTTAACCTCGTACACCTCCGCGAGGGCCACGCCGCTCGTCGCGCCCACCCCGGACAGCTCGACCGTGTAGCTTCCCACCGGGAGGGTGAGCACGAGCGCGGAGTCGGCGGAGCCGGGGGCCAGGGCGAAGGCACCGACCAGCCTCATGTCGTCCTCCGTCGCTAGGCGGAAACTTGCCGCCACCGCCGAGTTGCCGGCCGTCGCCACGGTGTCCCACCCTGTGTTGCTGGCGATCAGCGCAGGGGCCTGGGCGGTGTCGTACACGGCCACCGCCGGATTCGCAAGGACCCCGGCAACGCCGAAGGAGGACAGGCCGGGCCCTATCCCCCGAACCAGGACGTCCTTCGTGGTGCCGGCTGGCCCCTTGATCACGAATCCCGCGATCATGATGTTCGATGCGGTGCCGACCTGGACCCGCGCCGAGAGGTTGATCAGCCGGTGGCTGTCGCCCTGCCGTCCGCCGAGCGCCGCGATCAGGTTGGCCACGTTTGGGCTGCCGAGCCCGGAGGAAAGGTCGTAGCCCTGGCCGGCGCTGTAGGCCCCGTTCGTCCCGCTCCTGATGTCGTGGAATGCGCTCGTCCCCGCGAGGGGGTAGATGTGGGGGTTGAGGAGGCCCACGGGCCCGAGCCCGGCTCCCGCGCGCCCCTGGTTGATCAGCGCGGCAATACCCGCCCAGATCGGGCAGGAGACGCTCGTCCCCCCGTAGCTTTGGAGGGTCCCGTTGAGGTAAGTGAGGACCCCGATGCCAAAGGCGGTGTAGGGTTGGACGCCCAAGCCCACGTCCACCTGCTCAAGATCGGCGTCCGCATAGGCGACCACGTCGGGGACGCACCGCATCGTCTCGGCGGCGAGCAGGGCGTTCCCCGCCTGCCACGCGGGCTTCGGATAGACGGAGCTCACACCCCCGCCGGTCGCGGTGGCCGCCATCGCCAGGAGGTCCCAGACCACCTCACCGGCATTGGCCCACTCTCCGGCGAACGTGATCTTCGAGCCGCCGATCCCCGTGACGCTCGGGTCGCTTGCGGGAAACGAGACCACGAGCGGGGCCTGGGCGGAGTAGTTGCCGCTTCCGATCCCGGCGGCGGAATTCGTGCCGCAGTCCCCGCTCGACGCCACCACCGTCACGCCCAGGGCGGCGATGCTCGCCAACGTCTGCGAGTATGCCTGGAGCACGGACGGCGCATTGGATCCCTCCGTGCTCCCGAAGCTTATCGAGAGCACGGACATGTTCGGGAAGAGCGGGATGTCGTTGAGCACCTGGGCGAGGCAGTCCAGGGCCCTTGTCGAGTCGTAGAACCGGATGGCCGCGCCCGGCGCCACCGAGCTCGCCCACTGGGCGTCGATGCTGGCCTCGATCGTGGCCTGAGGGGGCGGGTTGGCCCCCACCCCGCCGTTGACGTCGACGTAGGCGAAGTTGGACGTAATCTGGCGCACCCCTGCGGCCGACCAGAACTTGGGAAGGTCGGAGGCGATCGGCCGCGCCTGGCCCACGATCGCAATGATCTGTCCGGCCCCCGTCGCCCAGGGCGGGATATTGTAGGCGCTGGCGATGTTGTCCGGCATGATGTACACACTGTTGCCGATGACGTCATTGGGCAGGGGCATTGCCCGGGGCCCGAGGGGGCGCATCCCGAACTGCGGCTGGAGCCCGTTCACGCTGAGGACGGCGCCCGCGAGGCCGGGCGGCATGACGGGCTCGGAGACGGCCGAGGTGTACTCGCCGTCGGAGACCGCGACGCGCGCGAGCCGGGTGCCGAATGCGCGGGCGACGCCGGAGGCGGGGCCGCGCGCGAAGACCGTGGTGTGGAACCCGTCCCCGAGGGTGAGCGCGAGGCCCTGGGATTCCAGCCACGCGCCGACGCGCTCATAGTCCCCGCGGGCGGGAAGGTACCTCGCCTCAAGCTCCTCGGGGGTCAGGCGCTCCCCCGCCGCAACGCGGGCCTGCAGGCCCGCGAAGTCGCGCATCCGCAGGGACACCGAGAACTCCATCGGGGCCGAGAGCTCGGCCGGCGTGAGCGACGTCCGGGATATCCGCGCCGACCCGATCGACCTCCCGTCGGGGTCGGGCCCGCGCACGGAACCGGTGATGGCACGCCCGTCCGGGATCGACGCGGCCGATGCCGGGAGGCTGAGAGGCGCTGAAAACGCGGATAGGAAGCACAGGAACGCCGTCTTTGTGCTGGGAAGCATGCGGGGGGAATCGGGGCGCCTATAAAGGGATCCGCAGGCCGTCGTGCGCGAGACAATATCCTTCTGGAAGCGCCGCCTCGGCGGGGCCGTGGTCGGTCAGGTGCGTGAGGTGGGTCAGCCAGACGCGTCTTGCGCCGAGGCCCCTCGCCGCCTCCACGGCCTCGCCGATGCTCAGGTGCGAGGGGTGCGGCAGCGGCCGCAGCCCGTCGATCACGACCGCGTCGGATCCCCACGCGAGCTCAACCGCCTCCTGCGTGAGGCGCTTGCAGTCGGTATAGTACGCGAACTTCCGGCCGCTGCTCTTCTCGATGAAGACAAGCCCGAGGGTATGGGTCTCGCCGTGGGGAAGGAGCGTGGAGAGGATGGTGCCCTGGGGCAGGTCCATGCGGCGCGGCATGTCCTCCAGCCTGAACGCCGGGTAGCCGCGGACGGTCGCCCTCTCAGCGATGGCGTACGGATAGATCGCCTCGACCCGGGCCCTCCCGTCGGGTGTCGTGTGGATCGTGAGCGCCCCGCCGCCCCGCGAGTCGCAGAACCGGCGCAGGTCGTCCATTCCCGCGAGGTGGTCCGAGTGTCCGTGGGTGAGGATGAAGAGGTCGAGGCGGTCCACGCCCTCCCTGACGCACTGGATCCGGAATTCCGGGGCGGCGTCGACCTGCACGTGGAGGCCGTCCATCACGACGTGGATGGAGGTCCTCGTCCGCTTGTTGCGCGGGTCCGCGGAGGTGCACACGGGGCACGAGCACCCGATCATGGGGACGCCCTGCGATGTGCCGCTGCCTAGGATGATCACCTCCATGCGAGAGGGGGACGATTGCAACGGCCGCCCCGCAAGGCAAGGCGGGCATCGCGCGCGGCGCCCGCCTTCCAGGGCGAAAAAAAAGCGCCCCGGGCCTTTCGGGCCGGGGCGCCTGTTGATTGTTCCTTGGACCGGATCAGTAGTCCATTCCGCCGCCGCCGGGGGGATGCGCGGGGGCCGAATCCTTCTTCTCCGGGATCTCGGTGATCATGCACTCGGTCGTGAGCAGGAGCCCGGCGATCGAGGCAGCGTTCTGCAGCGCGGTGCGCGTGACCTTCGTGGGGTCGACGACTCCGGCCTTGACGAGGTCCTCGTACTTGTCGGTCGCGACGTTGTAGCCGAAGTTGCCCTTGCCGGCGAGAACCTCACCGACGACAACCGCGCCTTCAACTCCAGCGTTCGAGCAGAGCATCCGGATCGGGTGCTCGATTGCCCGGCGCACGATCTGCGACCCGATCTTCTCATCACCCTCGAGGGCGAGGGCGTCGATGACCTTCGCCGTGCGCAGGAGGGCGACGCCGCCGCCGGCGACAATGCCCTCCTCGACAGCCGCGCGGGTCGCATGGAGTGCATCCTCAACACGGGCCTTCTTCTCCTTCATCTCGACCTCGGTGGAGGCTCCGACGTTGATGACGGCGACGCCACCGGCCAGCTTGGCGAGGCGCTCCTGGAG
>PLXR01000038.1 GCA_003151495.1 Opitutaceae bacterium
CCGCTCGGCCACTTCGGCACGGTCGAAGACATCGCCAACGCGGTCACCTTCCTCGCCTCGGACGAGGCCGGTTACATCACCGGCCAGATACTGGCGGTGGACGGCGGCCTGGTGATGCAGTAGCCGCTCCCGCGACAAAATGTCTCCGGTCGGGCGGCCGATGGCGTCGTTGCCTCCTGCGCTCCTTGCTCACGCACGTCAAAGTGCGCTCGCGCCGGTGCTCGGAGGCGCCTAGCCCTCGGCTCGCCGGACCGGCGACTTCGAATCACGCCGCCGGCGGCTTGGGCGCGCCTACTTGACGGTGACCGCCGTTCCGGGCGGAATGCTCTGCATGAATATCTCGCCGCGGACGAACGGGATCTCCTTGCCGGACTTGTCGTACAGGCGGGTCAGGGCCGTGTTCGAGGGCTTCTTCCAGGTCGCCTCGATGGCCTTGCCTTCCATGAAAACGGTGGCCTGGCCGGATCCAACGCTGTTGACCCAAGGCCGGATGTGGCCGGGCTCGGAGAGCGGATCCGTCGTCACGTACTGGTACAGGACGACGATGGTGCGGGCGAGGACCGGCTGCTTGTTGGCCGGATCGATCTCGGGCTGGCCGTCCATGGACCGGGTGTAGTCGTCAGTCAGGAAGTTGTACTGGTAGCCGACCGTGCCGGTCCGATAGGGGATGTTGATCACCTGGGAGTTGGGTCGGTCCGCGACGGAGATGTCGTCCGTGAACGGCCGTGTAGGCAGCTTCTGATACGTGGCCGGATAGCCCCTCTGGGCGGCGCACGTGATCAGGGCTGCCGAGTTGGTGTAGGCGTTGTGCGGGCTGAGGCGCGTGGTGATGCGGTGATACGGACAGCTGCCCTGGTAGAGCGCGTCCATGTTGTATATGTACTTGACATTCGCAGGGATCACCCTCGTGAGTGAGTTGGCGTCGCCGCCGTAGTGCCCGAAGAGCGCCTTGTACTCGTCCGCCCAGTAGACGTAGTAGGGCCGCGCGCTACGCACCGGACCGATGTCCGTGGCCGTACCCTCCTGGAAGACGTACATATAGCGGTCCTCGCCGCCATCCGCGAAGGCCTGGTAGACGATCGAGGCCGACGAGATGCCCGACTGCGGCCGGGCTATGGTGTTGTCGTCCACCATGATGGCCAGCGGCAGGCGATGGGCCAGTGTCAAGGGAGCGGCCACACCGTCCAGGTCGGAGTAGCCCCAATCCGAGGGCAGCGGCGTTGGCGTCGGCACCGGCGTCTCCGTCGGCGTCGGCGTGGGCTCGGGCGTCGGAGTCTCTGTCGGGGTCGGCGTTGGCGTCGGGGTCGGTGCCGCGGTAGCCGTCGGCGTGGGCGTGGCCCGGGCGGTCATGGCCGGCCCGACAACGACGAGCAGGCCGGTAGCCACGATCGCCACGATGGCGAAGGCGCTGACCGCGATGACCAACATCCGATGTCCGGTCCAGATACGTCTGATCACAAGTCCAATCTCCGTGGGTAGGGCTGGGCAAAGGATAGCGGAGGATCGCGCCGCCGAGTTGTCGTCCGGCAGACCTTATGACGACGACATGACGGTCGACGCCACTGGGCTAATTGGCCCCTGCTACAGTTGGAGAACCTCGCCGTCAATCGTGGAAGTCGTCTACGAGGGTGGAATGACCGCAGAAACCGCCGCGATGCGAGCCGCCGTGGAAGCGCCGGAAGCCGGCCTGGATGTCGTCGTCCTGGGAGGAGGCGGCCACGTCGGACTGCCGCTGAGTCTCGCCCTCGCGAAAGCAGGGCTTCGAGTCGGGATACTCGATATCGCCGAGGCGACGCTGGCGCGTATTGGCAGAGGCGAGATGCCGTTCATAGAATCCGGCGCCGACGAGCTGCTGGCCGAGCTGCTTCCCACCGGGCGCCTCCAGTTGAGCGCCTCCTCCGAGATGCTCAGCCGGACTCGGCAGGTGGTCGTCGTCGTCGGCACGCCGATAGACGAGTTCCTCAACCCATCGATGACGGTCTTCGAGCGGACCGTCGAGCAGATGTTCCAGTACGTCCAGCCGGGCACGCTGGTCGTCCTGCGAAGCACGGTCTACCCCGGGACCAGCGAGTTCATGGCCGGCGCCTTCGCGGCCCGAAGTTGCGACGTGCAGGTTGCCTTCTGCCCGGAGCGGATCGCCGAGGGGCACGCGATCGAGGAGTTGTCGAGCCTGCCTCAGATCGTCGGCTCGGACGACGATGAAACGGGCGACCGCGCGGAGAGGCTGTTCCGGCAGCTGACCCAGAACATCATCCGCGTCTCCACCAAAGAGGCGGAGCTCGCGAAGCTCTTCACGAATGCCTGGCGCTACATGAAATTCGCAGTGGCGAATCAGTTCTTCGAGATAGCCCACTCCGCGGGAGTCGACTACAGCCACGTCCTGCACGCGATCCGGACCGACTACCCGCGCGCCCGAGATCTACCGTCGCCCGGGCTGGCAGCGGGTCCGTGCCTGCTCAAGGACACGATGCAGCTGGCGGCCTTCACGGCAGACCACTTTCCGCTCGGCCAATCGGCGATGCAGGTCAACGAAGGACTGCCGGCCTACATGGTCGGGGCCATGGAGAGACGCTACGGCAGCCTGCGGGGACGGACGATCGGCCTGCTGGGCATGGCGTTCAAGTCGGAGTCGGACGACATCCGCTCGTCCCTCAGCTACAAGCTGCGGAAGCTGTTCTTCTGGGCGGGCGCACGCGTGCTGTGCACCGATCCGTACGTCGCCGATCCCCGGCTCGTGCCTCTCGATCAGGTGATCGCCGAGGCAGAGATCCTCGTGCTCGGCGTGCCTCATCGCGTCTATCGCGACGCGAACCTCGGAGACCGGGAGCTCATCGACATCTGGGGCGCACTGGGCGGAATCCGCCTGTAGCTCCTTCATAGGAGGATTCGTGAAGGCTCTTGTCACCGGCGCCGCCGGCTTCATCGCGAGCAATCTCGTGGATCGCCTGCTCGCGGACGGCCGCACGGTGGTCGGCTGGGACAATTTCTCGACCGGCCAGCGGCAGTTCGTCGAGGCGGCCCTGAAAAATCCCCGCTTCAAGCTCGTGGAGGGCGACAACCTCGACCTGCCGGCGCTGACCCGCGCGATGGCGGGCTGCGACTTCGTCTTCCACCTCGCCGCCAACGCCGACGTGCGGTTCGGCACCGAGCACACGAGGCGGGACCTGGAGCAGAACACGATCGCGACCTACAACGTCCTCGAGGCGATGCGCCTGGGCGGGATCAGGCGGATCGCCTTCTCCTCGACGGGCTCCACCTACGGCGAGGCCAAGGTGATCCCCACCCCCGAGGACGCGCCCTTCCCCGTGCAGACGTCCCTCTACGGCGCATCCAAGGTCGCCGGCGAGGGCCTCCTCTCCGCCTACGGAGAGGGCTTCGGGTTCGAGGGCTACATCTTCCGCTTCGTCTCGATCCTGGGCGAGCGCTACACCCACGGGCACATCTTCGACTTCTACAGGCAGCTGATCGAGCACCCCGGCACCCTGCGCATCCTGGGCGACGGCTCGCAGCGCAAGAGCTACCTCTACGTCCAGGACTGCATCGACGCGATCCTTCACGTGACGCGCCTCGGGACCGCCAGGGAAGCGCCGCACACGACCCAGATCTACAACCTGGGCACGACCGAGTACGTGCAGGTGAAGGACAGCGTCCGCCACATCTGCGGCGCGCTCGGGCTCGCCCCGGAGCTCCAGTTCACCGGCGGGAACCGCGGCTGGATCGGCGACAACCCCTTCATCCTGCTGGACACGGCGAAGGTCCGGGCCACCGGGTGGAAGCCCAAGCTCACGATTGAGCAGGGGATCGTCCGGACGCTGGAATGGCTCCAGGCGAATCGATGGGTCTACGACTCACGTCACTAGCCCTGGCCCTCGCGCTGGTGGCGGTGGGGCTCTTCGCCGCGTCCCCCTTCCTGTGCGACCGGCTGGTCGGCACGGGCGAGTCCTTCAACTACAGCCTCGCCACGGCGGACGCCCTCCAGCAGATGCGCGGGGGGACCGTGCCCCCGATGGTGGGACAGGGCGCCTATGCCTTCAACGGCCGCATCCACCCGCTGCGCGACGCCCCCTACTTCTTCTACCTCGCGGCCGCGATCGACCTGTCCACCCGCCACAGGCTGAGCCTCTGGGAGGTCCAGAACGCGTCGCTCGCCTTCAGCATCATCGCGGCCTCCCTGGCGTGCTACCTCGGCCTGCGCAGGGGCGCCGGGTGCCCCCCGCCGCTCTCGTTCCTGCTTTCCGCAACCTACGGGCTCTCGCCGGCGCTCCTCGGGGCCGCGTATTCGTACGACCTCTTCATGACGGTCCACGCGGCCCCTTTCGTCGCGCTGGCCGTGGCCGCGTGCGTGAGGGGATGCGTGAGGCCGTCCTTCTCGGCGGACGCCTGGCTGGCGGCGGCGCTCGCCGCGGCGTGGCTCGCCCACCCGCCCGTGGCCCTCTGGCTGACGGGGGGCGTGGTCGCGGTCCGGCTGGCCGCATTCCTCCGCTCCCCGGGCTGGCGGGCCCTGGCGAGCGGCACCTGCGCCGTGGGGCTTTGCGCCGCCCTCGCAAGCTATGTCTTCGTCTCGGTCTTCACGCTCAATTCCGACCTCTCGCTCCTGGCCGGCGGGGACATCTACGCCGGCGTCTCCGAGGCGATCACCCAGATCGTCAGGAGCGCATTCCCCGCCTCGGTCCTGCCTGTCGGCCCCCTCGCGAACGGGGTCGGCGACCTGCAGTTTGGCTACGCCTCATGGCTGGTGCTGGTCCTTGCGTCCGTCTGCCTCGCGTGGGCGGCGGCGGGCCGCGTGGCGCTCGGCCGGGGCATCGGGCTCGCCGCGGGGGCCTGCCTCGGGTACGCGGCCCTGCTCCTCGCCCTCGTCCTGCCCGTGCCGGTCCTGGATCCCCTCCTCTGGCGCCACATGCCGCACCTCGTGGTCGCGCTCACGAACACCTGGCCCATGCAGCGCCTCTACCTGGTGGCCGTGCCGTTCACGCTCTTCTCGGCGGCACTGGTCCTGCCCGCCGCCCTGGCCTCCGTGCGCGTGCCCCGCGCCGCCGTGGCCGCCGTGGTCGTGGCGTGCGCGGCCTGGAGCCTCCACGAGGCCCGGCTCTTCGTCGCCCGCGGCGACTTGAACCGCTGGACCACCGAGGCCACGGCGGCGGCCTTCCGGCCGGCCAACCTGGACGTGACTGTCACGTCCTACGCCTACTTCGGGATACCGCCGTCCTTCGTGTACGGCGTGATGGACCCCGCGTTCGAGTTCCGGATGCTGCGCGGGGGGACGGAGGAGGTGGATTCGCCGACCGCCTCCGCCCGGAGGAATTCCCCCGTTGTCGACCGGGGGGCCCTCCGGGCGTCGACCGCCTCCTTCGTGACCCTGGAGCCCGGCAAGCGCTACCTCCTGACCTTTGCCTTCAGGGCGGCGCCGACAAGCGGCTACCTCCAGCTGATCGGCCCGCTGGTCCAGAGGAACTACTCGCTGCCCGCCTCGGGACAGAAGCGGGGCTTCGGCATGCTCGAGGGCAACCGGCGCTCGATCACGGTGTGGACGGACGGGACCGTGCCGGAGCGGGTCGGCATCCGGCTCGTGCTCCCCGGGGCCGACGCGCCAAGCGACCCCCAGGAGGTCTTCTCGGACTACGTCCTCCAGGAGGTGCGGCCCGGGGACCTGTCGATCCGCCTCGACAGCCTGGTCCCGCTCCGGTTCACGGTCGACGCCCCCGAGTCCGGATGCACGGTCGAGACCCCGCGCTGCTTCATCGCGGGCTACGCCGCCACCGCCAACGGGACGCGCGTCGTCCCGGTCATGTCGCCCGACCGCCTCGTCATGGTGCCGGTGCCCCCCGGCCGCAGCTCGGTGGAGCTCACGTACGAGGGGTCGCCCGTGCTGCGGCGGTCGTTCTGGTTCTGCGCGGCCTCGTGGGCCGCGTTCATCCTCTGGCGGCTGTCCGGCTCGCGCGCTCCCGCGCTTCTCGGGAGCCCGGGGGACTGGCCGCTCGTGCGGTGCGCGCCCTGGGCGGCCGCCGTGGCCTGCCTCCTCGTGGCGGCCGCATGGGGCTGGCACGCGAGAGAGCGGCGCTCCCTCGAGTCCCAGGTCGGGCCCGTCCAGGTCGACTTCGCCCTTCCCTACGGGCAGAGGGGAAACAGGCAGGCCCTCCTCGCCACCGGGCACCCCGCGGCGGGCGTCGTCGTCAACGTCGCGTGCCTGGACAACAGCCATGTCCGCCTGGGCGCCGACGTCTGGGGGCAGTATTTCCAGAGCGAGCCGATCGAGGTGGACTACTCGAGGATCCAGAGCCTCGTCGTCTCGGACAGCGCGCTCTTCCCCGCCTCCAACCCGGCGGTCGCGTCGCTCGCGCCGTCGGAGCGCGCCGCGCTCAGGGGCGAGCTCCGCGTCGAGCTCAACGGCCGTGAGGCGATCAGGGCGAACTGCTACGCCTACGAGACGACGCAGTCCGAGATCCAGGTCGGCTCCTCGCGGTTCGGCTCGACCGCCGAGGGGCTCTTCAGCGGGAGAATCCTGGGCAGCAGGCGCCTGCCCGTGCCCAGGGACATCCCGCTGCCCTGGGGACGGCGGATCCACATGGTGCTCCGGTTCCCGAAAGGGGCGGTCGGCTCGAGCGAGCCCCTCCTGTCGGCACATTCCGGCCCGAAGTCGTGCCTTTGCTTTGTCACCTATTTGGCGGGTTCCCGGATCCGGCTCACCTGCCTGGGCTCCGACGCCTCGAGGCTCCAGTCGGCCGAGATCCCCTGCGACCCGGAGGCCAGCCACCGGCTCGACTTCGCCGCGGGCGACGCCGAGGAGCCAGTCCACGGCTACCGCCTGGGATGCGACTTCGACGGCGCCCCGGTGTTCGACAGCTCCCGCCTGCGCTCCCCGGGGATACCGTCGGTGGCCGTGTCGGGGCTGGACACCGGGACCGCACCGGGCGTCCTCGGGCGCTTCACCGGCCCGCAGATGGACGTCTCGACCGTCGCCGCCCCCTCGGCTGCGGGCCAGGTCGGGAGGCCGGGAACCGTCCACATGATCGTCTCGTTCCCCCCGGGCAAGGCCGGCCGCAGCGAGCCCCTCCTCACCACGGGGCGCACCGGCGCGGGGGACATGGTCTATGTCACGTATGCGGACAAGGGGCATGTCATGATCGGGTTCGACCACTGGGGCGTCGGCGGCGAGAAGAGCCCCCCGATCGCGGTCGACTATTCGCTTCCGCACGAGATCTGGATCACGCTCAGCTCGCTCGGGCCGGCGGGCGCAGCCGGCCCGAAGGTGGAGGTCCTGATGGACGGCGGCGCGGTCATCACCTCCGCGCTCACCCCCTACCCCACAAACCCCGCCGAGGTGACCTATGTGCGCAACCAGATAGGGGGCTCCACCTCGGACCCGGAATTCAGCGGCTCCCTGCACTTCGTTGAGCGGGTCGGAGGGCCCTCTCCGAAGGGATGAGACGCCGACGGCTCGCGGGTTCGGGTCCCGTCGGCCGCCCCATATTAGGTCTTCCCCTTCGAAAGGGGTCTGCTTTGAAAACGAATCCTAGAAGGCATCCACCCGTGTCTACCTAACAATCCCCATTTCCAGTAGAAATGTCTTGGGCGTGCGCACATTGACCCCGTAAACGGTTGTCCCGAGCACGTGGGCAAAGTCCGAAGTGTCCGAAGTGACCAGATAATCAGCCCCGCTGCCAATGGCCGACAAGATCACCGGCCTGTCTTTGGTTGCATCAAAGACAATGGGCCGGTCGAGCACATAGACGGAACCCACCACATCCAAGAGAGGCCGGATGACACGGTTCCAATGGGTGGCACCAGAGGGATGCTTCGACACATTTCTTTCGACCTCGGCCACGCAATAATCGGCGGTGATCAGCGTCCAGCCGGCTTTCCGACAGGAATCGAAAAGAACATGGGACAGGCCCTTGGCAGACCAGCAAGCGGCCAAGATCGTCGAGGTATCGATGAAGACGATCACCTCCTGGCGATTCTCACGCTAGCTGCGTCCGCCTCGTCCTCAGTAACCCACCTTTTGATTGTTGCCGCAGGAATGTCTCGGATCGGTACCGTGACGGCCGGGTGTAGAAATATGCCATCGGGCCTCTCCTCAACGAGAAGCACGGAATGATTCTTGTTTAGCCTTAGTTTGCGGCGAAGCGCGATGGGCAAAGTGAGTGTGCCCCGCGGCGAAATCGTGATGGTTGAATTCATTCAGCAATACTGCATTACTGTAATACAGTAGTCAATCGGATTGGCAGCCGAGGCGGTTGTAATCCTACCGAGGCGCAGCCCCGAGGCCGGATTGGCCGGGAGGCGGGCCTGCTGTGCCTGCTAAACCTCGTAGACTTCGATGAGGGCCAACCCTGTGTCGCCGCTCGTCCCAGTCAGGTTGCGTTCGAAATTGACGAGATGCCCTGCCGGATCAGCTCCCAGGTGTCATTTGTCGAACTTCGTCCGGCACTAAGGCAAGGCGGGCAACTCGTGGTGTGTCTCATCTATCGTCAAGAACGTCCCCATTGTTGGCGAGACCACTGAAACCCCGAACAAAAAAGAGGGAGCAAGAAGTGACAGGCGGTTAAAGATTCCGTAACAGTTACTTGCTCGCATCAAAGTGTCTCATTCCACTTGCCTTCAGTGATGAATCGGCAAACCCCAATCTCAATAGAACCGTCGTATTCCCTCCAAAAGGCGCGGGCCGAATCACTTTTGCTGGTCGGTATCGTGATTATTATTGGCTGGTTTTACCTTTGGACAGCTCGGCCGGAATTCGCTCCGGCCCCTTTTTCGAGATTCAGCCCCGGTTACTATAATCTTCTGACCCAAGGTTTTCTTAAGGGCCAATTGTCCTTGGATACGCCGGCCGATCCATTTCTAGCAACTTTGCAAAACCCATGGAACCCCGAAATGCGGAGAGGACATGGACTGCACGATGCAAGTTACTATCATGGCAAATATTATATCTATTTTGGAGTTACACCGGTCCTCGTTCTTTTCTTGCCGATTCGTCTCTTAAGCGGTCTCGAAATTGACCAGGCGTTCGCATCGGTCGTGTTTGCCTGGGTAGGAATCGGAGCTTCGGCGTGGCTAGTGGCTGCCATACGTCGAGATCATTTTCCTACGGCGCCCTCGTGGATGTCTGCCGTAGCAGTCGCGGCTGTGGGAATGGCGAACACCATGCCAATACTCTTGCGAAGAGCCAGCATTTGGGAGGTTCCCATCACATGTGCTTATGCCTGTTTTATGGTCGGACTTTGTTTCTTGTATGGCGCAATTCATGGAAAACGCAGAAACCTATGGCTCATCTTTGCTAGCGTCTCGTTCGGTCTGGCCGTGGGGGCGCGTCCGACCTACCTCCTATGCTGTGCGGCCCTTCTGGTGCCTTTGTTTCATTGGATGCGCTCTGATGGTGGTTTGGTTCCCGCCTTCCTCGATGACTCGTGGAGGAAATCGTTTAAGGCCGCAATGATACCCATTTTTATGATCGGTATCGGGCTCGCAGCATATAACTATGCCCGGTTCGGAAGTATGACGGAGTTCGGTATACGCTACCAAATGGCTGGTGCCGACATTACGACGACAAAACTATTGAGCTGGCGACTCATACCCTACGGATTCCGATTGTATTGGCTGCTTCCCGCATCGTGGAGTCCGTATTTTCCATTCGTATCAGCTGCCAATATACCGCCAGCACCTACTGGGCAGTTCGGCGTGGAAGATCCCTACGGCATCCTTCCCAATATTCCCTTTGTCTTCCTTGGTCTAGGGGCACTTGTAGTTGCCAGAAGCGGTTCCGTGAAAACAAGTCCGGCTCTCGCCCAATTCTGCCAGTCTACTTTTCTCGCCGCGGCGGCCGCGGCGACCACCGTCACATGTTTCGGGGGAATAGCCAACCGCTACATGATTGATTTTGTTCCGGCATTTCTGCTCCTCGCTTCGATTGGCATGTTTGCTCTGGCGGCAGCCACCTATCCGACGCGTTTGCTCAGGATAAGCATGAGGCTCGTTGCGATTCTCCTGTTTGTTTACTCGGCGGCATTCAATGTCCTTGCCAGCTTCCGGCACAACGAACTCTTCCGCATCGAGCATCCCAATCTCTACAAACGACTGGTCCACACCTGGAGCCAGATTCCCTATTCTTTCGATCGTTGGTTTCACAGCAGTGGCTACGGCGACCTTGAGCTAAAGGTGATATTCCCCCGCGATGTATCGGGCACGAATGAGCCGCTGGTCGTCACTGGGAGTTCCTTCTTGGCAGATTACCTCGTAGTTCACTACGAACCGCACAATGTCTTCTCGTTTGGATTTGAGCATTCTAGCCATGGCGCCATCTTCGGAAAGCCCATCGCGCTCCAGCCCGACGTCCCCCATGTAATTGTTGTGAGTCTGGGTTCGCTCTTTCCGCCCCCCGGCCACCCTTTCTTTGATTCCTTGAGTCCCTCCAAGGCGGCACTTATTCAAAAGCGCCTGAAAGTAACGGTCGACGGAGACGTGGCATTGGATTCACCCAGCAATTTTTTTGATGCAGCTAGCTGGGAACCTTCGGTTGGACGCTCGAGCACGGGAATCGCGTACACGCTGCCTTTTTCAGGGCAAATTCTTTCGGCGCGGCGAGTCCCGCCGTCGAATCCGGATCCCGGTTCCGGGGCCAAATACAAAGGGCCGGTTAAGATTTCCCTAAGACTTCCTCCCTTTTTGGGCGTCCGACGCGAACCCCTGGTTTGCAGTGGCGAGACTGGAAGGGGCGATCTCGTGTATCTCCAATACCTCGCTCCCGGTAAGATCTCTTTCGGATTTGATCATTGGGGGTTTGAAGGTTCGATCAGTGCACCTGTGGATGTAGACTCTGGGGCTGTTCAGACAATCACGGTTGATTACGGAGGGCTCCACGCGCAGGCTAATGACCTAAAAGAAGCCCCGGGAGGGACTCCCGGTCGCCTTGTCGTCGTGGTCAATGGCAAAGCGGCCATGGATGTAGCGCAGCCATTTTACCGAAATGAGCGACAATCTGCTGCGATTGGAGACAATTTCATCGGCGCCTCGACGGCGTCTCAACAATTCTCTGGCACGATAGTCGATGTCACTTACCTCGGCCGCTAGTGTGGAATAGCTATTTCCTGCCACTTTAGCAAACGCGTCGATCCGGTGGAGCGATTTAGATCCCAAAGATCCAACCAAGGCATCGTTTGGGACACTATGCCCAGCACGAGTGGCCGATACACTCCGGTGCCTGCAGAACCCGCTCTACGTCAATCCATGTAGTCATGTAAATTGAGGCAATTTCCAATGGGTCCGAGGCTGGAAGAATCCGTATCATCGCCAGCATAGCGACCATTCACTGCCGAGCCAGGATCGTCGAGCCAAGGCACTGTCTCATCATAGATTGTTAGTTCTCTCAAATCGTGGTTCAAATCGGTAGTCCGCACCAGTTTTACGATAAGTAGGGAATCCCTCCTTTATGTCTCCTTGCCATTCCAAAACGAGAAAATGCCTGCTTTTGTTCATCTCCATCGCCTGCGGCACGCATTGTCCGCTCGAGATGCATGCGGCGAACCAATATGTCGCAGTCGATGTGGGGTCGAACCCGTCGATTGGCGAACCATTAGCGATGTCTGTCAATTCCTATGGCCAATTCGCCGCATTTTCTCAGCTCAATGGCTATGAGTACTCCGGAGGGTCATTCACACAAGTGCCAACCTTCGGCAGTCTCTTCTCAGGCATCTATTCGGTCCACTCGAGGGCGGTGTGCATCAACGATTCAGGTGTCATAGGAGGCTACGTCACGAACGGTTTGGTCCAGTATGGTTTCATCGACTACGCCCTAACGCCGACGCCGATAATAGTCGGTGCTTTCGTCACTGGCATCAATAACTCTGGGACAGCGATTGGCACCGATTCCACTGGGAGTGGTGCGTTCATTTTTCAAGACGGCTCCGTCACTCAGATTGGATTCGTCTACAACGGAGAGATGTACAGCGCGTTTCCGACCGCTATCAATGCGCTCGGGCAAGTGGTCGGTTCTGGTGATGACGCGTTTTCCGCAGGACACGCATTCCTATACTCGAACGGGGCCATCTCAGATCTCGGAACCCTTGGAGGTGACCTATCGACAGCATACGGTATCAACGACAGCGGCGAGATTGTCGGCTACTCCGATACGGGGACGCTGGCCGAGCGTGCATTCCTTTACACCGGCCATCCGCCGTCCGGAACAATGGTCGATCTCGGACCAGGGGTCGCCTATGCGATCAACAATTCCGGGACAATAGTGGGCTGCTCGATATACGGGGGGTTCGAAGGCATCGGCGTTGGCGAAACGTCGGCACGTGCCATTGTCTATTCGCCAAACGGAAGCCCGGTTGACCTGAACACGATCACCGACCTGTCCGCCACCACTTTCCAAAACCTACTGTGCGCCAGGTCGATTAATGACGCCGGCGTAATCGTGGGCTACGGGTTGTCCAGCGATCGCACTGCCCACTCGTTCATGCTGCTCCCGGTAGGCTACTCTCTTCCTGTGGCCCCGCCACCGGCACCGGCACCTACCCCAACAATCGTTCCCACTCCTACGCCTACGCCAAATCCTGTACAACAGCCGACGCCGACTCCGACTCCCACGCCAACTCCGACACCGGCACCAGTTACTATAACGACTCAACCCAAGTCCGTAACGACCACGGTTGGCATGGGCGTGACCTTCTCGGTCGCTGTATCCGAAACGGCCGGCATGGCGTACCAATGGTACTTTGGTGCCTCACCACTTTCCGGGGCGACCAATTCCTCGTATTCTATTGCTTCGGCGCATGTGTCGGATTCCGGAAGCTATACCGTCGCAATTTCGGGTCCTGGAGGATCGGTTACAAGCGACGGCGCCGTGCTTGCCGTTTCGCCGGCCACGGGAGGACCGTCAGTGACGATGCAACCCACTAGCGCGGCTGTTTCACAAGGGGCCTCAGTCGTATTCAATGCGCTTGCGGGACAGTCGGATGCGACATACCAATGGTTTCTGAACGGAAAGCCGATCGCCGAGGGAGGATCCGCGACGGCGGCGCGGCACCAAGCCAAGACCAATCTTGTCTCGACCTCATTTTCGGGAGCAACCTCGTCGACTTTGGCAATATTCAACGCCTCAAGCGGTGACAGCGGCACGTATGAATGCTTGATATCGACATCCGCCGGTTCGGTCCTAAGCAGTCCCGCCACTTTGAATATCGTGAACACGGGCGATCTAGGGCGCCTCGTTAACATTTCATGCAGGGGTCCCGTGGGTACGGGGGCTAATATCCTTATAACCGGCTTCGTCATTGGGGGGGGAGGAACAAGCGGAAGCGAAAGGGTCCTGATCCGCGGTTCCGGACCCGCGCTTGTGCCTTTTGGCGTTGCCGGACCGTTGGCGGATCCGAACTTGCAGCTCTACAATTCGAATTCGAAATCGATCGCGTCTAATTCCAGTTGGGCAGGCGATCCGTCGATCAGATCCGTTTCGACCACGGTTGGGGCATTTGCTTGGCCAAACCAATCGAGCCACGATTCGGCTCTCGTTCAGACGTTATCCGTGGGAGGATATACGGCCCAAATTTCTGGGGCATCGGGCGACACTGGAGTGGCGCTATCGGAAGTGTATGACGCAACCCCCATCGGTTCATACACACCTTTGACACCCCGATTGATAAACGTCTCAACTCGAGCAACTGTCGGGACTGGATCCAATATCCTGATCGCAGGTTTTGTCATCGGCGGCTCAACGTCTCGAACCGTCCTTATCAGGGCATCCGGGCCGGCTCTGAATGCCTTCGGAGTTTCAGGATCCCTTCCGGATCCTCAACTCCAACTTTACAACGCTTCGAGCCAATTGATGGCGAATAATTTGGGTTGGGCGGCCAACTCCCAAATCACAACGATCGCGACCTCCGTTGGTGCATTCTCTTGGGGAAATTCAGCAACGCCGGATTCAGCTCTACTTGTTACGCTTCCGCCAGGCGGGTATACCGCGCAGGTTGCCGGGGCAAGCGGCGACACCGGAATAGCTCTAGTCGAAATCTACGATGTTCCCTAGGTTGCCACAAGGTTGCCCAGTATGTTGTTTTTCCCTTCCTTTTCCTGCATCTCCCTGCTTTCTGTCTCCGTTCTTAAGAAACTAATCCTCAACTAAGTCCGCGTTTTCTAGCGACTTGGCTTCGAGGCGACGGGAAGGTTCGGGTCCCGTCGGCCGTCCCATTTTGCCCCGACGGGACGAAGCGGCTACCTGCGGTCCATCCCAAAGCGCGGATGTCGCCGCTCGTGCTTGAGCAACGTTACCCGGACCACGGCCGTCTTCTCGCGGTAAACCACCACGTAAGGGAAATTCTCGAGCCGGATTCGCCGGAAGACTTCGCTCTGGAGATAGAACAAAATTGACGGGGCGCGGATTGAACCGCAGCCAAGCACGCTCGAAACTCTCCTTCGAACCGTTCCGCGAGATGCGGCCCGCCCTCCGCCTCGTAATAGTCCAGAGCCTGGTTGAAATCCTGCTGAACTGATGGATGAAATTCGATCCTCACGCGTTCCGACGGCGCACTCCTGCCCAGAAGGCCTCTTCCGTCAACGGACGAACCTGCCCATTTTCAAGATCGGCATCACGGCGGATAGCCTCGGCCAAAATCTCATCGGTTTCGGCAGCCTGCGGCGGCGGTGGCAGACTCCCAAGAATCCTGTCGGCAAGGTGCAACCGATCCTTCTGCGGAAGTCGAAGGGCCGCGGCCTCAATTTCCTGTAGGGTGCTCACAATCGAAGGCTACCCTAGTCACCTACCCTGGCAAGGCAATGGCGCGCTGTCATTGGCCTCGGGTCATCTCAATTTCTGACGAGGTAGGTTGCCAGAAAGTTGCCCAACAACCCCGCTTCCTCCTTCCCCTACTGAGGCTACCCCCCCGGGGATCCTCGCATCGTGCTTGCCCCCCATGGGGTGGTTCCGATGCTCGCGGAAGGTGCCAACCCCCACTTTGCATTTGAAGAACACCTCGTCCCGCGACCAGGGAATTCTGGCGCTGCTCCTGGTCGTCGGGGTGCTGGCCTTCAACACATGGACCCTCGAGAGCTCGACTCCCGGCGGGATCAGGCTCTGGGGCGCGGGCAAGCAGGGGGACTATTCGAACCTGACGCTCGACGGGTTCATGGCAGGCCACCTCTACCTGAGGGCGGTCCCGCCCCCCGCGCTTGTGAACGCGGAGAATCCCTACGACCCAGCGAAGCGTCCGCCGGGGATCGCGCTCGCCGACATGTCCTACTACAAGGGCCGGTACTACTCGTATTTCGGGGTGGCCCCGGTCGTGACGCTCTTCCTGCCCTGGCGCCTGGCTACCGGCCAGGACCTGCCCGCACCCTACGCCGCCCTGTTCTTCGTGAACGGGGCGTTCCTCGCGTCCGCAGCCCTCGTGTGGGCGCTCAGGCGGCGGTATTTTCCGGAGTCGGGCGCGATCACCCTCGCGGTGGGGATCATGGCGATCGGGCTCGCATCGATGACCTACCCGGTGCTCCGCAGGACGAGCATATGGGAGCCCCCGGTTGCCGCGGGATATTTCTTCTCCACGGCCTCCCTCCTGTGCCTCTACCGAGGGTTCCACTCCCGCCGGGTCGCGGCCTGGTTCGCGGCCGCGGGTCTCCTCATGGGCCTGGCCGTCGGGTCGCGGCCGACGCTGATCGTCGGGGCCTGCGCGTTTGTGCCCCCGGTTGCCTGGGCCTGGCTTCATCGCCGCAACGACGACGGGACGGGCGGCCCGCCGTGGTGGGCCCGGGCCGCGGCGCTCGGCGCCCCCTTCTCCGCCGTCGTTGCCGGGCTGTTCGCCTACAACTTCGAGCGATTCGGCAATCCCCTGGAGTTTGGCCTCAACTACCAGCTGACGGGGGCCTACGAGGCGATGGTCCAGCATTTCAGCGCGGGCTACGTCCGCTTCAACGCTTACGTCTACTACCTGGCACCGGCGCAATGGAGCCGGTATTTCCCGTTCGTCGAGCCGGTCCACCTGCCGGGCGCCCCCCCGGGCTACTATTCCTCCGAGTACGTCTACGGGATCCTGAGCAACCTCCCCTTCTCCTGGTTCGCCCTCCTGGCGCCGCTGGCCCTCCTGAGGAGGCCGCCCGGGGAACGGGGAACGCTCGCGGCCTTCGCCGGGTCGCTCGCCGCCTTCTACGGGGCGGTCGGCGCGTTCCTGCTCCTCTTCGTCACCTCGACGGCGCGCTACATGGTGGACTTCGCCCCGGTCCTGGTCCTCCTCGCGTGCGTCGGACTCCTGGGCGCCGAGAGACTGGCGCCGCCGGGCTGGCGCCGCTCGGCCCTCCGCTCGGCTGCCGTCGCCCTCGCCTTGTTCTCCGTGGGCGTCTCCGCGCTCCTGAACGTCCAGCTCCTGGATCTCGTGCGCCAGACAAACCCTGCCGTGTACCGCGGCCTTTCGCACGCGTTCGACACGCCGGTGGCGCTCGCGGAGCGCGCGGCGGGAACGCGTTTCGGGCCGCTCGAGATGAAGGTCCGCTTCCCCACCGACAAGACCGGGAGGATCGAGCCCCTGGTCGCCACGGGCAGGGAGTTCGAGACGGACTTCCTCTTTGTCGACTACATCGACCGGCACCGCCTGCGCGTGGGATTCGAGCACACCGGGTACCCCATCCGCTGGAGCAGCCCGGTCGAGGTCGACTACCAGTCCGAGCACACCGTGCGCGCGGCCATGGGATCGCTCTATCCCCCCCGGGCGCATCCCTTCTTCGACGGCTGGGACGGCGTCGCATACGACTCCCTCTGCCGCCAGCTCAGGGTCGAGATCGACGGCGTCGCGGTGCTCGATGCGCCCCAGGATTTCTACGACGGCTCCCCGGGAGCCCTGTGGATCGGGCGCGAGCCCGTGGGAGCCTACGGCAGCCTTTTCACGGGCAGCATCCGGGACGCGAGGCGCGGCCCCTATTCCCCGGTGCGCGCGCCCGCCGACCCGCGCGGCCCCGTGGAGATCGAGTTCGCGCTGCCGCCGGACGCAGGGGCGCGCCAGGTGCCGCTCCTCGCCGCGGGCGACCCGGGACACGCGGACACGCTCTTCCTGCGCACCCTCGGGCACAGCGCTGTTAGGCTCTATTATGAGCATTGGGACGAGGACCTGCTCGCCAGCGCGGACATCACCGTGGGCGACCGGCCTTGGCACACCCTGCTCGTCTCGGCGCCCGCCCTCTGGAGCGACGACGCAGGGGCCGACCCGGAGCTCCGGGGACGCCTGCTCGTCAGCCTGGACGGGCGGGTCGTCGCCTACCAGGACGTCCCCTCCTTCTCCCCGAGGCGAAATGGGATCCATTTCGGCGCGAACTCAGGGGCCTCGCTGCTCTGCGAGCCGGAATTCCCGTGGCCCATCCGCTCGGTCCGTGCGGTGCCTGCCGGGCCGCTGCCCCAGACGGACGCGGTTCCCGGCTGGGCCGCGCCCCGGGACCGCGCCGACCTCAGGCGGGGGCCCGGTGAAGCCCCCTCGTTTGCCCAGGGCGCCCCCTTCCTGGTGTGCCTCGGCGCATGGGCGGCGCTCCTCCTCTGGACGGCCGCGCGCCTGGCCGGGCCGGGCCGGTCCGGGATGCCCCTGATCCTGCTAAGGCCGCTCGCCCACCCCGCCCGGTGGGCGTGGAGGCACCGGGGGCTGACCGCGGCCTGCCTCGCCGCCGCGGCCGCCGCGGCCATCATCCTGTGCCGCAGGGAAGCCTACCTGCGGGCGGCGGGCCCGGTCCACCTGCGGGTCATGCTTCCCCAGGGCTATTGGGGACGGGCCCAGACGCTTGTGGCGACAGGGCGTTCTGGTGCCGGGGCCAACTTCTACGTTTCCTACCCGGACCGCGGCCACGTCCAGCTGGGAGCCGACATCTGGGGCTCCAACGCGGTCTCGGGCGCGGTTCCTGTCGACTACCGCGAGGCCCAGGATGTCGTGGTCAACGCGAGCGGCCTCTACCCGCACGGCCACCCCCTGCTTCGGGGATTGTCCGACGGCGTGCTCGACCGGCTCCGGAAGACGACACTCGTTGCGCTCAACGGGAAGCCGGCGCTCCTCCTGCCCCGCTCGGCCTACGACTCAAGCGCCTCCGAGGTCACGCTCGGCAGGACGGATGTCGGTTTCTCGAACTCCGAGCACGTCTTCGCCGGGCAGATCCTCGCGGCCGGGCGCCTGCCGGTCCCCGCCGAGCTCAGGGTCGGCCGGGGCCGGAACGCCCACCTGACGTTCCGCCTGGGTCCCTCCGCCGTGGGCGAGGCGCAGCCCCTCCTCTCCATCGGTGCAGGAGGCCGGCAGGGACTCTGCTATATCGTCCCGGGCGCGGATCCGTATTTCCGGGTGGGGTTCGTCGGGCCCGACGGCACGCCCGTCCAATGGGCCAGGTTTCAGGATTCCCCCGGGAGGGTCCACGAGCTGGACGTGGTCCCGGGGTACGTGGGGGGAGGGACCCCGCGCGCCTCGGTCGAACTCACCCTTGACGGGGTCAGGGTCTCGCGCCCGAAGGGCTTTGCGCCGTATGAGGATTGCACCGTGGTTTCCGGGTTTAACATGGCGTCGGATCCCTCGGTCTCGCCGCTCTTCCTCGGTCCGCAGCTTGACGCGGCCGCCCTCCCGGACACCGAGCCGCCCCCGGCCGACAGCTCCCCGGCCCCCCTGCTGCTCGTCCTGAGATTCCCCGACGGTCGCACCGGCTCCGAGCCCCTGCTGGTCAGCGGAGTCACCGGCGCCGGGGACTTCATCTATGTGCAGTACCTGGACGCGGGTCACGCCCGGTTCGGATTCGACCATTGGAGCGTCGGGGGAAAGCTCGGCGAGCCGGTTCCGCTCGATTACAGGCAGCCCCACAGGCTCGAGATCGAGGCCGGGGCGCTGTCGCACCCCGAGGGAGGAGCGGCGCCCTTCCCGATCAGGGTGGTGCTCGACGGCCGGGTCGTCCTGGAGGGCCAGTCCGGCTCGTACCCCGTCGCGACCGGAGGCGTCGCCATCGGCCGGAACCCGATTGGGGGCTCCACGTGCGGGCCCGCGTTCAGCGGGGACATGCTCTCGGCGCTGCGCCGCTGACCCCGCGCGTCAGGCTTTCGTGCGCTCGGGCATCCGCCTGCCGGACCTGTCCTCCTCGGGGCCGTCCTCGTGGTACTCGGCGTCAGTGTTGACCTTCCAGAGGTTGTACCTTGCCCCCTCCAGGTTCCGGACGGCCAGCATGGCGGTCATCATCGAGTGGTCCTGGTTGTTGTACTTGTGCATGCCGTTGCGGCCGATGACATGGAGGTTCGGGAATCGCTCGAGTTCCGAGCGGATCACCGCGATCCGCTCCAGGTAGCCCGGGTCGTACATCGGGTAGGCCTTCTCGACCCGGACCACGGTGCCGCCCTCCACCCGGCCCGACTTGACCAGGCCGAGCGCGGCAAGTTCGCGCTTCCCAAGCTCGATCAGGTCCGCGTCGGAGGCGGTCCAGAGCCCATCGCCGGCGAAGCAGAAGTACTCGAGCCCGAGGCAGGTCGTCCCCGGCCTGCCTATCATGGCCTCGCTCCAGTTCCTGAAATTCTGGATCCGTCCGAGCTTAACTCCGGGCTCGTGGATGTAGATCCAGTTGTCGGGAAAGGGGTTTTCCCCCTCGATGACGAGCGCCACCGTGAGGAAGTCGCGGTACCGCAGGGCCTGCGCCGCCGACACCGCCTCGGGCGAGAGCGGGGGGTCGAACGCCAGCACGGTCTCCTGGAGCGGCATCGAGACGATGAACTGGTCGGCCTCGTGGGTCCGGGCCTTCCCGTCCGGGGACACGGACTCGACGGAGACGACGCGCCCGCCCGCGTGGAGGATCCTTGTCGCGCGTGCGCCCATCACGATCGTCCCCCCGAGCCCCGTGATGTCGGAGGCCGCCTTCTCCCACATCTGGCCCGGCCCGAGGCGCGGGTACGAGAAGGTGTCAATCAGAGTCTTGATGACGGGCCCCTCGCCGGGGGACTTCCCCTTGAATGCGTTGAGCACGGCCTGCGTGAGGGAAAGGCCCTTTATCCGCTGGGCCGCCCAGTCGGCGCTCAGCTCGCTGGTCGGGATGCCCCACACCTTCTCCGTGTAGGTCTTGAAGAAGATCCTGAAAAGGCGTCGCCCGAATCGGTTCGTGACCCAGTCCTCAAGGGACTTCTCGTTTCGCTTGGGGAACAGGCGCGCCCAGGCGTAGCTCCCCATGCAGGCCAGGCTCGTGAACACCCCGAGGTTGCTCAGGGCATTCCACGGCTTGAGCGGGTAGTCGAAGAACCGGCCCCGGTAGTAGATGCGCGACATGCGCCGAACCTGAATGAAGTCGTTGGGCAGACGGTCCTTCCACCACTTCGTGACCTCGGCGCTCTTGCTGAAGAACCGGTGGCCCCCGATGTCGAACCGGTACCCATCCTTGCGGACCGTGCGCGAGATCCCGCCCACGTATTCCGGGTCCCTCTCAAGGACCGTCACCTTCCAGCCGGCGACCGTCGCGTCGTAACCCGCGGTGAGCCCCGCCGGTCCCGCACCCATGATCAGGATCTTGCGCGGCAAGTTCTGCTCGGGGGTTTGGGGCACGGTTGATGGAACTCAGGATTTCAAAATTGCGCCAGTCGACAATGCGAAATCTTTTCGCCGCCGCGCCCGCCGCCTGCGACGAAAACCGTCGCCAAGCCAAAGCGTTTCCACCTAGGGTCAGGTGATGAAATGGCTCCTTGCCGCTATTATAGCAGCCGCGCTGGCGGGGTTCGCCTTTCTGCAGTTCCGATCCGTCAAGACAAGCTATGTCAATGGATTAGCCCCCTACACGAACCTGCCCGGCCGCGAGTATGTCCTGCAGCGCGACGCGTACATATTCAAGTTCAGGGACCATGACACGGACTGGCCCCTGATCGGGGCCAGGGACACGGTCCCCGACCTTCCCGCGGAGGTGAAGGAGTCGAATGTCGGGGCCGACCTCCCGAAGGTCCGGATCCTCGGCGCCCTGAAGACCGGGGACCATTTCAGGATCGTCTCGGTCAGGCGCGACGAGGGCAGGGCCGGGACGCAGGTCACCTTTGAGATCCTGCTGCAGGACGACTCGACGCGGCCCCACCCCAGGCTCGATGCCTTCTGGATCATCGACCACTCGCCCGAGAAGACCGGTGCCGCCCCGAAGATAATGGCCGCCTATGCGGTGCCGCTCGGGAGGGAATGATGCACATCGTCGTCACAGGCTCCAGCACGGGGATCGGGCGCGCCCTCGTCCAGAGGCTCCTCGGCGAGGACCAGAACGTCTGGGGGCTCGCCCGGACCGACCAGACCGGCTTCAAGGCAGGCCAGAACGGAACCTTCAACTCGTCGATGTGCGACGTCTCCAACTGGGAGCAGATGGAGCGCGCGGCCCAGCAGATCGCGGCGAAGTGGAAGCATGTGGACGGGCTCGTGTGCTGCGCGGGATCGCACGGCGAGGTCGGTCCGGCCGTCCGCGCCAATCCCTCCCGCTGGAGCGCGACTGTCCGGGCCAACCTCGACGGCACCTTCAACTCGATCCGCGCCTGCCACGGCCTGCTCGTCCGCGCCCCGCGCAGGGCGAAGATCGTGTGCTTCGCCGGCGGCGGCGCCACGAAGGCGCGCGCCAACTTCTCGGCCTACGGGGTCGCGAAGACCGGCATCGTGCGGCTGGTCGAGACCATCGCCGAGGAGGAGATCCAGGCGCCGCTCGACATCAACGCCGTCGCCCCCGGGGCCATCGCCACCCGGCTGACCGACGAGATCATCGCGCTCGGGCCCGACATTGCCGGCCAGGCCGAATTTGACTCCGCCCTGAAGCAGAAGGCCGGGGGCGGGGCCTCCCTCGAGCATGCGCTCGACCTGGTCGAGTGGCTCCTCTCCCCCAAGAGCGACGGGATCACCGGGAAGCTGCTGAGCGCGCCCTGGGACGCCTGGCAGGGCCTGGGCGAGCATGTGGGCAACCTGGTGCGCAGCGACGTCTACACGCTCCGGCGGATATTGCCGGAGGACCGGGGCATCACGTTCTGAGCATGCGCGCGATCGCCATCGTCGGCTACGGATACTGGGGGCCCAAGCTCACCCGCAATTTCCTGCAGAGCGACGGTTTCGACAGGGTCCTGGTGTGCGACGAGGACCCGGAGCGGCTGAGGAGGGTCACCCGGGAGAACCCGGGCGCTGGAACCTCCCCGAGCTTCGCCGCCGTGCTCGCGGACCCGGGCGTCATCGCGGTCGCCCTCGCGACCCCGGTCGCCACCCACCACCCCCTGGCCCTCGCCGCGCTGAAGGCCGGAAAGCATGTCCTGGTCGAGAAGCCCCTGGCCACCCGCTCGGCGGACGCCGACGAGCTCCTGCGCGCGGCCGCCGCAAGCCGCAGGGTCCTGATGGTGGACCACACGTTCGTCTACCACCCCGCGGTCCAGCGGATAAGGGAGCTTATCCAGGCGGGCGACCTGGGGCGCCTGAACTACATCGACTCGACACGGATCAACCTCGGGCTCTTCCAGCACGACGTCGACGTCCTATGGGACCTGGCGGTGCACGACATCTCGATCGTCAACTACTTCACCCCGGAGCGGCCGACCGCGGTCCAGGCGGTGGGCTCGGCCCACCCCCCCGGCCCCCTCTCGAGCATCGGGATCGTGACCCTGCGCTACCCCTCCGGTCTCTTCGTCCACGTCAACTGCTCGTGGGTGTCGCCGGTGAAGATCCGGCACATCCTGGTCGGCGGCGACAAGAAGATGGTGGTCTACGACGACCTGAACCCGACCGAGCCCGTCAAGATCTACGACACGGGCGTCGTCGCCCACACCGACGAGGAGAGGAACCGCCTCATCTACGACTACCGCGCGGGCGACGTGTTTTCGCCGAGGATCGCCCCGAGGGAGGCGCTGGCCAACCTGGTCGCGGACTTCGCGGCCGCCATAAACAACGGGAAGCCGCCCCTTTCGGACGGCCGCTTCGGCGCGGACACGGTCAGGATCCTCGAGGCCGCCCAGCGCTCCATGGCCAGCGGCGGCTCCGAGATAAGGCTGGAATGGAGCTGATCAACGAGGACAGTCCCCGCAGAGCGCTCGCGGGCGTGCGCGTCGGCAAGAACGTGAAGTTCTTCAACTTCGTCAACGCCTACGGCTGCGAGATCGGCGACAACACGAAGGTGGGCAGCTTCGTCGAGATCCAGCGCAACGCACGCATCGGCAGGAACTGCAAGGTCTCGAGCCACACCTTCATCTGCGAGGGGGTGGTGGTCGAGGACGAGGTCTTCATCGGCCACAATGTCTCGTTCATCAACGACAAGCTCCCTCGGGCGGCCAATGCGGACGGCACCCTCAAGACGGACGCGGACTGGAAGGTCCAGGGGACCCTCGTGAGGCGCGGCGCCTCGATCGGGACCGGGTCCACCATTCTCTGCGGCGTCACGATCGGGAGGGACGCCGTCGTCGGAGCGGGAAGCGTGGTCACCCGCGACGTGCCCGACGGCGCCACCGTCGCCGGCAACCCGGCGAGGCCCCTTTCCAGGAAACCCAAGGCGTGAACGTCCCCTACTTCGACCTGCCCGGGCAGATCCGGTCCATCCGGCCCGAGCTCGACGCCGCCATCGCGAGGACGCTCGACTCGTGCGCGTTCTGCCTCGGGCCCGAGGTCGCCGCGTTCGAGCGCGACTTCGCCGCGTTCGTGGGTGCGGGCCGCTGCGTGGGCTTCAACAGCGGGACCTCGGCGCTGCATGTGGCGATGCGCCTGCTCGGCGTGGGGCCTGGCGACGAGGTCATCACGACGCCGTACACGTTCGTGGCCACCAGCTGGGCGATCTCGTACGTTGGGGCCAAGCCCGTCTACGTCGACATAGACGAGGCGACCATGAACCTGGATCCGCGCCTCCTTGAGCGTGCGATCACCCCGAGGACCAAGGCCGTCATGCCGGTCCACCTCTACGGGCACCCCTTCGACCTGGACCCCATCGTGGAGATCTGCGGGCGGCGGGGCCTCCCGCTGGTCGAGGACGCGGCGCAGGCCCACGGCGCGCGGTACAAGGGCCGCCCCGTCGGGACCTTCGGCGCCCTGTCGGCCTTCAGCTTCTATCCGGGAAAGAACCTCGGGGCGTGCGGCGAGGGCGGGGCGCTCACCATGGAGGACGCGGGCTTCGAAAGCCGCGCCCGGGCGCTGCGCGAGCACGGCTCCTCGGTGCGCTACTACCACGACGAGGTCGGGTACAACTACCGGATGGAGGGGATCCAAGGGGCGGTCCTCAATGTGAAGCTGGGGCACCTGCGCGCGTGGAACGCCGCCCGAAGGAAGGTGGCCCACCGCTACCACAGGCTCCTGGCCGCGACCCCCCTCCTGCTCCCGCTCGAGGCCCACGGCGCCGAGAGCGTGTACCACCTCTACGTCGTGCGGCACCCGGCGCGCGACCGGCTTCGCGAGCACCTGGCTAAGCGCGGCGTCGGCACCGCCCTCCACTACCCGCTCCCGCTCCACCTGCAGAAATGCTACGCCGGGCTCGGCCACCGGGCCGGGGATTTCCCGGCCAGCGAGCGCGCCGCGAACGGGTGCCTGAGCCTGCCCATGTACCCCGAGCTGACGGAGGACCAGGTCGACTACGTCGCGCAAAGCATCTCGGAGTTCAAAGACTGGTGATGGAGACCCTCCCCGAAGAGCATCGGGACCCGGCCTTGTTCCGAATGGCCGCGGAGGGCGTGAGGCTTGCAGCGGTCGCAGGGGCCGGGGTCCTCGCCATGGCGCCCTTCCTCCGGGACGCGGTCCTGGGAGGCGGGGATGCGAAATGGTACAGCACGGTGGTGGCCGACGTGGTGGAGCAGTGGCGGATGGGCTTCGGGCCGGCCTTCGTGGGCCAGACCCGCTTCGGGGCCATCGGGACCGTGACGCCCCTGCGCCTCGCCCCCTACCTCCAGCACTTCACCGTGGCGATCGACATGGCCACGGGCCGACGCCTGAGCCCCTACCTGCTGCTCAACCTCGCGGTTTTCCTGAGCGGCGTGGGGGTGGGACTCTCCGCCTACCTCTGCCTTTGCTCGGTGCTCCCGAGGAGGCGCTGGGAGGCCCTGCTCCTCTCGCTGCTGTACCTCCTGGGGCCGGCCGTCGTGGGCATGGCGTACTACGGGCAGTTGTTCATGTCCGTGATGGCCCTGCCCTTCCTCCCCCTCGCCTTCTGCGGCGTGGCCGGGGTGTTCCACCGCGACGCGTTCACGGGCTGGGCCATGGCGGCGGCGGGCTGCGCGGGGTGCTGGCTAGCCCATCCGCCCATCGGGCTCTGGGCCTCGGCCAGCGTGGGAGCCGCGCTCGGCCTGCGTTGGGCCTGCGGCCTCGGCTGGACGCGCAGGGATTTCGTCCGGGCGGCGGGGGCAGCGCTGCTCTTTGCAGCGCTCTGCGGCTACGTGTTTGTGTCCTTCCTCACCCTGGATCCGCCGGAGTCCACCCACGTCTCGAAGCCGGCGCTCCTTGCAGTTGTCCGGGCCGCGTTTCCCGCCTCCCTTTCACCGGTCTCTCCCATCGCCAGCCAGTTCTCGGACCTCCAGCTGGGCTGGAGCCTTTGGGCCCTGCTCCTGGGTTGTGGGGTGCTGGCGTGGACGACGGGCTCGAGGCCGGGACGGGTCCTGGCGGCGGTCGGACTCCTCCTGGTCTGCCTGGCCCTGCCCGTGCCCTGGCTGAACGCCGCGCTGTGGCGGGCCGTGCCCCAGTCCGTGGTCGACGCCACGAACGAGGTGCCCATGCAGCGGCTCTATCCGGTCATCGCGGCGCTGGCGGTCACGCTTGCCGCCTGCGCGCTCCCGGCCGCCCCCAGGCGCAGGGGGTGGATCCTCGCAGGGCTCGCGCTCGCCACAGCCTGGAGCGGATTCGAGATAAGGCCGTTTGTCCACCGGGGCCGGCTCATCACCAACACGAAGGCGACCTCGGAGAACGCCCTCGGCCCGGACAGCCTGATCATGACCCGGTTCTCCCTCGGGATGCTCAGCTCGATGAACGCGTTCTACTCGGACGGAGCGATGGATTTCGAGCTTGAGCAGAGGGTCCTGGCCGCCGACCGCCGATCCTACATCGTGACAAACGTGGGGGCAATCGCGCCCGGCCTGGATTTCGGCCCATGGAACGCGCGTCCGCCGCTGCCCGGAATCTTCACGGCCTCAAGCCGGCCCGGGGAGCGGACCTTTGTGGATATCCTCCCCAGGCTCACCCTGCGCCCGGGGCAGCGCTACCTGCTTGAGATGGATGTACCAAACGACGGGCGCCAAGGGATCCTGCAGATTCAGGCCACTGGGTTTTACCGGGATTACAGCCTTCCCAAGTCTGGCGGCAAATATGCCTTCGGGTCGGCGCCTGCCAGCTCTCGGGTGATCCCCCTCTCGACGGCGTCGAAGGTGCCGCTCGAGGTGGCGCTGGCGTTCATCAACCAGGATCCCGTCGCGGATCTCACGCGCCTCAGGACGTTCGCCCACTACCGGCTGGTCGCATACGACCCCTCGGCCCTGCCCCTGCGGCTGGTTTCGATCCTCCCCTACGTGGCGCGAGTCTCGACACCGGCGGCCGGGTGGTACGAGTCCTTCCGCTATTTCACGCCGGGCTGGAGCGCGAGCGTCAACGGGAAGGCCGTCCCCGTCCGTAGCTCGATGAACGGACTGGTATCCGTCCCCGTCGGGCCCGGGGAGTCCGAGATTCGCCTCCTCTACAGGCCTCCCGCGCCCCTGCTTGCCTCATACGGGATAGCCTGGGCCTCCTGGGCCGCGATGCTCGCGGTCGCCGCCTGGAGGGCGGCGCGGGGCGGTTTTTCATGGGCAGACCCCTCCCGAGCCCCTACCGTCGACGCCGCATGAAGTTCGCCCAATCCAATGCGCGCGTGCTGGTGACCGGCGGGGCCGGCTTCATCGGCTCGCACCTGGTCGACCACCTGATCGCGGCCGGATGCCGCGTCACGGTGCTCGACAACTTCAGGAACGGGAAGAGGGAGAACCTGGAGGGTGCCGGGCGCACGGGCCGGCTCCGCATCATCGAGGGCGACGTGACCGACGCCGACACGTGCCTGCGGGCCCTGGAGGGCCCGGTTGACGCCGTCTTCCACCTCGCCTGCATGGGAGTCCGGCACTCCCTCCACGACCCCGTGGAGAACCACCACGTGAACGCGACGGGGACCCTCCGGCTCCTCGTCGCAGCCCGCCAGGCCGGCGTGGGGCGCTTCGTCCAGGTGTCCACGAGCGAGGTGTACGGGGCGGCGCTCGCGTTCCCGCTCACCGAGCAGGCGACGACCTGGCCCACGACGGTCTACGGGGCCTCGAAGCTCGCCGGGGAGCACTATGCGGCCGCGTTCCACGTGTGCCACGGCCTTCCCGTGACGAGGGTCCGGCCCTTCAACAACTACGGTCCGAGGGCCCACTTTGAGGGCGACTCGGGAGAGGTGATCCCGAGGTTCATCCTGAGGGCCCTGGCCGGCGAGCCGCCGGTGATTTTCGGCGACGGATCCCACACTAGGGATTTCCTCTACGTGAAGGACTGCGCCGAGGCGCTGGTGACCATCGCCGAGAGCGACGGGCTGGTCGGCGACGTCGTCAACCTCGGC
>PLXR01000120.1 GCA_003151495.1 Opitutaceae bacterium
CACGCTCGGCGCCAACTTCAGCGACGCCGGGCTCAACATCGTCCTGAACGGTGGCACCCTGAAGCTGAACGGAACGAGCGACACCTTCGGCAGCCTCACGATCAACACGTCCTCAATCATCGACTTCGCCAACCCCGCGACATCCATCTTCGATGTGAATGGGGTCTCGATTGCCTCGGGCCAGACCCTGACGATCAACAACTGGGCCAACATGGTCGACTACTTCTACAGCAACACCAATCCTGGCGCCGCGGTGAACCAGATCACCTTCACAGGAGCCGTGGGCACGACCCAGTGGAACACCTATACCGACGGGCCAAGCAACCTGAATCAGATCATTCCTGCTCCAGAGCCATCGACCTATGGGGCCGTCTTTGTCGGGATCTCCCTGGTGGGAATCGTCATTGTCCGTCGCCGCCGCTTAACGCGTCCGGGCGCCTCGGCGTAACCGACCGATACAGGTCCGACCCGTCCTAGCCGGGCGGCCTGCGCCGGAAGACCACCTGCTCCGGGGCGACTCCCGCAATGCGGCGGTTGTTCCGGTCAAACCTTGGGAAGAAGACGCTGCCCGACTCCCTGGTCATCTCGAGGCTGAAGCCCCCAGCGACCGCGGTGTCGGCAAAGCAGAAGGCCGAATGGGCCATCGCAAAGTACCCGCCCGGCCTCACGCAAAGGGCGAGTTCGGTCACCGCCCGCTCGAAGTCCTCGAAAAGGATGTATTTCTCGCAGCTCGCGATGTCCCGGTCCGCCTTGAGCTGGGGCCTCTGGAATACGGCCATCGCAAGCACCGCGTCGTAGGAACCGGGTCTCTCGCCGGCAGCCGTGCCCTTGGCCTCAAACTCGGCACGGGGTTTGGCATCCGGTTCCCGGTTGCGTTCATTGCAGATGGCGATGTTCGCAGGGTTGATGTCAATCCCCTTGAGATGGGCGCACGGGAAATATTCGCGGAGCGTGAACACCTCCTCCCCGGTCGCGCACCCGAAGGAGAGGATCCTCGGGGAGGGAACGTCCCCGAGGCGCTCGGCAAGGAAGGCGAATATCCTCGGATATCGGTTGGCCGAGGTGATGGTCCGGTACTGGTAGAGATGGGGGGTCCGCCGGAGCAGCTGGAGGTGGTCCCTGCGGAAGATGCCGTCGGTCGCCAGGTGGTAGACGAACCGGAGGCCGCGGTAGGCGCCGTATCGGCTAAGGGAGCGCTTGAGCTTTTCCATCACGGCATTGTGGGGGCGGGGCCGCAAAACTGCCCGGGTTCAAACGGCACCCGACGCGAGCTCCTCCGGCACCACGTCGAAGGCGATGCAGATCCTCTCCTCGACGACACCCATCGGGAGGGTGCCGTGATAGAAATACCCCGGCATGAGCACCAGGGTCCCGGGCTCCGGCTCTATCGACCGACCATCCCAGCCTGCGGACTCCGGAACTCCATCCGGCGGCCCCACGCGCAGCCAGCCGCGCTGGCTTCCCTCCAGCCTGGAGACAGGAGGCCTCACGACGTAATAGACGCCGCTCAGCCATGCCTTCTCGTGGATGTGCATATGGTGGTGGCTGTCGTGGCTGGAGACGACCCCCCACCCCTGGATGACGAACTCCGCCGGGCGCGATGAGGGAAACGGATGACCCGGATCGGGTGGAAGGTCCCTCATGTACCGCTTCACCTCGTCCCTCAGGGCCGTCGCAAGCGAACATGAGGCCGGGTATTTCGGCGAGAAAAGATCGTTGTTGCGCCATGCCTTGCGTATCGCGCGGTTTGCCGGCTCATCGTAGAACTTGAGGTTCGACCTGACCTCGGCCGCCAGGTCCCGGTTGAAGCCGGCCGGCGGGGCCCCGTTTGGCGCCGACATCGGGTAGCACCGGAAGAAACGATCAAAGTCCACCAGGCGCCTCGCTTCGGCACCGTTGCCAAGGAGCGCCTGCGCCTGCGCGAGCGCTGCGATCACCGGGCTGAAGGCCGCGCCCCCCGCGATGAGCGCGCTGGCCCGGTCCCGAAGCTTCCTGGCGCTGGCGCCAGGAGCCGCATCCGGCCGTGGGTCGAGTGCCGGGAGTATCCGTGGCTTCAGGAGGTAGGCCTCCCGAAACACCTTCGCCGACTCCAGATCGACCCCTCCCTCCGCCAGGGCGTCAGAGAGCTGGTAAAGCAGCTCCGCAGAGCGCGGCTGCTTGCTGACCGCTCCCCTCAGGAGTTTGATCCTTAGCTCGGCACCAATCTTCTGGGGATCGGCCGCGGAGGCCCGATCGAGCCCGCCGCCTGCGAGTTCGTCGCGATTCACGACGGAGATTTTTCTCAATTCGGCAGGCCCGGTCAATGCAATTGGAAATCTCCACCCGACACGCCCGAGGGCCGGCGGCCTCTCCCGTGCCCATTCACGGCTTCTCGAGGAGCCCGGTCGCGCCGGGCGGCCGCGGGGACAATGGAGTTGAATATGCCCGCGCTCGCATTAAGAACTCGGACACCGACGAATGGTTCGTGGCGCGGGAGTCGGCCATCGGACCTCATCCCCGCAACCCCGACCGGCTCCCCCTCTCATCCCAAAATGAAACGAACCCTCCTGCCCTCCCTGTCGGCCGTTCTCCTGTGCGCCGCCGTTCCGCTTCTCCTTGCACAGGCGCCCGAGGTTCCGGACTGGGCCCAGCCGGGCTCGGCGACCCACAGGCAGGTGCCGCCCCCAAAGGATTTTCACCGGCCCACCAGGACCCTTGACTCGCCGATAGGCGTCTTCGAGGGCCAGTCCGACGTGGGCGGCGCGGTCGTGCCGGGCAGCTCCCGGTTCGACGCGAACACGGGGAAGTATACGATCACCTCAGCCGGCTACAACATCTGGTACTTTCGCGACGAATTCCGCTACCTATGGAAGAAGGTGTCCGGCGACGTCTCGCTTGCGGCCGACATCGCCTTCCCGAACGCGGAGGGATACGGCGACCGGAAGGCGGTCTTCGTGATACGGCAGGACCTCGATGACGATTCCAAGGAGGAGATGACGGCTCTCCACGGCGCGGGGTTGATCCACCTAGCGCAGCGCCCCGAGAAGGGCGCCGACATGAGGGAGGACTTCCGCATCGAGAGCCGGGCTGGCGCGCCGGCAAGGCGCATCGGCATCGAGAAGCGCGGCGACTCCTTCGCCCTCTTCGTGAGCCTGGACGGCGAGCCCATGCACCAGGTTGGAACCGTCGCCCACCTGCACATTGACGGTCCCTTCTACGTGGGCATCGGCTTCTGCTCCCACCTGCCCGCCACGCCGGACACCGCCGTGCTCTCCAACGTGGTCCTCGTCAACTCGGCCGGCAAGGTCCAGTAGGGCCGCTTCAGGGCAGAAACCGGACCGCCCGGCGCTCCCGGGCTATTTCCCGTCCCGCGGGCAGGTGCTCAGGCCGAATGGGACGTAGGCGGGACAAAAGCGTATCGTTGCCGTAAGGATGGGGCCGATGCCGACCAGACCCCACCAGCTCCTGAAGTAGAAGCCTGCGCCTAGGAGGCAGAGGCCTGCCACGATTCGGATTACTCGGTCGGTTGGGCCGATGTTGGGTTTCATGATTTTTGGGGTTGAGCCTTGGGTTGCTGGACGGAAATTCGCCCTGTCCCGGCGCCGCCCTGCAGCGGGGGCGCCCTCATGCGCCTCAGTTGTAGAGGAGTCCTGGAGTCACGTCGCCGCCAAATTTGCTCGAGCCGTCAGGGAACTGGAGGTACGGGGACCCGCGCCCGGGCACGTACTTGAGCGCGACCACCTGGAGGTTGAAGAGCTGCTTTGCCTCGGCGATCTTCTCCGCGTAGCCTGGAAAAAGCCCCCCCAGGCGCCTCCTGAGCTCCTTCGAGTTGTGCGTGATGAGCGCGTCGCGGAACTCGTCGAGACGCGCGAACACCGTGGCGAACTGCTCCTGGGGAGATCCCTGCTGGGAGAGGATCGCGGCGAGCACGTCGGTGGTGTCCGCGGAGGTTCCATAGGTCGCGTAGACGAAGATCTTGGGCCCCTTGAGCGTCCCAAGGTGCGGGCGGGTGAGCGTCTCCTCCAGCAGGTCGAGGCAGTGGGAGCACTGGAAGCTGACGATCAGGATTGGGGACCGCTGCGGATCGAAGTCCCCCAGCCAGCGAAAGGCCGCCTTGTCCAGGCTCGCCGGAAGGGCGGGCGCGGCGGCCGGGGGTTCGGCAGCGGTCCCCGCCGCCGGGACCTGCGGGGGTTCCACCCGCGAGCGCTCCACATGGTTCACGACCTGAAGCAGGGGCAGGGTGAGGGCCATCATCACGGCGGGCAGCCACGCATGCGCCCTCCCCCGCTTCGGGACGACGAAGGCGGCGGCGATCGCCGCCGCAGCATGGATCGTGCAGAAGGGGCAGAATCCCCTTAGGACGACGAACTGGATGAACATGAGCGCCAGCGCGCCGAGAGCCAGGGCCAGGACGCAGCAGAGCTGGGCGCGGGCCTGCCACTCCCGCGCGGCGGGTACCGTCAGGGAAAGCCAGAGCGGAATGGCGTATAGGGGAAGCGGCACCCTGAAAAGAGAGCCGTAGTGCGTGTTGATGATCTCTGCGCAGCCTGAAAGCGGGCATGGCAGGTTGAGCAGCTTGAGGGCCGCAAGATAAATGCAGGTCAGCAGGCCCACCGCCACGAGGGACGTGGTGACGGAGGAGGTGCGATTGGGTAGGGTTAGCACGTTGGACTTCTCCTTGGGCTCATGGGCGGCTCGCCGGTTCGGCAAGCAAGAACGATTTCAAATGCATTGTCGCCACAAGAAGGTGCATCGGGCGGGGACAGCGGCCGGTGATGGGATTATTCCCGGTGAAACGCGACACGCTCCTCCAGGGGAACCCGCGCCGAGGTCGCTTCAAACCCCGGGCGTGCGTAGCCGACGTAGACAATCCCCATGCAGCGATGGCCCGAGTCGAGCCCGAGCCACTCCGCGAAGCCGGGCGAGCAGGCCACCGGCGGGGTCGACCAGAAAGACCCGAGCCCGCGCTGGTGGGCCGAGAGCATTAGGTTCTGCACGGCGCATGAGGTCGCCGCGATCTCGTCCAGATCGGTGACCCGTCCGGACGGATCCCGCCGCATGGCCACCGCAATCACCACGGGCGCCCCCATGACGTTGGCCCCGAGCTTCGCCCGCTTGTCCTCGCGGCGCTCGGCCGCCGGCGTGAGCCGGTCATAGATCGACTCGAGTCCCGCCGAGAGCCTTTCCCGCGCCTTCCCCGTGAAGACGTGGAAGCGCCACGGCTGGGTCATCCCGTGCGTCGGCGCCCAATGGGCGTCCTCGAGGATCTCGCCGATCAACGAGTCCGCGACGCCCCTGGAGGCGTCCATCTGGTGGGGCTTGATCGTCCGTCGGGAACGGTAGGGATAGTTCTCGGGCATATCGGGTTCGGCGCGCGGGTGCGGGTAGGGCCGATTGAAGGGGACTGCCGACACGACCGCAATGCGGGAGCCGAGGCCCGCAGGCTACGGTGCCGGCTTGGCATTGCCCCGGTTTGCTGCGTGGCTTGCGCCGTGCCTGACCTATCGGAACACACGATCGACACGCTGCAGCGCGAGCTGGAAGGCATGGGGCTGAGGCCCTCCCATGCGGGGGCACTCCTGCGATCCCACTACGCCGCAGGCGCGGGCGCCGGGCCGAATGGAAGGCAGTTCCCGCCGGCCCTGGCAAGGAGACTGGACGATGAGAGGACGCGCAGGGCCTCGGCGATCGCGGCGCGCCAGGTGGCGCAGGACGGGACGACGAAGCTCCTCCTCCGTCTGGGCGACGGGCACACCGTGGAGTCGGTGATGATGCCCGACTTCAGGGAGGACCGCGCGGCCGGATGCCTGTCCTCCCAGGTCGGGTGCGCAATGGGCTGCGACTTCTGCGCGACGGCTAAGACGGGATTCGAGCGAAACCTCACCTCAGGGGAGATCGTCGAGCAGTTCCTCGCGCTGCGGGCGGAGGCCCTTGCGGCCGGCCGGCGGCTGCAGACCATCGTCTTCATGGGCATGGGGGAGCCGATGCTGAACCTTGACAACGTGCTCGCCTCGATCGACCGGATGGCCCGGAACGAGCTCGGCGCGCTCGGATTCAGGCAGGTCACCGTCTCGACCGTGGGGATCGTCTCCGGGATCGACGCACTCGCCCGGTCGGGGATGAACGTCCACCTGGCCGTGTCCCTGCACGCGCCGGACGACCCGACGCGGGCCAGGCTCCTGCCAGCCGGCCGGCGCTTCGGGGTGCGCGACATCCTGGAGGCCGCGGACCGCTACCAGGCCACGACGGGCCGGCCGGTCTCCCTGCAATACTGCCTCCTTGGCGGCGTGAACGATTCGGCCGCGCAGGCCGACGAGCTGGCCGCCCTTCTCGGGGGCCGGCGCATGCACGTGAACCTGCTCCGGTACAATCCGACAGGGATCAGCCTGAGGGGGGAGGCGTACGCCCCCGCGTCGGAGGAGGCGACGGAGGCATTCGTCGCCCGCCTCCGGTCCAGGGCGGTGGTGGCCCACATCCGGCGCCCGCGCGGACGGGAAATCGACGCCGCGTGCGGGCAGCTCCGCCGCCGCGCCTAGCCCCACCGTCGCGGGGCGCCCAAGGTGTTAACCCCCAATGCCCGCCGCATCTGGAGATTCCCTATGATAAGTGCATCCGCGCGCGCAAGAAAGGCGTATTGTGGGATGTAGCCCCCACCCGGCCCTGACTCCATGAGACCCCGCCCTGCACTCAGCTTGCTCCTCCTTGCCTGCGCCCTCTTCGCCGCGCCGGCGGCGCGTGCCGCCGAACCCGTGGCCGAGGCCGCTCCCGAGATCACGATCGTCGTGGTGGACTCGCTCCAGGGGAATTCAAGCGAGCTCAACAACTTCGACCGGATAGCCCGTGTCTTCACGGAGGTGCTCAGGGACAGGAAGTGGCCGTACACGATCAAGGCGGAGCAGTTCGCCGCGAACAGCCGGCCCCACGCGATCGAGCTGCGCATCTTCTTCCAGGGTATGCGCGAGGAGACTGCGGGCGACATGACCTTCCGGGCGTGGATGGTCCTCTACGACCACGGCACGGAGCACGACTTCGGCGTCATCCGGTTCCGCTACGACACGCGGCCGATGGAGCAGACGAGCGACAGGCTCGACCGCTCGGTGCGCGGGGCGGCGCGCATCGCCGCCTCGAAGATGGAGGGGGTCCTCTTCCCTAAGGAGGAGCGGCGGAGGCCATGAGGAGGTCTCCAGCACCGAAGCGCCGTGCAGCCTGACCTGGGAAGCGAGGAGGCCGCGGAGGAATCCCGGCTACTCGCGCGGACAGCCGCCGGGGACCGCGAGGCATTCAGGCTGCTCTTCTCCCGGTACGGGGCGGCCCTCTACTCGCTCGCGGTCCGGATCGTCGGCAACTCCGGCGACGCCGAGGAGCTGACCCAGGACGCCTTCGTGAAGATCTGGCGGAGCGCGGGTTCCTACGACCCGGGGAAGTCCCGCCCCTTCACATGGGCGGTGACGATCGCCCGGCGAACCTGCTTCGACCACCTGCGAAAGCGAAGGCGCAGGCCCGCCTTCACCGTGCTTCCCGACGAGGCCGGCCCGCCGGCGGGCCAGGATGGCGGCGCGGACGCACGGCACGCAGCCGAGGCCCGTGAGGACTCGGAGAGGCTGCGGGGGGCCCTCGCCGGGATCCCCGGGGGCCAGCGCCGCGCCCTCGAGCTCGCGCTCTACTCGGCGGCGTCCCACTCCGAGATTGCGCGGGTGCTCGGGCAGCCGGTCGGCACCGTGAAGTCATGGATTCGCCGGGGCCTCCTGGATCTCAGGGACACCCTTAGCCCAAAAAAACTATGAAACCGGAAACTGAGGAATCTGCCTGCCTTTACGTGCTGGACCGGCTCGACGCGACCGAGCGCGCCTGGTTCGAGGCCCGGCTCGCCTCCGAACCCGACCTCGCGGCGTTCGTCGGGGAGCTGGAGTCGACGCTCTCCCGGCACCTCCGCACCCCGGCCGCGGCGGACCCTCCCCCCACCCTCCTCGCGGGGATAGACGCACGCATTGACCTGCTCGCCCGGGAGCGGATGCGGGAGCACGCAAGGGCCCCGTGGGCGTCGATCGCGCGCTGGGGGATCGCAGCGGCCATAACGGCCTCCGTCGGCATCATTGCGGTCCAGCAGGTTCGCCGCGGAGCGGCGCCCGGGCGCCCGTACGTCATCATCGTGGGGATGGACTCGGGCCGGAGCACGCTTGCCGAGCTCCCCCTCCAGGACCGTGCCCGTGATCCCGACGGCAGCTTCATCCAGCTCGCCTCGCTTGCGGAGCGTCTCTGGGAAAGTCCGGACGGGCTCCCGGAAAAGCTCCGCTTCGCCGGCCCGAGAAGCCACGGATACGCGCTCTTCGACCCGGCGAGCAGCCAGGGCTTCGTCGCCATCCAGCGGCTGCCCGCGACCGGGCTGGGAAAGCGCTATCACCTCTGGATCGTCGACACCGCCTCGGGCCGGACCCACGAGGCCGGCATACTGCCGCTCGCGGTATCGGGCAGCGGCCTCTACTTCTTCACGGTTGCGCCCGCCCTCGACGCGAGGCCCGACCACCTGGATTTCTTCGTTACGCTGGAGGACACGGCCCCCTCCGGGCCGGTCCGCCCCTCCGGAAAGGTGGTCCTCGGGGACGGGAGGGTGTTCTGACCCCCGGGCGCGCCCGTCAGTTGGGACGGAAGCCGAAGGCCTCGAGCTCCCTCATGTGGAACGGGGCCGAATCGATGAGCTCCCTTAGCTTGGCCACCGCGGCCGCCAGGCCGGGGGCGTCGCAGAACGCGGCCCCGTCGTCGGAGTCGTGCAGCTGGACGGCCCATGCACCCGAGCCCGCGGCTCCCGGCTCGAACACCGAGCCGTACAGGTAGTTTCCCGGGAGGCCGTGGTGAAGCCCGGTGCCCGGGACGAGAAAAAGGGAATGGACCGAGTCGTGGTGGACAGGGGCCGGCCCCGTGCCGTGGTGCTTGCGGTGATGGACGGGCTTGCCGGTCGCCTTCAGGCGGTGGGCCTCGGCCCTGGGGCGGTCGGCCGGCGCTAGGGACTGCACATACCGGTCGAATACCCTCGAGTTGGACTCAAGGGTATCGCTCCCGATCTGACCGGCGAGGAGGGCGTCGAGATTGCCGGCGCAGAAGGAGGGCCGGCGCGCCAGCGAGCGGGCAGTGACATGCCCGCCCTTGTGGTCGGCGCTCGGGTAGACCTGGTGCGCGGCGTAGAGGCGCGCCAGGGACTCCACATAGCTCGTCGTGTGGGGCACGGAACCCGTCGGGCTGTGCTCGATCATCTCCATCACCGACTGGTCGAACTGCGCGTGCGGGTCTTGGGGCATTGTGCCGTTGATAAGAGGCTCGATCTGCCAAGACGAGGATTGATATCGGTCACGCCTGGACGACCACGGTCTGCCCTGAGAAGGTGACGCGGTCGCCCGCGGCGAGCTTCTTGCGCTTGCGGGTCTCGACGGCCCCGTTCAGCAGGACGCGCCCCTCGCTTATGGCCCTCTTCGCCTCGCCCCCGCTCGGGGTCAGCCCCCCGAACTTCATGAGCTGGCAGAGCTCGATCGGCATTTCGCTCACGACGACGGCCCGTGGCTCCCCGGAACTGGATGTGGTCATTGGGAAAGGCTAGCCGCGCCGGGACGGCCGTCCACACTTCGCTGTGGGGTCCCCTCCCCCGGGGGCACCGGCGCCCGCCGGGCCCCGAAAATCCCTCTGGAATACGGAAAGGCTGTGCCCTAGCTTGCACCCACTGGCCGCGAGGCGGCCCATTTCCATGCCCACGCCAATGAAGTCCAACGCAAGGATAGGCATCCTGACCGCCGGGGGCGACTGCCCCGGGCTCAACGCCGCGATCAGGGGGGTGGCCAAGGCTGCCATGCACTACGGCATGACGGTCGTCGGGATCCGCGACGGGTTCCGCGGGCTGGTCGAGAACCGGACGATGCCGATCGACAACCCGCTCGTGAGCGGGATCCTCACCCAGGGCGGGACCTTCCTCGGCAGCAGCCGCGACCGGCCCCACAAGATGAAGGTGAATGGCCGCAACGTCGACATGACCTCGGCGGCGGTCCGCACCTACCGCAAGCTCAGGCTCGACTGCCTCGTCTGCCTCGGCGGGAACGGGACCCAGAAATCCGCGCTCGCGCTCCGGGAAAACGGCGGGATCGACGTGCTCACCCTGCCCAAGACGATCGACAACGACGTCGCCGAGACCGAGATCACCTTCGGGTTCGACTCCGCGATGTCGATCGCGACCGAGGCGATCGACCGGCTCCACACGACGGCGACCAGCCACCAGAGGATAATCGTGTGCGAGGTCATGGGGCACGACGCCGGATGGCTGTGCCTTGGCTCAGGGATCGCCGGGGGCGCGGATGTGATCCTCATCCCGGAGATTCCCTATGACCTCTCCGCGGTCGTGCGCCACCTGGTCCGCCGGAACAAGGCCGGCAAGCGGTTCTCGATCGTCGCGGTCGCCGAAGGGATCGCCTCCATGGGAGAGGCGGCGGCGAGGAGCGAGGCGGGAGGCAAGGCCGGCGCGCACCGCAGCGCGCCCCCGCATCTCGAGGCGTTCGCCGCGCCGGGCACCGAGGGCATCCGCCTTGTCCAGGAACCCGTGTCGAGCAGGATCGCGCGCCAGCTCCAGCAACTCACGGGAACCGAGGCGAGGGTCACCTCACTCGGCCACGTCCAGCGGGGCGGGAGCCCGACCCCCTTTGACCGCCTGCTGTGCACCCGCCTCGGGACGAAGGCCGTCGAGCTCATCTCCAGGGGCCGCTTCAACGTGATGGTCGCCATCAAGGCCAACGAGTGCGTGCCGGTTTCCCTGGAGAAGGTTGCCGGAAGGAAGCGGACGGTCCCGCCGGACCATCCCTGGGTCCAGACGGCGCGGCTCACGGAGACCTGCCTCGGCGACCAGTAGGCGGCTCCCCGGGCCGATGCGAACGGGCCTGGGCGGCAACTACCAGCCCCCCTTATATCCGGCAATAAGACCTCAAATAAGAGCGCGGGACTGGTCTCACGACCCACCCGAATGCCCCAATCCCCCGACCATCGACCCTCGGATCCCCCCGACATCATGCTCGTGCTTCCGGCGTACCGGGAGCTCGAGCGGCTGCCGCGCTACCTCTCGTCGCTGACGCAGGCCCTCTCCGGCGCGCCGTGGAGGACCGACGTGGTGGTGGTCGACGACGGCTCCCCCGCGGCGGAGCAGGAGGCCCTTCTCGCGCTGGTCCGCCCGGCGCTGCACGGGAATTGCCGGGTGGCGGCCCCCATCCTCCTCGGCCGCAACCGGCTAAAGGGGGACGCAATCCTCGAGGGATGGCGCTCGGGGCCCGCGCGGTGGCTCGCGTTCGCGGACTCGGACGGGGCCGCCTCGGCGGCCGAGGTGCTCCGCGTCCTCGGCGGGATCCCCCGGGGGGACGCCCCGCCCGCGGCGTATTTCGCGGTGCGGAGGGGAAACGGCCCCGGGGGATCGCGCAGGACGGCGACGAGGCGCCTCCTCGGAAGGGTGTTCTCAAGGCTCGCGGGGCTCGTGCTCGGGGTCAGGCCGATCGACTTCCAATGCGGATTCAAGGTCATCCCCGGGTCGGTGCTGCCGCGGATCGCAGACGGGATCCAGGGCCGCGGCCTCTGCTTCGACCTGGCTCTTTTTGTGGCCCTTCGCAGGGAGGGGGTGGCTGTGAGGGAGGTCGCGATCCAGTGGAACGAGATGCCGGGGGGAACGATAAGCCCCTGGCGCAACGGGCCGGGGATGATCGCGGGCCTCCTGTCGATCGCGGTAAGGGGCCTCGGCCGGGGAAGTCGTCCCTGAGGCCGCCGGGATACCCCGCGGCCCGGAGGGTCGCGCACCGGACAGGAGGCTGCTCTTGCCACATCGGCCGCAATCCGGTAATCGTAGACTTCCCCGGTCATGCGTGAAGGCGTGGCCGCCCCCCCGCCCAACGGGCACCGAAGGCCTTTCGCACAAACAAAACAAACCCCATGACCCAAATCAGTCGCCGGCGCTTCATCCAAGCCACATCGCTCGCCGCAATCGCGGCCAGCTGCCCCATCCTCCGGGCATCCGACGCGGACCGCTACAGGAACCTGGTATCGCCGGGCCGCAGGCTCCGGATCGCGTGCGTCGGCGCGGGGGGCAAGGCGTTCAGCGACATCATGGCCTGCTCGACCGAGGAGATCGTGGCGATCAGCGACGTCGACTTCGCCAACGGCCTCGAGATCTTCGGGATGTTCCCGGGCGCGGCGCGCTACCGCGACTACCGCCAGATGCTCAATGAGCGCGGCAACGACATAGACGCCGTGATCGTGACGACGCCCGACCACACGCACTTCCCGGCGGCCCTGATGGCGGTCGAGATGGGCAAGCACATCTACGTCCAGAAGCCGCTCTGCCACACCGTGGCGGAGGTCCGCCAGCTGAGGGCCGCCGTCGCCAAGGCGGGCGTCGTCTCGCAGATGGGCAACCAGGGGCACTGCAACGAGGGGACCCGGCTGGCGAAGGAATGGATCGAGGCGGGAGTGATCGGCGACGTGCGAGAGGTCTGCACGTGGACCAACCGTCCCATCTGGCCGCAGGGGATGACCCCGCCGAAGGATGACGCGTCCGTTCCGCCGACGATGGACTGGAACCTGTGGCTCGGCGTTGCCCCGTCACGGGGGTACAGCGCAAAGATCGCGCCGTTCAACTGGAGGGGCTACTGGGATTACGGCTGCGGGGCCCTCGGCGACATGGGCTGCCACGGCATGGACGCGCCTTTCTGGGCCCTGAACCTGCGCGGCCCGGTGCATGTGAGCGCGCAGAGCGAGGGATCGACCGAGGTGGTCGCCCCGACGTGGTCGATCGTGAAGTTCGAGTTCCCCTCGCGCGGCGCCCTGCCGCCGCTCAACTACACCTGGTACGACGGGGGCAAGCTGCCCCCCGTGCCCGAGGAGCTGGGCAAGGACGGCAAGCTCCCCCAGGGGGGCACCCTCTACCGCGGAGACAAGGGCGCCATCCTCTCGGAGGGCGACTACGGCGAATCCCCGCGGCTCATCCCGGAGTCGCGGATGGGCACCTTCAAGCGGCCGCCGAAGACCCTCGCGCGCGTCCCCAAGTCGAACTCGCACCAGGAATGGGTCAACGGGTGCAAGGGCGGACCGGCGCCGTGCTCCAACATCGTGGACCACTCGGGCGACCTCTCCCAGATGGTGCTCCTCGGCAACGTGGCGATCCGGGCGGGCAAGCCGATCGACTTCGACCCGGAGCAGGGAGTCTGCGTGGGCCAGCCCGACGCAAACCGCTTCCTGTCCAAGTCGTACCGCCTGTTCTGAGGGAATCGCGACGCCCCTTCCAAACAACCCCCATGAAAACCTCCCTTTTCGCACGCTCCGTCCTGATCCTCGCCTCGGCAGCCCTCGCGGGCTGCCAGGGAACGCACACCCAGTCCTTCACCTCCGACGTCCACGGCGACATCGGTCCGGGCCACGGCGCCGATTCCAAGCGCTGGTCCGCGCCCCAGCAGGTCTTCACCTCCGACCTCTCGAACGCCGACTTCAAGCCCGGCTCCTGGGCTTGGGAGAACGGCCTCCTCGTCGCCAAGGGCGGCGGCGACATCTGGACCAAGGAAAGCTACGGTGACTTCGTCCTCAACCTGGACTTCCGCTGCCAGGAGAAGGCCAACAGCGGCGTGTTCCTGCGGTGCTCCAGCATTCCCGACTGGCTCAACTCGGCGATCGAGATCCAGATCCTCCAGGGCGACGCCCCCGACCGGCACCTCGTCGGCGCCGTTTACGACTGCGTGGCCCCGACCCGGCAGATCGAGATCGTCCCGGGCACCTGGCGCCACTTCACCATCACCGCCATCGGCAAGGACATCAAGGTGACGCTGGACGGCGAGCAGCTCGTGGAGATGGACCTCACCCAATGGAAGGAGGCCGGCAAGAACCCCGACGGAACGGCCAACAAGTTCACGAAGGCCTACAAGGACATGGCCCGCTCGGGACGGATCGGCCTGCAGTACCACACCAACAGGGTGGAGTTCCGAAACATCGTGGTCGACCGCCTCTGAGCACGGTCTCCGTCCCAACCCCCCCGCCATCATGACTGAATCCACGAACACCCAAAGCGACTGCGGCCCGACGCTCGGCGTGCTCCTCCTGCGCGCCTGGCTCGGCGTGCGCGCCGTCCTCACCGGCATCGAGAAGTTCTCCGACACGCGGACCCTCCAGGTCCCGCTCCTTGACGCGGCGGGAAAGCCAGACTCGAGCGGGGCCGTCGTCGAGGTGACGCAGAAGTTCTACTCGCTCCACAGCTACCATGCGATCCCCGACTCGATGAAGGACAAGTTCGCCCAGGAGCCGCTGCTTCCGTCCCTCCTGACGACGTCGTACTACGCGGTCCTCGGATGGGCGCTGATTGCGCTCGGCATCGCCGTCCTGCTCGGCCTGTGGACGCGCGCGAGCCTCTTCCTGATGGGGCTCCTCTACGTCAGCCTCACGGTGGGCCTCATCCTGATCAAGCAGGACGCCGGGGTCGCCTGGCTCGCCATCCACGTGGCCCTGATCGCCGTCGCGTTGAGCCTGTGCAGGCACAATCGCTTCACGCTGACCCGTTCATGAGCCCGCGCGACCCGAGTCCCGGCGCCGTCGGCCTCGGCCGCCGGCGGTTCCTGAAGACGGCCACCGCGGCCGGCATTTCGATGGCGCTCGCGCCCCTGCGCTCGGCCTACGGGCAGGCGGGGGCTCCGGGCGATGCGATCAACGTCGCCCTGGTCGGGCTGGGGGCGCAGGGGCGGGTCCTCATGGACGCGATGCTCAAGATTCCGGGGGTGCGCTTCGTGGCCGTGTGCGACATATGGCCCTACGCGCGCACCTACGGGCAGCGCTACCTCAAGAAGAACGGCTTCGAGGTGCGGGCCTACGAGAACCACCAGGACATGCTTGAGAAGGAGAGGGACGTCCATGCGGTGATCGTGGCCAGCCCGGACTTCTGGCACGCCCCGATCACTAACGACTGCCTGCGCGCGGGCCATCACGTCTACTGCGAGAAGATGATGTCCAACACGATCGAAGGCGCCCGCTCCATGGTCCGCACCATGAAGGAGACCGGCAAGCTCCTGCAGATCGGCCACCAGAGGCGCAGCAACCCGAGGTACCTCGTGGCGCGGAACCGGCTCCTCGGCGAGGCACACCTCCTCGGCAGGATCACCGCGGTGAACGGACAGTGGAACCGCGCCGTGAGCGCGGACCTGGGCTGGCCCAACCACACGGCGATGACCCCCGAGCTCCTGCAGCGCTACGGGTTCGCCGACATGCACCAGTTCCGCAACTGGAGGTGGTTCAAGAAATACGGCGGGGGACCCCTCTCCGACCTGGGCGCCCACCAGATCGACATCTTCAACTGGTTCCTGGACACCACCCCGTCGACCGTGATCGGGTCGGGGGGAAGGGACTATTACGAGGGCCACGAGTGGCTCGACAACGCGATGGTCATCTATGAGTACCGCCTCCCGGACGGCATGGCCCGGGCCTTCTACCAGGTGCAGACCACGACCAGCGCGGGCGGCGGCTACTTCGAGCAGTTCATGGGGACCGAGGGGACCCTGCGGATGTCGGAAAACCCGAAGTACACGACGATCAACCGCGAGGCGGCCGCGCCGCCCTGGGACCCGTGGGTGAGCCGCCACTTCCTTGCGCCGCAGAAGGCGCCGGCCAAGTCGGACGACGACAGCTCGGGCGGAAGCGAGAAGGTCGACGCCCGGGAGACCGCGGAGCTCGCCGGCTACTACCTCCCCGTGATCCTGACCAAGGCCATCCACCAGCCCCACCTCGAGAACTTCTTCAACGCCGTCCGAGGGAAGGGCGCACTCAACTGCCCCGCCGACGAGGCGTTCAAGAGCGAGATGGCCGTGTTCAAGGCGATCGAGGCGGTCGAGTCCCGGAGCCTTGTCACCTGCCAGCCCTCCGATTTCACAGCCTGAACCCATGCCCAAACCGACCCAAATGCCGACAACGTTCAAACGCCGGGCCGCCCTGCTCGCCGCAGCGGGCCTCGCGCTCTGCCTCATTGCGACCGCGCGCGCGGACGACAAGGTTCCGCTCAAGCTGGACCTGCCGAAGCCCATGTTCGTGGGGACGCCCGTCCCCGTCAGGCTGCCGAACCTCGAGGCGCCGCGCGCCGGCCGGCGCCCCGACTTCCTCGTCCCGAAGGGGGTCGCCAACCTTGCGCTCAACAAGAAGGTCACCAGCAGCGACATGGAGCCCGTCCTCGGCGACCTCAGCCTGATCACCGACGGCGAGAAGGCGGGCGACGAGGGCAACTACGTGGAGCTCGGCAAGGGCAAGCAGTGGGTCCAGATCGACCTTGAAAAGCCCGCGAAGCTCTACGCGATCGTCGTCTGGCATTTCCATTCCCAGGCCCGGGCCTACAAGGCGGTGGCCGTCCAGGTCTCGAACGATGCCAGCTTCGCCACGGGGGTGCAGACCCTCTACAACAGCGACGACCAGAACGTGCTCGGACTCGGGGCGGGTAAGGATCCGACCTACATCGAGACCTACGAGGGCCGCATCGTGGACGCACAGGGCGCCAGCGCGCGCTACGTGCGTCTCTACAGCAGCGGCAACACCACCTCGGAGATGAACCATTACATCGAGGTCGAAGCCTACGGGATGCCGTAAGCACAGTCCTGTTGCCGCCCTGCTCGCCATCGGGGCCGCGCTGGCGCTCAGGCTGGCGGCTCCGGAGAGCATGCCGGTGCACACCGACGAGGCGGTCAATGCCTCGATCCTGGGCGACATGCTCGAGGGAAGAGCCTACCGGTACGACCCCGTGGACCGGCACGGACCCTCCCTGTACTATGCGACCTATCCCATCGCGCGCGCGCTCGGGGCGCGACGGCTGGGCGACCTTGAGGCATGGGAGCTCCGGATGGCCCCGGCAGTGTTCGGGGCGGCGCTCCTCGCCGCGGTCCTCCTGCTTGAGCCTGCGGTCCCCGCCGCCGCGCTCGCTGCCGCGGCACTCTGGCTCGGGCTCGGCGCGCCCTTCGTCTACTACGGTCGCACCTGGATCCACGAGACGCTCTTCGTCCTGCTGACCTTCGTCGCCCTCGGGTCCTGGTGGCGCGGGCGCGCGACGGGAAGGGCGGCGTGGGCGGTGGTGGCCGGGCTGGCCGCGGGCGCGCTCGCCGCGACAAAGGAGACATCGGTCCTCACGCTCCTAGCCGGGATCGGCGCCCTCGTCGCCGCGACGCGGGCGCAGCGGCCGGGGGAAGGGACCCCGGGGCCCAGGCCGAGGAGGGACATTGCCCTGGCAGGGGGAGCGGCGGTCCTGGCCGCGGCACTCCTCCTCACGTCGTTCGGGCGGAATCCCGGAGGGCTGGCCGACGCATTCCGGTCCCTGTCGCATTCGGCCGCCAGGGCCGGGGGTCAGGGGCACGAGAAGCCGTGGTGGACCTACCTCGGCTGGCTCCTGCTGCCGAGCCTCAGGAGCGTGCCCTGGTGCGGATGGACCCTGGCCCTCTTCGGGGGCGCAGGCGCGTGGGGCGCGTGGCGGCGGCGCGCCGCGGAACCCCTCCCCTTCTTCATCCTGGCCTACGCCGCCATGACGGCCGCCCTCTACTCCATGATCCCCTACAAGACCCCGTGGCTGGAGCTCAACGCCCTTGCCCCGGCCGCGATTCTCGCGGGAATCGGTTTCGTGCGCGCGTGCTCGGCCTTCCCCGCCCCGCTGCGGTGGCCGGCCGCGGGGGCGCTCGCGGCCCTTGTCGCCCTCGCCCTCGGCTCCGAGACGCTCAGGCTCTGCTTCCGCTACCCAGCCGATCCCGGGAACCCCCTCGCGTACTCGCCCACCTCCCCGGACATACGGAGGCTGGAGTCTCGGGTCGAGGCCCTCGCTCCCGGACCGGGCGCGGGACCCGCGGTCATCGCCGTCGTCGGCCGCGATATCTGGCCCCTGCCCTGGTACCTTCGGCGGTGCCCGAATGTCGGCTACTGGGCGGAGCTTCCCCGGTCGCCGGAGCCCTCGGCCGTGGTCAGCTCGGCCGACCTGGCGGATAAGACCGGCAGGGAGCTTGGACCGCGCTGGAAGCCGGAGATCTTCGGCCTGAGGCCCGAGGTGCTGGCGGTCCTCTTCACCCGGGACCCGGAACCTCCGGGGACGCAAGAAACCAAGCCGTGACCGGAGACGCCATCCCGCACACCCGCCACGTGTTCAGGCACAACGCGATGGCGACCTCGTTCGAGGTCCACGTCGCGGGCCAGGCCGGGGACTATGCCGGGCAGGCCGCGGCGGCCGCGTTCACGGAACTCGACCGGCTCGAGGGGCTCCTGAGCCGGTTCCAGGAGTCGAGCGAGATCTCCTGCATCAACCGGCTTACCGCGGGGGAGTCCCTGCGGGTGAGCCCCGACACCTTTGAATGCCTGGACCTCGCGCTCCGAATGCACGAACTGACCGGGGGCGCCTTCGATCCCACCCTCGGCCTGCTGACGGGTGGCGCCGGGGAAACGGGCGGACCCGGGAAGGGGCGCATTGAAATTGATCCGGATAGCCTTACGGCGACCGTGAGGGAGGCGCCCGTCGCGCTGGACCTCGGCGCGATCGGGAAGGGTTTCTCGCTGGACCGCATGGCCGGCGTCCTTGGCGAATGGGGCGTGGACCGGGCGCTCCTGGTAGGGGGCGGGAGCAGCATCCTCGCCCTCGGCCGGCCCGAGGGCAGCCCGGGATGGGAGATCACGCTGGGCAGCGGCGGCCTGCGCCGCCAGGTCTGGATCGAGCGCCAGTCCATCGGGAGTTCCGGGACGTCGGTGAAGGGGCAGCACATCCTCGACCCGCTGACCCGCAGGCCCCCAAGCCATGTCCACAGGGCGTGGGCGTTCTGCGACAGCGCGGCGGAGTCCGACGCGCTGTCGACCGCGTGGATGTGCCTGGACCAGGAGGAGACAGGGGAGATCTGTCGATCGCGCCCGCGCACCGGCGCCGTTCTCCAGGTTGAGGAGGGTTCCGAGCAGCTTGTGGTGATCGGGTTCGCCCGGGAATTCGTCCGCGACCCCTGAAAGGGATGGCGCATGACGCGGCTTTGGCGGCTGACACCGCGCCGCCGATCGCTTCCGATGCAACCCTGCGTCCGTTCCGCGGTCGTATCCCTCCGCCGGCCGTTTGAAACTCCTGCGAATACTCCTCTCCATCGTGATCCTGGTCGCCGCACTGGCAGCCCTCCTGGCCGGCGCGGCGCTCGTGCCGGCCGTGCAGACCTGGATCGCACGGGATGTCCTCGCGGGACACGGGATGAATGGAAAATTAGGGTCGCTGTCTGCGGGATTCGGAAGGATGGACGTCACGGGCCTCGAGGTGGGCGTCGCCGGCGGCACCCTCAGGGTGCCCTCCCTCATGGCCGAGCTTCCCCTGGCCTCAGCCCTGTGGAATCGGAATGCGAAGGTCGGGCGCCTTGAGGCGCGGGGCTGGACCCTGGACCTCTCCCGACGGGCCGGGCCGGCGGGAGTGACGGGCCAGCCAGGCAGCTCGGAGGGCGAGGGAGCGTCGCCCCGGGGGGTGGAGGGTGCGCGTGCGGCGGCCGGCGCCTTTGGCGCACTGCTGGGCAACGGGACCCTGCCCCTTCTGGTGAGCCTCGATGGGGTCGAGCTGGAGGGGGACGTTCTGCTCGACATCGCCGGGCAGAGGGCGCCCGTCCCGGTCCACGTCGTCATAAAGGGCGGCGGCCTTGCGGCGGGACACGAGGGTTCATTTTCCCTGGATGCCACGGCCGTCGTCGCAGATTCGGAGATCGCGGCCAATGCCGTGGACGCGCACGGCCGCCTCGTTTTGGGGATGAGCGCGCAGCGCGGGCTCGAGCGCATCCGAATCGACGTGGGGGTTTCGGACACAGGGGGGCGGATCCCGGCGGGCCAGGCCCTGTCCGCGGGCGTCTCGAGGGGAGTGCGCCCGGGCGACCGGGACATCGCCCTGGAGCTGAGCCGCGGTGGGCGGCGCCTCGCCAGCATCGCCGTCCGGTACGAGGGCGCAGGGCAGGCTCTCGGCGGGTCATGGAAGCTCGACCTTGCCGACTCCGACCTCGCGATCGCCACCCGGACCCTCTCGCTTCCCCGCTTCTCCGTCGCCGGGGACGGCCGGCTTGACACGGACCTCTCCCTCGGAAGGGTGCACGCGCTCGGTCGCGTCCACGGGGCCGTGGGGCACCTGGGAGCCTTGAACCCGCAGCTTGAGGCGCTCGGTTCCCTGGACTTCGATGCCGAATTCGACGTGGCTCACGAGGGGCACTCGCTGAGGGTTGGCAGGCTGCAGGTCTCCGCCGGGGGGCCGCCGTCCCATGCTGCGATGGGATCCAGGCAGGCCTTCAGCCTGGATGAGGCGAGCGGAAGCGTCACCGCGGACGATCCCGCGAACGACCTGATGGAATTGTCGTTCGTTGACTTCCCGATGGATTGGCTGTCCGGGCCGGACCACCCGCTTGTCGTCGGCAAGGGCCGCGCGACCGGCAGCCTCTCGGTGAGGGCCTCGGGCAAGGGTATCGCCCTTGCCACGAGGTCTCCGCTGAAGGCGCGGGATGTCGCCGTCAGCTGGGCCGGCGTCGCCCTCGGGTCCGGCCTCGACCTCTCGGCCTCCGCCCGGGCCGACTGGTCGGGCGCCGCCTGGACCGTCCGGCTCGATCCCCTCGTTGCGGAGCACAGCGGACACCCGGTCGGCACACTCACGGCAAGTGCGTCCCGGCCCGCCGGGACATCGCAGCCCATTTCGGTCTCGGCGGCCTGGGAGGCGGACCTCGACGCCCTGGCTGCCGGTGCAGCATCCGGCGCGGCCACCGGATTGACCGCCCGTTCCGCCTCCGGGGAGTTCACCGCAAGCGTGGGGGACACGACCAAGGTCGACGGCAAGATTTCCGTGGTCGGGCACGACAAAGGCCACAAGGTCGACGCGAGCCTGCATGCGGAGGTGTTCGGGGACGGCACGGTCGAGTTTCGGCTTCCCTCAAGGGTGATAGTCGGGGCCGCCCCGTCGGATGTCTCGCTCGACGGCACGTGGACCCCCGGCGAACCGGACGCCCAGGTGGGCATGGAGCTTTCCGGGACCCAGGTCTCTCTCGAACACCTCAGGCTCATTGCGGCGGAACTGGGCCTCCTCGGGAGCCGGACCGGATCCCGGGAAACCCCCGCCCCATCGGCAGGCGCGCCCGCCCCGGCGGCGGCCTGGGGCGGCCGGAAAGGAAGCGTGAGGGTGGTGATCGACCGGTTGACCGGGGAGGGCGAGGAGTTCAAGGACGTCCGGGGGACGATCGAGTTCGAGCGCAGCGCAATACTCCTCAAGAAGGGTCGGTGCACGCTCGCCCACCACACCCTCGAGAACATCGAGGGGGCGCTTGTCTTCGATCCGTCCGCGGGGGCGCCCTACACCCTGACGGCGAAGGCGTCGCCCTACCAGGTCGACGCCGCCGCCCTGTTCAATCCCCCTCCGAAAGGGCAGGATCCCGAGGTGGAGGGGCACTTCACCGTATCCGCCGCGCTCGAGGGACACGGTGCCCGCATCGGGGACTTGCTGGACAACACGACGGTTCGCTATGTCCTCAAGAGCACCGGGGGAATCTTCCGGGCGCTCAGGACGGACGTGGCGGATGCAATCCCTGAAACGCCGACGCCGGTCTCGGACACCCTGGGAACCGTGGGTTCCGCGGTGGGGTCGATATTCGGGCTCAAGTCCGACCTGGGGTCCAGAAATCCCCTGAACAAGGCCGCCGAGGCGGTCCTCCAGTTCACGAACAACGTCTCGGAGATCGGTTTTGATGCCGCATCCCTCGTCGCCACCGAGGGCCCGGACCACGCGATCGACCTGTCGGAAATTTCCCTGACGGCTCCCGATGAGCGCCTCTCCGGAAGCGGGCATATATCGCACGCGGAGGGTGTGCCCCCGCAGGACCAGAAGCTCTCGCTGGACCTCCAGGTAGGGGTGCGCGGAAAGCTGGCCGAGCTCATGGCGACGGCCGGGCTGCTTTCGCCCAGGAAGGACGCCGACGGCTATGCCATGATCCTCCAGCCCGCCCACTTTGGGGGAACCCTCCGGAACTTGGACCGGACCCAGTGGCACGACCTCCTCGCACGGGCGGCCACGGCCCAGCCCGGGAAGGTCAAGGGCACCCAATGACCCCGGGACGCGGACCGCATTTTCGTTGTGGGTCAAACGCGGCGCGCGTATTCCTCCAGCACTTGGACGACCCAATTCCCCGGAAATGAATGTCGCGATCACAGGCGGAGGGGGATTTCTCGGCCGCCGGCTTTCACAGGCCCTCCTCGCCGAGAAGGGGGTCGGACGGATCGTCCTTCTCGACGCGACGCCCATGGGCCCCTCCTCGGGGGACAGCCGGGTCGAGACGCGTTGCGCGAACCTGCTGGACCCCGGGGTCGCGCGGTCGGCCGTCGAGGCGGCGGATGTCATCTTCCACCTTGCGGCCGTCGTGAGCGGCCAGGCCGAGGCGGAGTTCGACCTTGGAATGAGCGTGAACCTCGACGCGACCCGATCGCTCCTTGAGGCCGCGCGCGCGACCGGGCGCCAGCCTAAGTTCGTCTTCTCGAGCTCGCTCGCGGTGTTCGGGCCGCCGCTGCCGGAGACCGTCACCGACGAGACCGCCGTCCACCCCCGCTCCTCCTACGGCGCGCAGAAGGCCGTCGGCGAGCTCCTGGTGACCGACTTCAGCAGGAGGGGCTTCGTCGACGGCCGGGTGCTCCGCCTGCCGACGGTATGCGTCCGCCCGGGCGCCCCCAACGCGGCGGCATCCTCCTTCGTGAGCGGCATCATCCGGGAGCCCCTCCATGGGAAGAGGGCAAACTGTCCGGTGGACCCTGACACGGAGCTCTGGCTCTCGTCGCCCCGTGCCGCGGTCGCAAACCTGGTGCATGCCGCCTCCCTTCCGGGCGAGGCTTTGGGGCAGGGCCGGATCATCAACCTGCCGGGAATCACGGTGAGGGTCTGCGAGATGATCGAGGCGCTCGCGCGGGTCGCGGGCCGCGGCGTGGCCGATCTGGTCTCATTCAACGACGACCCAGGAGTGAGGCGGATCGTCTCGGGCTGGCCGGCGCGCTTTGACGTTTCGAGGGCGCTGGACCTCGGCTTCGTCAGGGACCACGACTTCAGCGCGCTCATCCGCGACTACCTGGCAAGGGACGAATCCGCGTCCGCCGTCAGGCGCGCCTGATCAGGTCGCGAAGCGCGTCAGGCCCGCCGACATTCCCGGGCCAGACGACAAGCCTCATCCCCGGGAAGCGCGTCTCGATGCCCAGCTCCCACACGGGCACCCCGGGCGCCGCCTGGCCGAGGACGCGGGCCCTGCGCATCCCGAGTCCCCGGGTCGCAACGTCGCTCGAGGTTATGCCCCCCTTCGCCACGAGGAAGCGGGGCCTTTCCGGGAGGGACCGGACAATCTCGACAAGCGCATCGGAGACTATCTCACCGGCGCCGAGGTCGCCCGCGCACCCGAGCGAGCTCACCAGGCCCCGGCTCGTGTAGACGATCGCGTGGAGGCCGGCCCGGATAGCCGCGAGGGCCGCGTCCGCGACGCGCCCGATCTCGCGGGCCCGCGAGGCCGGGTCGGCAAGCTTGTCCACGCCTACCTCAATCCCCCTCGCGGCGGGGAGGGTGAGGACCGACTCCAGCTGGGCGGTCGTCCTGCCCGTGTAGGAACCCGCTACCACGAGCCCGCCGGAGGCCCCCGTGCCGCAGAATTCCGACGCCGCCAGCAACGGCCTCGGGACGAGCCCCGAGCGCACGCGCACGAAGCTCGCAGCCGTCCGGAAGAGGTACCGCCTGCCCTCGGCCTCGGCGAGCAGCAGGCCGTGCACGAAGGCCTCCAGGTCCGAATAGGCCGCGGCGTTGACGACCACGTAGGCTCCTCGCGGGAGGCCGAGGAGAATCGACCGGACGCCCTCCGCGGCGCTGGGGCCCCGGAGCGTCGCCAGGTCGACCGCGGCGACGTCGCGGGCGCGCACAGCGCCGGCCGTCTTCTCCTCGATCCATTCCGTGAGGTCCGACCGGGTGTACCCGAAGGTCCGGTCCCGGGCGAATTCGGTGTCCGCCGCGGGGAAAAGCTGGTCGCCCTCGGCCACGTAGTGGACGTTGCCGACCGTGTATCGGCCGCCCTCGAAGAACGCGGGGATGACCACCGTCCCGTCGACCGGACGCCGAAGCCCCTCCCCCAGCGCCGCCAGCTCCTCCGCGAAATGCCCCCGGAGCGTCGAGTCGCTCCTGCTCACCACGACAAACTCCCTCTTCGCCAGGGCGGAGGCCTCCAGCAGGTTCGCCGCGATCTCCCGGTTGACCGCAGAGGCCCGCGACGCGGGCATGCTGCGCGAGTTCGTGAGGACGAAGAAGCACGGGCCGGGGTCCGCCAGCGCCGCGGCGAGCGAGGGGACGCTCCAGTCGGCCAGGACGTCGATCCCGTGCACCGTCTGGGTGCCCGTCGGGTCGTCGTCGAGGACCACGGCCTTCACACGGCTGGCACCGAGAAGCTGCAGCACCTGAACAAAGTGCCCGCCCGTCGCCCCCGGCTGCAGGAAGTCGAGATCGGAGAGTTTCATGGACAGGTCCTAAGTATCGCCGATTCCAAAAAGATCAATTTCGCCCACCCATCCAAATCCCCGGCTGGGCCAAATCATCCGGATTCACGGGTCCCAAACGCCGGAACAGGCAGCAATCAAGGCCCAAACAAGGTCTTCCTGACACAGGTCAGGAACGGACGAAACGTATCCGGTCCAGTAATGGCCCTCCCGGCGATCCTGGGCACCGGGCCCGCCCAAACGTGTTGAGCTGTGCCCCTCGATCTGCATAGGATGATTCCCATCGCCGCCCGGGGTTTCACCCATTTCCGGGTCCTCCTCCCATGAACCTAACGAAATTCCTCGGCTGCCTCTTCCTCGCCATGGCGGCGTCTGGCGCGGAGGTGGGAGACAGCCTTGACAAGGTCGTCGCGGAAAAGGGGAGCCCGAAGAGCCAGATCGAGGTCGGGCCCGTGCGGATCCTCCATTACGCCGACGTCACCATAAAGCTCCGGGACAACGTCGTCGTGTCGGTCAGCGCGGTGTCCGGCGCCGAGCGGCAGTCCGCCTCGACGCCGTCGGCCTCCGCGCTCACGCCGGCCGCCAGGCTCGCGGCGACGAGGAGCGAGGCCAAGGACGCCATCACGAGGGTTCAGAACATCGTCAACCAGGCCATCACGATGGCGCAGCGCACGCCCCAGATGCGCGTCTGGGAGTACGAGTATTGGTTCCATCCGGGAGCGGCGAAGCCGGATTTCAACACCGTCGATGTCCGCCTGACCCAGCAGCTCGACTACGAGAACCAGGACTTCGTCTGCCTAAAGTCCAATCCCACCCTCGTGTGGGCGGGCCATGACCTCGAATTCAACGCCATGACCAAGTTCTTCTACGTGGACCGCTCGGTCCCCAAGAAGAGGCTGACGAACGAGGAGATGGTGGAGGTCAACAGGCTCTACCGGATAATCGGCCGGTGCGAAAAGGAGCTCAACCAGGCGGGCGTCCAATTGCAGCCCTCGAGCTGAACCGAGACGGGATCCCGAAGGATCCTCCAATTTCTCGCCTTTTCAGCGCCGGCGCCAAAGGCTGGAGGCCATGTCGAAGGTATATTTCTACTACTCGGCGATGAACGCCGGGAAGAGCACCGTGCTCCTCCAGTCGAGTTACAACTACCAGGAACGGGGGATGCGGACGCTCCTCTTCATGCCCGCGCTCGATACCCGCGCGGGCTACGGGCGCATCCAGTCGCGCATCGGGCTCACCTCCGATGCGATCGCGCTGCAGGCCGCCGACAACATCCTGGAGCGGGTGCGGCTGGACCACATGGAGAACCCTGTTTCGTGCGTGCTCGTGGACGAGGCGCAGTTCCTGACCCCGGAGCAGGTGGGCCAGATCACCGAGGTGGCGGACTCGCTTCGGATACCCGTGCTGTGCTACGGCCTGCGCACGGATTTCCAGGGCAAGCTGTTCCCCGGCAGCGCGGAGCTCCTTGCGGTCGCCGACAACCTGATCGAGCTCAAGACCATCTGCCACTGCGGCCGCAAGGCGACCATGAACCTTCGCATCGGGCCCGACGGCAAGGCCGTCACGGTGGGCGCCCAGGTTGAGATCGGCGGGAACGACCGCTATGTCGCGATGTGCCGGCGCCATTTCAAGGAGGCCTTCGGGCAGGAGTAGGGGCTATTCGTCGCCCACCCTGCCGCGGGTGGCCTTGTGCTTTGCCCGGTGCTTCTTCATCCGGATCATCGCCACCTTCTGGCCGCGGCTCTTCTGCCTTACCTGCCTGCGGGCCTTCTCGCGCCGCTGCTCGGCCTCGTCGCTCGCGGCCCTAGCGCGCGCCTCGAGCTTGTCGCAAAGGATGTGCCACGCGCGCTCCCGGTTGTCGGACTGGAGACGCTCGGACTGGCAACGGACCTCCATCCCCGTCGGAATGTGGCGCAGCCAAACCGTTGACGAGGTCTTGTTGATCTTCTGGCCGCCTGGCCCTCCCCCACGCACGAACCTCTCGTCGACATCCGATGGACGGATGCCGAGCGCTCCCAGCCTGGCAAGGATGGAGGGGGAGTTCATCGGGAATGGTGCGGGGCCAATATCGCGGCGCCCGCGCGGCCCGACAAGCCAATCCCGGGAGCGGCGGCGCCCCGGGGCTTGCGGGCCGCGGCATTGGGGGCCAGTGTTCGGTGACGGCCCCAACCCCATAGGACGACCGAAAGACCGGGCGCGTGGACGATGAGAACTTCCGGATAGGACCTCTCGGGATCCGCGCCACCCCCTGAACTGTGCCAAGGATCGGCCCCGACCTTCCCATGAAAACCAGACTCCTCCTCCCCTGCGCGGCATGCCTCCTCGGCCTTGCCGCCCTTTCCAATACCGCCCGGGCCCAGGCCACCGCGACCACGCCCCCGCCGGCAGCCCCAGGCGCGCCGCACACCCCCGTGAGGAACCGCCATCCGGCCATCCACTCGGCAATCGGCGCGCTGGAGCGCGCAAAGGCCGAGATGCAGGCCGCAGCCCATGACTACGGCGGGCACCGGGTCGAGGCCATAGCGGCGTGCGACGCGGCAATAGCCCAGCTCAGGCTCGCCCTGCAGTACGCCAACCAGGCCCCGCCTGGGGCGCACCCGACGCCGTAGGAGGTTGCCTGGGCAAAAGTCGGGTGGCGCCTTGAAATCGGCCGTGGTAGGGATTGCCTTTATCCCATGCAGGATTCGCAATTGACCCCCCGGCGCCGCGCCGCGCCGCGCAGAACCCCCCACCCAAGGCAAACGCCATGAGACTTCACAGATTACTGCCCCTCTTCCCGGCGCTGATCTCCGCCGCGGCCGCGGCGGCCGCCGGCGACGAGGTCCTTTCCATCAATGACCAGGAGTACCTGGAGATGGCCGGCCTCAACGTCATGCTCGCTCACGATTTCTACCCGGAAGGGCACCAGGGCGGAGTCGGCGTGATCCAAAACGGCCAACGTGTCGCCACAAACGGGGACCTCCGCCTGGAGCCCACGCCCGGCCAGTGGCAGCCCACCCCGGCCGTCGGCCCCCGCCGGGTGGACCGCGACAGCAACGAGGTCACGGTCCACATGTCCTATCCCGACGAGAAGCAGAGCCGGAAGGGCCTGAACCCGATCACCTACCCCGACCTCAAGCTCGGCTATGTGATCAAGGTGAAGCCCGACGGCCGTTCCTTCCGGATCATCGTCGACCTGGACGAGCCGCTTCCGGCGGCCTGGGTCGGCAGGGTGGGGTTCAACCTGGAGCTCTATCCGGGCGCACTCTTCGGGAAGTCCTTCCAGATTGGCGGGCAATTCGGGACCTTCCCGAGGCAGGCTAACGGACCCGGGCTGTCGACCGACGGCGACTATGAGCTGGCGCCCCTCGGGCACGGGCCGAAGCTCACGGTGGCCCCTGAGTCCGACCTCCAGCGCATGAGCATCGAGTCGGTGCAAGGAGGTGAGATCCAGCTCCTGGACGGGCGCGCCCAGCACAACAACGGCTGGTTTGTAGCCCGTGCGCTGGTTCCCGGCGCAGTGACGAAGGGCGCCCTCGAGTGGCGGGTCACCCCCAACGCGATCCGCGGCTGGAGGTCGGAACCCGTGATCCAGGTCTCCCAGGTGGGCTACCACCCCGGGCAGCCCAAGGTCGCCGTCATCGAGCTCGACAAGCGGGAGACGCAGTTCAAGCCCGTCGCGCTCTACAGGCTGTCGGAGTCCGGCCCCCTGAAGGTCGCCGAGCGGACCGCGAAGGACTGGGGCCGCTTCCTGCGCTACCACTATCTCAAGTTTGACTTCACGGACGTTGTGGAGCCGGGCATGTACATGGTCGGCTACGGCGAGCAGCGCTCAAACGCCTTCCAGATAAGCGCGCATGTCTTCGAGAGGAACGTGTGGCAGCCGACCGTGGAGTACTTCCTGCCCGTCCAGATGGACCACATGCGCGTGAATGACCAGTACCGGGTCTGGCACGGCCTCTCGCACATGGACGATGCGCTCATGGCCCCGGTGAACTACAACCACTTCGACGGCTACGTGCAGGGCCCGTCGACCCTCACGAGGTTCAAGCCGGGCGAGCACGTGCCCGGCCTCGACCGGGGCGGCTGGTTTGACGCCGGCGACCACGACTTCCGGATCGAGTCCCAGATCGACACGGTCCACGGGCTTGCGCTCGCCTGGGAGCTTTTCCACCCGACGCTGGACAACACGACGATCGACCAGGAGTCGCACATCGTCGAGATCCACCGCCCCGACGGGAAGCCCGACGTGCTCCAGCAGATCGAGCACGGGGTGCTCACGGTCGTGGGCGGCTACAACGCGCTGGGGCGCCTCTACCGCGGGATCCAGGACGCCTCCCTCCACCAGTACACCCTGCTCGGCGACGCCGGCAACATGACCGACAACCTCGTCTTCCACGACGCCGATGGCACCGCAATGAAGGTGCTGGCGGAGGCAGCCACCGCGGGCGACCAGTCCGAGCCGAAGATCGACCACCTTCCCCCCCTCGGCTCCCCGGGGTCCGCGGACGACCGGTGGGTGTTCACCGAGGAGAACCCCCGCCGCGAGCTCGACACCGCGGGCGGCCTCGCCGCCGCCTCCCGGGCCCTGGCCGGCTACAACGACGCCCTGGCCAGGGACTGCCTGCGCATTGCGACCGAGCTCTGGGCCGGGGCCAAGGCGCCGGAGGGTTCCCTCGCCCGCCTCGAGGCCGCGATAGAGCTCTACCAGACGACGGGGGACAGGAAGTACGCCGACGCCATCATCGCGCTCGGCGACAAGACCGCCGCCAACGCCGGGCGGTTTGGCTGGCTCGGCGCGCGGGCCATCGGCCTCGTCAAGGACGAGGCCTACACGGCCAAGATCCGGGCGTCCCTGGTCGCCTACCGGGCCGAGGTCGACGTCCTCGAGAGGAAGACCCCCTACGGCATTCCCTACGAGCCCGAGATATGGGGCGCCGGATGGGACGTCCAGAGGTTCGGGGTGGAGCAGTATTTCCTGCACGTCGGCGCGCCCGACATCTTCCCCGCGACGTACATGCTGCATGCGATCGACTTCATCCTGGGCTGCCATCCCGGGCCCAATACGGCATCCTTCGTCTCGGGCGTGGGGGCGAAGTCGATGATTCCCGCCTACGGAATGAACCGCGCCGACTGGTCCTACATCCCGGGCGGGATCGCCTCGGGCACGGCGCTCATCAGGCCGGATTTCCCGGAGCTCCTCGAATGGCCGTTCCTCTGGCAGCAGGGTGAGTACTGCCTCGGATACGCCACCTCGGACTACGTCTTCCTCGTCCTGGCGGCCGACCACCTCCTCAACAAATAATCCATGAAAAAGCTGTCCCCTGGCCAGGTAGCGTCTCACCTCAAATCAGTGCCCGATTGGTCGCTGCGGGGGAAGACGATCCGCCGGCAGTTCGAGTTCGCCGGGTTCATGCCCGCGGTCGACTTCGTGAACCGGGTGGCCAGGAGGGCCGAGAGGAACGACCACCACCCCGACATCAACATCCGCTGGAACAAGGTCACCCTCGCCTTCTCCACCCACTCCAAGGGCGGCTTGACGGAGCTGGACTTCGAGTCCGCCCGGCAGGTCGGCGCGATATTCGCGCGCCATTTCGGCAAGACCTAGCTCGGGCCTATTCGGACGGGGCCCAGGCGAGGCCGTCGTCGACCGGCCCCACGTCGATCAGCCTCCGGACGCTCCAGCGCCCGAGGTCTATGACCGCGACCTGGGCGCTCGAGTCGCAGGAGACATAGGCGACCAGGCCGTCGGGTCGCACGAGCACCTCCTGCGGGGCCTTGGGAACCCCGATCGTGCGCACGACCCTCATGGAAGCCAGGTCAACGACCCCCACGAGGCTCACCGCAGGCATTGCCACGAGGAGCCACCGGCCGTCGGGGGTTGGCGCCGTCCCGAACGCGAGCCCTGGGAGCGGGATCGACCTTCGGACCGTGTTGGCCGAGGTGTCTATGACCGCGAGGCGCAGGGCGGTCTGGTCCGCTGTGAACGCCCACCTGTCATCGGTGGAGAGCGCGATGCGCTGGACGACGGGCGCGACGGCGATTGAGGTGACAAGCGACTTCCTCTCCAGGTCCAGGACCGAGACCGTGCCTGACTTGACGTTGGCCGTGTAGCCGCGCCGCCCGTCGCTCGAGATCGCAAGCATGTGCGACTCGTCGTGCCCGGTGGGGATGGTGCCCAGTATGGCCAGCGTCCTCGGGTCGATGATCGTCACCGAGTCGGAAAGCTCGGTGGTGACGTAGAGCAGCCCGTTCCTCGGGCCGAACACGGGGCGGTGCGGGCGGATGCCCCGGCCGAAGTCAACCGTCCCCACGATCGCCCGCCGCTTCAGGTCGATCACGCGGATCAGTCTCCCGTCCGAACCGGCCTTGCCCACGCCGGAGTTGCCGTAGATCGGGACAAACGCGCGCAGGCCGTCAGGCGACACGGCGACCTCGTGGCCGGTGTTCCCGTCCTCCGGGACCGCTGCGACCTGGATCTCCCTGGCGGCGTCGACGATGGACAGGGTCTGGCCGCCCTTGTTGGCCACGAGGAGGAAGCCCCTCGACTCCCCGGCCCCGAGTCCCGGGGCCGACAGGCCCCCGAGGAACAATGCCGCCGCGATCATGGCCCGGGGTTCCAGCGCTAAGCTCATGGGATGAGCATAACGGATCGCGGGGCGGCGCTTGTCAAACGCCCGGGTGCCGCCTCAGTCGAGCGCCTTCTCGTCGGTCGTCGCGAGGCTGAGCTTGAGCGAGTGCCCCCGGATCCGGATCCCGGACAGCTTCCTGGCGATGAGCTCCGCGTGCTCCTCGGCCACGTCCACGAGCGAGTGCCTCTGGTGGATGTCGATGGCGCCCACGACCTCGGCGGTGAGGCGGGTGACCCCGGTGATCTTGCCCACAATCTCCCCGGTGGTCACCAGGTGCTTTCGCCCGGCGTTCATGAATAGGGTCGTCATTCCGGCCTCCCTGCCGGTGCGGCGGGTGGGAGGGGGCTCCGGCTCGGAGCGCTCCTCCGGCTCGGGATCCTCGGCCGCGGGTTCCTTCGCGGGCGCCTTCCTCTCGGCCGGCGCCTTCCTTTCGGGGGATGCCGGGGCCGGCCCGGGAGGCGGACCCGGGGGAGACCCCCCCTTCAGAAGCTGGATGAGGGCCGAGCAGATGTCCGTGCTCGAGTAACCCTCCTCGAGCAGCCGGTCGACCACCCTGTCCTGCCGCTCGAACTTGCCGGCGTCGATCACGCCGCGGACCTTCTCGAAGAATAGGTTCGCCCGGGCCTCGTCGACCTGGACGAGCGAGGGGGCGGTCTCGCGCCTGATCTTCAGGTTGGCGAACCGGACCATGCTCTGGAGCCTGTAGAGCTCGCGGCCCGAGACGAAGGTGACCGCCCGGCCCGACTTCCCCGCCCTCGCCGTGCGCCCTATGCGGTGCGTGTAGTCCTCGGCGTCGTTGGGCAGGTCGAAGTTGAAGACCACCTCGAGGTCGTCGACGTCCAGCCCCCGCGCCGCGACGTCCGTCGCCACGAGGAACTCAAAGGCCCGCTTCCGGAACTTCTCCATGACCCGGGTGCGCTGCATCTGACTCAGGTCGCCGTGGAGGCGGTCGGTGGCGTATCCCCTCGCATGGAGCTGCTGGTCGAGCTCGTCGACCATGATCTTCGTGCTGCAGAAGATCAGCCCGTAGCGAAAGTCGTTGATGTCGATGAGCCGGGTAAGCACCTCGAGCTTGGAGCGGCGGTCCACCTCGTAGTAGACCTGGTCGACCTGGGGTGCGTTGTGGGCGTGCGACTCGATCTTCACCCAGGCGGGGTCGCGCGAGTAGCGGCCGATCAGGTCCTGGATCGCGCGGGGCATCGTCGCGGAGAAGAACAGCAGCTGGCGCTCGGGCGGCACCCGCGAGAGGATGTGCTCGATGTCGTCCCGGAAGCCCATGTCGAGCATGCGGTCCGCCTCGTCGAGAACGACCATGCGCAGCCCGTCCAGCTTGAGCGTCCCCCGCTCCATGTGGTCCATGACCCTGCCCGGCGTGCCGATCACGATCTGGACCCCCGACTCAAGCGCCCGGAACTGCCGGTCGTAGGACTGCCCCCCGTAGATCGGGACCACATGCAGCCCGCGCTTGAAGAGCAGCAGCTTGCCCGTCTCCTCGGCAACCTGCACGGCGAGCTCGCGGGTCGGGCAGAGGATGAGGACCTGCACCTTGTGCACCTGGGCCTTGGCCATCTCGATCGCCGGGATGGCGAACGCGGCCGTCTTTCCCGAGCCCGTTGCCGACTGCCCGACGACGTCCCTGCCCGCCATGGCCGCGGGGATCACCGCCGTCTGGATCGGGGAGGCCTCCTCGTAGCCGAGCTTGTGGACGGCCTTCAGTATCTCCTGGGATACACCGAGCTCTGCAAAGGGGCGTTTTTCCATGTAACAGGATGGCCCCGCGGCCTTCCGAGGGGGAGCCTAAAATCGCGGGGCCGCGGGGACCGCGTCAATTCGTTTGACGTTCCGGGCGCCCCCAAAGCAAAGCTCTTGGGAAATGAACCCGGCCTTCATCCTGAAGGGGATCCTGATCGGCCTCTCGATCGCCGCGCCCGTCGGGCCGATCGGGGTCCTGTGCATCCGCCGTTCGCTGAGGGACGGGCCGTGGGCGGGTTTCACGGCCGGCATGGGCGCCGCGACCGCCGACGCCGCCTATGGCAGCGTCGCGGGCTTCGGTCTCACCGCAGTCTCGGGCTTCCTGGTCAGCCGGCAGTTCTGGCTCGGGCTGATCGGGGGGCTGTTCCTCTGCTACCTGGGCCTGAGGACGCTCCTGAGCAGCCCCGCCGCGGATGCGGCGCCGGAGAGGGGCGGCGGCCTGCCCGCGGTGTACGCGTCGACGTTTCTCCTGACCCTGGCCAACCCGGCCACGATCCTCTCGTTCACCGTCGTCTTTGCCGCCTTCGGCCTGGGCGCCTCCGTCGACTACATGGCCGCCGCCTCCCTGGTCGCGGGCGTCTTCCTCGGGTCCGCGCTCTGGTGGCTCATCCTGAGCGCCGGAGTCGGGACGCTTAGGTCGCGCCTCGGCACGGCCTGGATGACGGCCGTGAACCGCGTCTCCGGGGCGACGCTCATCGCGTTCGGGCTCTACGCGCTCCTGCGCCTCCGCCCCGCGGGCAGTTAACCTTGCCTAACATGGAGCCGCCGCCCACCCTCCCCTCCCCGCCGCTCCCCCCCCGGGCCCCTGCGGATTCTCGCCGGGCCGAGCGGGCGCCCCGGCAACCTCAATGAACCGCGAACCCCTGCGAGTCCTCAACCTGGAAGCCGATGCGGGCGACCATGAGAGGATCCGGAGCGCGATCTCATCGGCGGGGATCGAGCTGATCCTCGAGCGCGCGTCGAACCGGGAGGAATTCGAGGCGGCGCTCGGGAGGGGCAAAGTGGACCTTGTCCTGGCGGATTATTCCGTGCCGGGATTCGGCGGCCCGGCCGCCCTCGAGGCCACGCGTCGGCTCCTGCCCGGGGTCCCCTTCGTCATCGTCTCGGGCTCGGTCGGGGAGGAGGCCGCGGTCGAGTCGGTGAGGCGCGGCTGCGCCGACTTTGTCCACAAGGACAGGCTGGAGCGCCTGCCGGGGGTTGTGCGCGGGATCATGGGCGGGGCATGCGCCCCCGCCGGGGTGCGGGCGGCCCAGCCGGACCTGCTCCAGGACCAGAAGATGGAGCTCGTCGGGAAGCTCGCCGGAGGGATGGCGCACGATTTCAACAACCTGCTCACGATCATCTCGGGGTACGTGAGCATGCTGATCGACAAGGAGGACCTTCCGCCCGCCTCGTCCGAGGCCCTGAAGCGGGTCTTCACGGCAAGCCGTCAGGCCACGGGCCTCGTCCGCCAGCTCATGCTCTTCAGCCGGAAGCGCGAACCCATGAGGGAGGTCGTGGACCTCAATACCGAGGTCGAGATCATGGTGGGGATGCTCAGGCGCCTCCTCGGGGAGACGGTCGTCCTCGGGTTCGAGGCTGCGCCCGAGCAGCCGCGGTGCAGCGTCGACATCGGGATGCTCGAGCAGGCCGTCGTGAACGTTGCCGTGAACGCCCGCGACGCGATGCCCCGGGGGGGCCGCCTGGACATAAGGGTCGGGATCTCCGGGAAAGGGGGCGGCCCCGCGCCGGGCCCGCCGCCGCAGGGCGAGTTCGCCTTCATCTCCATGCGGGACACGGGTTGCGGGATTCCCGAGGCGGCGCTCCCGAGGATCTTCGAGCCCTTCTTCACGACAAAGGGAGAGGGGCGCGGCACCGGCCTAGGCCTGGCGACCGCAAGGGACATCATGCAGCGGCACGGGGGATGGATCGAGGTGGAGACCAAGGTCGGGGCGGGCACGGCCTTCCGCCTCGTCCTTCCCCTGACCCGCGCCGAGATCGAGGCCCCCCGGGTGCCGGAGCCCGGCAAGGGGGGGAAGGCCCGCAAGGCCACCATCCTGCTGGTCGAGGATGAGGCGAACGTCCGCGAGTTCGCGGCCGCGGTGCTCCAGCAGGACGGCTACACGCTCCTGCAGGCAAAGTCCGGGGAAAGCGCGCTCGAGGTGTGGAGGTGGCACTCCGCGCGCATAGACCTCCTGCTGGCCGACGTCGTGCTGCCCGGCGAGCTGTCGGGGCCGCAGCTCGGCGAGCGGTTCACGGCCGAGAAGCCCTCGCTCAAGGTCATCCTCACCACGGGCTACAACCGCGAGACGGTCGCCGGGATGTCCGCCGGGGGAATGGACCGGCACGTGCTGAACAAGCCGTACACTCCCCGGATCCTCCTTCAGGCCGTTCGCGCGGTGCTCGGGCCGTCAGCGTGACCCCGGAGGCGAGAGCCGTTGACAGGGGGCCCGCGGGAAGGTTTTCTCCCATCGCTGCCGCAGGGATTTGGCCCGCCGGCCTCAGCCCTCCTCTTGAGCCGCCTCGCCGCCATCAGCCTAGCAACCCCACCCCAGCATGTCCCTAGCGTTCCTGACGACCCAGTCCGGTGACCTCGCGGGCATTGCGTTCCTCGGATTGGTCGCTGGGGCGCTCGCCTACAGGCTCCTCGCGAGGCCCCGGGGCCGGAGCCGCGGGGCCGCGGGCGAAGGGATCGAAGGGTACGGGAGCTACAAGCTCCTCCTGAACACGCTGGACCGCTCCAACATCCTGTTGTGGTGGGGGAAGGTCACCCGGGAGGGCTCGAGTTTCAACTGGACGATCAAGACCCCCCAGAACCTCCACGACAACTCGATCTACAAGCTGGCCAGGGAGCGGGAAAGGGGCGGGCTCTGGGAGGATTCCCAGGCGCCGGACAACGAGAGGACGAAGAAGGCCTCGGCCGACGCGCTGATCAAAGGCCTGCCGGGATACCGGCAGGAGTTCCGGATCATCGGCGACGACAAGGTGCACTGGCTGAGCGAGGAGGTCACCATCCAACGGGAGGGGCCGAACGAGTGGACCCTCGCAGGGGTCGTCGTCGACGTGTCGGAGCGCCAGGAGGCCGAGGAGGCCCACCGGAAGTCCGAGGAGAATATCACGAAGATCCTGAAGGGCGCCGACTGCCTGCTCTGGCAGGCCTCTGTCGTGGGGGATCCCGGACACGAGCAGAGCTGGAACATGTTCCTGCCCCCGTCGGTCCTCTTCAAGAGGATCTTCGGCAAGGAATGCGCGCCGGGCCAGTCGACCCTCTGGACCGAGGACATGATCCCCGAGTGGGGCCAGATAGGGAACTCGTCGCGGCAGGCGATGATCGCCGGCAAGCAGGACTACGACCAGGAGTTCCACGTGGTCGTCGGGGAAAAGACCTTCTGCCTGCACGAGCACGTGGCGATCGACCGGGTGGGTACCGAGGAATGGAACCTCGTGGGCGTCATCGTGGACATCACCCGGATCGAGGAAGCCGAGAAGGAGCTGGCACGGGCCAGGGACGCCGCGCTCGAGTCCTCGCGGACCAAGAGCGAGTTCCTAGCGAACATGAGCCATGAGATCCGCACCCC